>NZ_JAUQOQ010000011.1:0-177981 GCF_030580795.1 Pseudomonas boreofloridensis | reverse complement strand
CGACGATGCTGATGACCACGGTGCCCGTGGTCGAGTTACCCAGCGAATCCTTCACCTGATAGGTGAACGACTCCGTCAGCGTATTCGCCCCGTCATTGAGGTTGTCCGGCGACTTCGGCGCCGAGGTAAGCGTGTAGGTGTAGGAACCATCGGCGTTGAGCTGGATCTGGCCGTATTGGCCGACAGCGTTGCCCACCAGCGCGAAGGTCAAGGCCCCTACGCCGCCACTCACCGTTCCGGCCAACGTTCCGGACGCGGTTTCCGCGTTCGACTGCGGGTCGCTGCCCACCACGGTGCCAGGGGCGAGGTCGTTGCCGTCCTTGATCAGATCGAGCGCCTTCTCGTACACCGTCACCCCATCGTTGGGACCGACGATCAGTGCACAGTCGCGGACATCGATGGTCAAGGTGGTAGTGCTCTCGTCGCCGTCTCCGTCGCGCAAGGTGTAGACGAAGACATCGACCGCACCGGAGGGCGGTGCGACATTGGGATTGGCGTGGTAGACCGCATTACCGGCGCCATCGAGGGTCAGGGTGCCATACAGGCCCACCACGGCAGTTCCCAGGTTGCCGCTGGCCGACGTCGAGGTGTCGGCGCCCGCGCGCACGCCCACCACATACTGGCCGTCGGCCCGAACATCGGCGCCGATCACATCGTTGACCAACACGTTGGCGCTGACGGTGCCGCCCTCGTAGACCGTGGCGACGTCGCTAGACGCCTGAGGCACGTCGTCGACAATGTTGACGTCCAGGCTGGCCGTGGCGCGGCTGCCGTCCGTGTCCTGGGCAATCACACTGAAATGCTCGCTCAGGCTGTTCGCCCCCTGGCCGGCAGGGTGGCCTTCGTTACCGCGCAAGGTGTAGCTGTAGCTCACCACGCCGGTGGCCGGATCGTAGCCGAGCAGGGTCAAGGTGTTGCCCAGGGCCGTGACGATCGACTGCGGCAAGCCCGCGACCACGCCACCACTGACCACGGCGATGCCACCGACGCTCAGGCTCTGCAGGCCGTCTGCCGCGCTGACCGTGAAGCTGCCCTGCTGGGTCAACGCCGCCGGATCGGGGGAGGTGCCCGTGCTCAGGTTCTTCTCGTAGACCGTCAGCTCACCGCCGTCCACGTCCAGGCCACGGAGGATCACCGGATCGTCCAGATTGGTGACGTTCAGGGTCAGGGTCGCGCTGCTGGTATCGCCGTCGGCGTCGCGCAGGGTGTAGGTGAAGGTCTCGGTGCCGTGCCCGCCTCCGTGGAGGTTCTTGAAGTCCGCAGCGTCGGGGTTGAGGGTGTAGGTGTAGGAACCGTCGGCCGCCAATTGCAGGGTGCCGTAGGTGCCGGCATAGGTGCCGGCGACCACTGGGCCGCTGGCGATGCGGTCGGCGCCCTGGATGTCGTTGTCCAGCACGTTGCCGGTCAACTGCACTGACTGCTCGTTGGCGCTGAGCGGATTGCTGTCGTTGACCGCCGTGGGCACGTCGTCGCGGATGATCACATCCAGCGAGCCGCTGGCGGTATCGCCGTCGGTGTCGCTGGCCAGCACTGTGAAGTGCTCGCCCAGCAGGTTGGCGCCGTCGCCTGCGGGGTGCTGCTCGGCGCCGGTAAGGGTGTAGCTGTAGCTGACCAGGCCATTGGCCGCGTCATAGCCGGTAATGGTCAGCTGGTTGCCAAGGCCGGTGGTGATCGACTGGCCGACACCGGTCACCACGCCGGCGGTGACCACGTTGATGCCACCGACGCTGAGATTGAACAGCCCGTCGAGCGCGACCACGGTGAAACTGCCGGTTTGCGTCAGGGCCTGGGGATTGGGCGCCGAGCCTTGTGGCAGATTGGCTTCGTTCAGGCTCAGCTCTGCGGGATTCAGGTCGAGACCGCCCAGGGTAACAGGGTGGTCTGGGGGCGTAACCGGCGGAGTGACAGGCGGATTCACCGGCGGTGTAACAGGTGGAGTGACCGGTGGGGTCACAGGCGGCGTGACAGGTGGCGGATTGGTCGCGGGGCCCGCGCCTGGGGGATTACCGCTCGGGTCGAGTCCGCCGAGGTCACGATTGGCCAACTCGGGCGTGCCATTGAAACCGGCGGTGGGGAAACCGACCGTAGGGTCGACTCGCCCGGCGACCTCGGTCAGCAGCACGAAGCTGTGCCCACCGCCCAACGCACCCGGTGCGCCATTGGCACCGGGACCGGCGGCAGGCGCCTCGCCTTCCTGGGTCGGGTCACCGCCCGCGGCGATGGCCTGCTGCAAGCGCTCGACGTCGCTGAGCTGGGCCTGGGTGGGCGTCGGATCGGGCGCCTGGACGTGGGGCGCATGATTGGCCAGCAGGTCCGGCGTGAGCGTCAGGCTGCTGCCTCGCCCGAGGGTCAGCTCGGCGCCATTGGCCAAGCGAACCGCCACGGCGCCGGCAAGACCGGTGTCCAGTTGCTCCCCAGCGAACAGCCGATCGCCCTCCACCAGCAAGCGCCGGGCACCATCACTGGCGACCGCGAACACCTGACCGATCACCTTGCTCACCACCCCGATTGAACCCGCCATGAACATACGCCTCCGATGCTGGTGCTCGTTACAGGCGATTCCGGAAACCGCGCGACGCGATCAGGTTCAACCACTTCACCTGTCAGATCCGTGAGAAATCCCGCTCACTTTGGACCTAATACGCAGGGACTAATACCAAGTAGCCATCAGTCAATCGCCAATATTTTGTCGCCAAAATACGCCTCAATTTTGCTTTCCGGCGCCCGCACTGCAAACAAACGTGGAACTTTCAGTAAAGCCCGGAAATCAGGTACTTCAGCCAATTAACCGAGCGACTGTGTAGAACAATGTCTCGGTTTTCTTAGAGCTCATAAGTTTTTTTTCGCATATCACTTATGAAGAAATCTTCTTAGCTTTGCCACGAAATGTTCTTAGCTCTGTTGTTACAAACCTGAAACGGTTTTAACATGCATTTCCGTCATTTTTTTGGCGAGTGCAGCACCTTATTCGATCAGGGAGAAGTACCCGATGCGCGTTCCAACCCCCATCACCAGCGCCATCTTGTTGGCCATGGTCTGTGCCAACGCACAGGCGATGTCGATCACCGAGGCCGTCCAGAGTGCCGTGGACTACCACCCTCAGATCAGTTCCAACCGCAACAGCAAGCTCTCGGCCGATGAGGATGTGAAGTTCGCGCGCGGCGGCTACTTCCCCACCGTCGACCTGGTCGCCGGCTACGGGCGCCAGCGCTCGGACAACCAGAACACCCGTGGCGTGAACCCTGATGGCACGCGCAACCACGACAAGGCGACCCTGAACTACACACAGTCCGAACTGCGCCTGCGGCAGATGATCTTCGACGGTTTCAACACCTCCAACGAAGTCGGTCGCACGCAATCGGTGGCCACCTCGCGCGCCTACTACACCCAGGCCGTGGCCCAGGACGTGGCGCTGCGCGCCATCGAGGTGTATCTGGAGGTGCTCAAGCGCCGCGAACTGGTGACCCTGGCTCGTAACAACCTGCAAGCGCACCTGCGCGTGAACGATCAGATCGGCCTGCGCAGCGAACGCGGCGTAGGCAGCACCGCCGACCTCGACCAGTCCCGCGCCCGACGCGCGCTGGCGGAAAACAACCTGGACACCGCCGAAGTGGACCTGGCCGACGCCGAGGCCAACTTCTACAGCGTCGTCGGCCGTCAGCCGGACGAGCTGGAAGCACCGAGCAGCATCAAGATCCAGATGCCCAACACACTGGACGAAGCCCGCCAGGGCATGCGCGAGAACAACCCGTACCTGAAATCGGCACAAGCCGACGTGAATGCCGCCGAGAAGCAGTACGAAGTGGCCAAGTCGCCCTTCTACCCGCGCCTGGATGCGGTGCTGGCCACCGGCGCCAACAACAACACCGGCGGTGAGCGCGGTCACAGCAACAACGACTGGCAAGCCGGCGTCGAGCTCAGCTACAACCTGTTCCGTGGCGGCAGCGACAAGGCGCGCCTGGAGTCTGATTCGTACAAGATCAACCAGGCCATGGACATCCGCAACAACGCCCTGCGCGAGCTCACCGAGAACCTGAGCCTGGCGTGGAACGCCATGAACAATGCGCGCAAGCAGACCCCGAGCGCCCGCGAATACGCCGAGACCACCACGCGGGTGCGCGCGGCGTACCAGGACCAGTTCGGTCTGGGCCAACGCACCCTGCTCGACGTGCTCGACAGCGAAAACGAGCTGTACAACGCCAACCGCCGCTACACCGAAGTGCGCTACACCGAGGAGTACTCGATGTACCGCGTGCTGGCGACCATGGGCGAGCTGCTGACCAAGCAGCGCATCACCCTGCCGCCGGAAGCCATCGCCACCACCGAAGTCCGTACTCAGGCGCAATTGCCCGAAATGCGTTAAGCCCTGCGACGCGGTCGGGCGTGCGCCTCGACCGCTTCCCGTCCCGCGCGACAGGAGTAGGCCATCGTGACGTCACTGCACCGCACACCGCCGCCCGAGGCGGCGGACGACCCCCTCCTCGACGGCCTGCTGATCCTGTGCAAGGTGCACGGCTGCGCGGCCAGCCGTGCCAGCCTGTGTGCCGGCCTGCCGCTGCCCGAGCAGCGCCTGGACCTGGCCCTGCTGCCGCGTGCCGCCGCACGCGCCGGGCTGCAGGCGCGGGTGCTGCGCCGTGAACTGGGCGCGATCAGTGCGCTGAACCTGCCCGTGCTGCTGCTGTTGAGCGATGGCCGCAGCGCCGTGCTGCAACGTTGGGGCGAGGACGGCCAGGCGCTGATCCTGCCCTGCGAGGCCGAAGGCGGCGAGCAGTGGGTGCAGCGTCACGCGCTGGAACAGGTCTACAGCGGGCACGCCCTGTTCGCCCGCCCTCGGCATACCCTCGAAGCGCTGCGCGCGCCCCTGCTGCCCCGGGTCGAAGCCTGGTTTCGCGACACCCTCAAGCATTCGCGCGGGCTGTACGGCGACGCATTGCTGGCCAGCCTACTGATCAACCTGCTCGGACTGCTGGTACCGCTGTTCGTGATGCAGACTTACGACCGCGTGGTGCCCAACCAGGCGCTGTCGACGCTGTGGGTGCTGGTCATCGGCCTGTTCATCGGCACCGCCTTTGAGCTGGTGCTGCGCATGGTGCGCGCGCACTTGCTGGACCAGGCTGGCAAGAAGACCGACCTGATCCTCTCGGCCACGCTGTTCGAACGCATCACCGGCATGGCCATGAAAGCGCGCCCCGCCAGCATCGGCGGCTTCGCCCAGAGCATCCACGACTTCCAGGGCCTGCGCGAATTCCTCACCGCCGTCACCCTCACCAGCCTCATCGACCTGCCTTTCGTGCTGCTGATGCTGCTGGTGATCGGCCTGCTCGGCGGCTGGCTGGTGCTGATCCCGCTGCTGGCCTTTCCCGTGGCCATGGGCGCCGCCCTGCTGATCCAGGCCCGCTTGCGCGACACGGTGGACAAGAGCTTGAGCCTGGGCGCGGTACGCCAGGCCTTGCTGATCGAAACCCTCGGCGGCCTGGAAACCCTCAAGGTCTGTGGCGCCGAGAGCGAGCGCCAATACCAGTGGGAGCACACCAACGGCGCCATCGCCCGGCTCGACGCCCACGCCCGCAACCTGGCGTCGCTGGCGACCAACGGCACGCTGTTCATCCAGCAGTTCTGCGGCATGGCGACCATCGTCGCCGGGGTCTACGCGATCATCGCCGGCGCCCTGAGCGTCGGCGCCCTGGTCGCCTGCTACATGCTCGGCAGCCGGGTGCTGGCGCCACTGGGGCAGATCGCCGGGCTGATCACCCGCTACCAGCAGGCGCAACTGACCATGCGCAGCACCGACGCGCTGATGGCCCTGCCCCAGGAGCGCCAGCCCGACCAGCAGGTGCTGGAACGCACCGCGTTGCAGGGCGGCATCGACGTCAGTCACGTGAGCTTTCGCTATCCCGGCCAGACCGCAGCGGCCCTGAACGACGTCAACCTGAGCATCACCCCCGGCGAACGGATCGGCATCATCGGCCGCAGCGGCTCGGGCAAGAGCACCTTAGGTCGCCTGCTGATGGGCCTGTATCACGCCGACGAAGGCCAGGTGCTGCTGGACAACCTGGACCTGCGTCAGTTGGATGTCGCCGACCTGCGCCGCCAACTCGGCTACGTGGCCCACGACCTGCCATTGCTGGCCGGCAGCCTGCGCGACAACCTCACACTCGGCGCCCGCCACGTCAGCACCGCGCGCCTGCTCGAGGTGGCCGCGTTGACCGGCGTCGACGCGCTGGCCCGCCAGCACCCGCAGGGCTTCGACCGGCCCGTGGGCGAACGCGGGCAACTGCTCTCCGGCGGCCAGCGCCAGGCCGTGCTGCTGGCCCGCGCGCTGCTGCTGGAGCCGCCGATCCTGATGCTCGACGAGCCGACCAGCCACTTGGACAACAGCAGCGAGGATCAACTGCGCCAGCGTCTGCTGGACTGGGTGCCGGGCAAGACGCTGCTGCTGGTGACCCACCGCAGCTCGATGCTCGCGCTGGTACAGCGGTTGGTGGTGCTGGACAACGGCAAGGTGGTGGCCGATGGGCCGAAGGATGCCGTGATCGAGGCCCTGCGCAAGGGCCGTATTGGCGCGGCGCTGTGATGAGCGTCCGCTTGGCGTGAGGTGAACCATGTCCCTGACCGACACTGCACGCACTGCCCCTGCAGACGCCGAGCGCGACTACATGCCGGAGCTGGCCGGCGCCACGCTGCAGGACTCGCCGTGCCTGTCGCGCCTGACCGTGTGGCTGGCCGGCGCGTTGCTGCTGGTGGCGCTGATCTGGGCGCACTTCGCCGTGCTCGACGAGGTTACCGTTGGCGACGGCAAAGCCATTCCCTCCTCCAAGGTGCAGGTGATCCAGAACCTGGAGGGCGGCATCGTCACCGAGATTTTCGTGCGCGAGGGGCAGATGGTCGATAAAGGGGCGACCCTGCTGCGCCTGGACGACACCCGCTTCAAGTCGAACAAGGGCGAAAGCGAGGCCGACCGCTATGCCCTGACTGCGCAGGTCGAACGTCTGTCGGCTGAGGCCGAAGGACGCCCCTTCGTGCTCTCCGACCCGGTACGCGCCAAGGCGCCCCAGGTGGCCGAGGACGAGATCGCCCTGTACCAATCGCGCCAGCGCCGCCTGGCCAGCGAGAAGCAGACGCTCAACGAGCAGTTGCGACAGAAGACCCAGGAGCTCGCCGAGTTCCGCTCCAAGGTGGACCAGTACCGCTCGGCGGTCGGGCTGCTGCAGCAGGAACTGGACATGTCTTCGCCACTGGTGAGCAAAGGTGCCATTTCACCGGTGGAGATCCTGCGTCTCAAGCAACGCAGCGTCGAGGCGCGCGGGCAGCTCAACGCCACCAACCTGGCCATCCCCCGCGCCGAAGCGGCCATCGCCGAAATCCGCAGCAAGATCCAGGAATCGGATGCCGGCTTTCGCTCCGACGCCGCCAAGGAGCTCAACGACAAACGCACCGAGCTGTCGAAACTGACCGCCACCAGCATCGCCATCGACGACCGGGTCAACCGCACCACGGTGGTCTCGCCGGTGCGGGGCATCGTCAAAGTGCTCAAGGTCAACACCATCGGTGGCGTGGTCCAGCCCGGCAGCGACCTGATCGAGATCGTGCCGATCGAGGACAACCTGCTGATCGAGGCCAAGGTGCGCCCGCAGGACGTGGCCTTCCTGCATCCGGGGCAGACGGCGATGGTCAAGTTCAGCGCCTACGACTACACGATCTACGGTGGCCTCAAGGCGCGCCTGGAATTGATCGGCGCCGACACCGTCAGCGACGACAAGGGCAATGCGTTCTACCTGATCCAGGTGCGCACCGAGAACAATCACCTGGGCACGACCGACAAACCGCTGCTGATCATCCCCGGCATGACCGCGACGGTGGACATCATCACCGGACACAAGAGCGTACTGGACTACCTGCTCAAGCCGGTGCTGAAGGCGCGCACCGAGGCCCTGCGTGAACGTTAGGCTCCGCCCTGGCCGTGATTGCGCTCGAAGGTCTCGGCGCCCATGGCCTGGATCTGCCCTTCGATCAGCGCCTCGAACGGGCGCAGCAGCGCATCGAACCGGACCGGCGCCTCCAGGACGTCGAGCGCCTGCACCACCGCCTCGATCGTCGACAGCGCCCCTGGCTGCGGCGCCTTGCGCAGGCGATAACGCGAAGGCGGCACCTGGCCCAGGGTCAGTCGTGGCAGCGCGTCGAGCAGTGGGTTGAGGTACAGCAGCTTGCGCGCCTTGCGCCAGGTACCGTCGGGCACGATCAGCAGCAGCGGCAACGCGTCGTGCTCGGCGTAGGGCTGCACGATCTCTGCCTGCTCGCCGGGAAACAGCAGCGCCGGGCGATAACCTGGCGTGGCCAGCAACGCGGGCAGTTGGTCGAACACCTCGCCGCTCAGCAACTCGGCATTGCGCAGGCCCAAGGCGGCCAGTCGCGCGGTGTTCAGCGCATGGGAGGTCTCGCTGGCGTGCTGCAGCAGGACCACGCGGGTACGGCTGGGCAGCGATGGGATCAGCGCGCAGAGGCAGTGGGCAAGCGGACGCTGGCAGCGTGTGCAGCGGGGTCTGGACATGGGCTCTCCTCAAGGCGCGCAGTGTGCCACACCGGCCTGCGGTGTGGCTGCTGATCGCCGCGATGACGCCCTCTTCGCGCTTACCGGCTGAAGCGCTCCGCCAAGCTGTGCAGGTACTCGGCCATGCGCTCCAGGTCCTGGCTGATCTCGGCGCCCTGCTTGGCCTGCCCGGCGCTCTCGTCGCACAACTGGGCGATGCGCACGATCTGCTGGTTGATGTCCTCGGCCACATGGCTCTGCTGCTCGGAGGCCGTCGCCATCTGCTGGCTCATGCCGGTGATGCGGCTGACGGCCTGGACGATGCCGGTCAGCGCCGTCTGCACCGCCTCGACGCTGTGCATGCTGTCGCGGGAAATCTGCTCGCCGCGCCCGGCGCTGGTCACCGCACGCTCGGCGCCAGCACGCAGCGTATCGATGATCTGGTGAATTTCCTCGGTGGAGGTGCGGGTGCGCTGCGCCAGCGAACGCACCTCATCGGCCACCACCGCGAAACCTCGTCCCTGCTCGCCCGCACGCGCAGCTTCGATGGCGGCGTTGAGCGCCAGCAGGTTGGTCTGTTCGGCGATGGCGGTGATCACGTCCACCACGCTGCCGATGCTCTGCGTCTGCTCGGCCAGGGCGTCGACCGCCTGGCTGATGTCGCCGACCGCCTCGCTCATGCTGCCCATGGCGCGCAGGCTCTGGCGCGCCAGTTCGCTGCCCTGCTGCGCCAACTGGTCAGCATCGCCGGCAGCATGGGCGGTGCTCTGCACATTCTGGGTGACCTCCTGGATGGTCGCGGCCATCTCGGCGATGGCGGTGGCCGACTGGTCGGTTTCGCTGCGCTGACGGTCGAGCATCCGCGCCTGGGCGTCGGACAGCTCAGCCGACTGCGCAGCCCGCGACTTGACCCCGACGCCCGCGTCC
Organism: Pseudomonas boreofloridensis; assembly: GCF_030580795.1. NCBI lineage: Bacteria > Pseudomonadati > Pseudomonadota > Gammaproteobacteria > Pseudomonadales > Pseudomonadaceae > Pseudomonas > Pseudomonas boreofloridensis. The sequence continues at coordinate 168,527 of NZ_JAUQOQ010000011.1, read as the reverse complement.
ACCAGGCGAGTCAGGGCCGTCTGCAGCCGTGCCTCTTCGCTGATGATGGCCAGGTCGAGCTGCCCGCGCAGACCCGGGTTGTCGCTGTAGGTCAGCGCCACCAGCGGGCTGGTGAAGGCCTTGGGGTGATCGGCGAGGGTGCGGCGGATGGCCCGGTTCTGGCGGTGCTCGATCAGCCAGCCGGCGCCGAGCAGGCTGGCCAGCAGCACGCCGAGGGCGCCCGGCAGCGGCAGCCACAGCATGCCCGCGGCGGCGATCGCTGCCGCGACCAGCAGGGGTCCACCGGTGCCGAGCCATTGGGTCAGGCGCGCCACCTTCGGCACCGCTGAACGTCCGGCATTGAGCCGCGCATAGAGCGCCTCGGCGCGGCGAATCTGTTCGCGGCTGGGCACCGAGCGCACCGACTCGTAGCCGCTGAGCCGACCGTTCTCGTAGACCGCCGTGACATAGGCGCTGACCCAGTAGTAGTCACCGTTCTTGGCCCGGTTCTTCACCACCCCCATCCAGGCTTTGCCTTGCTTGATGGTGTCCCACATGTGACCGAATACCGCCGGTGGCATGTCGGGATGGCGCACCAGATTGTGCGGCTGGCCCACCAGTTCCTCGTAGGTGAAACCGCTGATGGCCACGAAGGCCTCGTTGCAATAGGTGATCCGACTGTCCAGGTCGGTGGTGGAGATCAGCCGCTGCTCACTGGGGAAAGTTCTTTCTTGCTCGGTCACGGGCAAATTCGTGCGCATCGCGGGCGGTCCTTGCTGGTTCGGGTGTAGGGATTGAACAAAACGTTTACAGGTTTAGCAGAGCGCGTCAGTGCCGGATAACGCCATTCGACGAACAGCCACCGACGCGACGACGCGGTGATAGGAAAAGGCCGATCAGGCCCAGGGTGGCGCCGGTCATCAACCGACGTTCAACTGCGACTTGAGCAAGTCACGAAAAGTCTGGATCAGCGGTTCGCGACTGCGGCCCCGGCGAATGATCAGGGAAAACGGCGCCTGGTAGCCGAAGGTCGCGGGCGACAGCACACGCAGGTCGCCTTTGTCGGCCCAGGCCTGGGCGTAATGCTCGGGCAGGTAGCCGATGTAGGCGCCGGAGAGGATCAGGATCAACTGCGCTTCCATGCTCTCCACCGTGGCCGCGCTGTGCTTGAAGCCATGCCGGGCCAGTTCCGCCTGGCTCCAGTAGCCGCGCCCGACCATGCGCTGCTGGGTGATGACCTGGGCGGGGATGCGCCGCTCGGCGTACAGCGGATGACGGTTGCTGCAGTACAGCCAATGCTGCTCGCGGTACAGCGGTTGGTAAAGCAACCCGCTCATGCGCGAAGAAAAGGCGCCGATGGCCAGGTCCAGGCGGTTGTCCTGCACCCCCAGTTGCAGCTCGTAGGGGCTGGACACCGACAGGTGCAAGTGCACCGCCGGGTGCTCCTGGCTATAGGCACCGATCGCCTCGGCCAGCGGCAGGGCGCGGTCGCCCACGGTGGAGTCGATCACGCCGAGGTTGAGGGTGCCGCGCAGTTCGCCCTTGAGCGCGGCGGCGTACTGCTCGAAGCCGTCCAGCTCGCCAAGCAGGCGCAAGGTCTCCTGGTGGAACAGCTCGCCCTTGCTGGTCAGGCTGAAACCGCCACGGCCGCGGTGGCACAGCACCAGGCCGAGGCTGCTTTCCAACTGGCTCATGTAGGTGCTGATGGCCGACGTGGACAAGTTGAGGTCGCGCTGGGCATTGGCGAAGCCCTGGTGACGCACCACGCTCGCAAAGATGCGCAGCAGCTTCAGGTCGGGCAGCGTTGAGGCCATGACACACCGGTCCACTCGGAAAATTCCGACAGAGTCTACAGCGCCTGGAGAGTGATAGTTTAGAAATTCCTGAAGTAAGTATTTGTCGGTAGCGATTCTTCCGCGCCACTACCTCTCGCACACTCGGCCGAAATGTCCCTGGTCGCCGGCCCCGTGCCTGGCTCGAGCGCGCCGCGACACAGGTTCGAACAAACACAACAATCGACCGACTGATGAGGCCCACCGTGGACAAGATTCTCCACCAACCACTGGGCGGCAACGAAATGCCGCGTTTCGGCGGCATCGCCACCATGCTGCGTCTTCCCCACCTGCAGAGCGCCGAAGGCCTGGACGCGGCCTTCATCGGCGTGCCGCTGGACATCGGCACCTCGCTGCGCGCCGGCACCCGCTTCGGCCCTCGGCAGATCCGCGCCGAATCGGTGATGATCCGCCCCTACAACATGGCCACCGGCGCCGCCCCGTTCGACTCACTGTCGGTGGCCGACATCGGCGACGTGGCGATCAACACCTTCAACCTGCTCGACGCCGTACGCATCATCGAAGAAGCCTACGACCAGATCCTCGAACACAACATCATCCCGCTGACCCTGGGCGGCGATCACACCATCACCCTGCCGATCCTGCGCGCCCTGCACAAGAAACACGGCAAGATCGGCCTGGTGCACATCGACGCCCACGCTGACGTCAACGATCATATGTTCGGCGAGAAGATCGCCCACGGCACCACCTTCCGCCGCGCCGTCGAAGAAGGCCTGCTGGACTGCGAGCGCGTGGTGCAGATCGGCCTGCGCGCCCAGGGCTATACCGCCGACGACTTCAACTGGAGCCGCCGCCAAGGCTTTCGCGTGGTGCAGGCCGAGGAGTGCTGGCACCAATCCCTGGCACCGCTCATGGCCGAAGTGCGCGAAAAGGTCGGCGGTGGCCCGGTGTACCTGTCGTTCGACATCGACGGCATCGATCCGGCCTGGGCGCCCGGCACCGGCACCCCGGAGATCGGTGGCCTGACCACCATCCAGGCCATGGAGATCATCCGTGGCTGCCAGGGCCTGGATTTGATCGGCTGCGACCTGGTGGAGGTCTCGCCGCCCTACGACACCACCGGCAACACCTCGCTGCTGGGAGCGAACCTGCTGTTCGAAATGCTCTGCGTGCTGCCGGGCGTGGTGCACCGCTAGGCCCGAATCCATGCAACACCCGGGCAGGAGCCGTGGGACAGGGCCATAGAGGCCCGCCAACACTCGATGAGGAGCACCGGGCGCGGTCAGCGTGCCCGGATCGATCTCGCATAATAAAGATAATCGGAGACACCCATGGCCTTGGACATCATCGTTGTACTGATCTACGCCGTCGGCATGCTGGGATTGGGCTGGTACGGCATGCGGCGGGCGAAAACCCACGAAGACTACCTGGTGGCCGGACGCAACCTGGGGCCCACGCTGTACATGGGCACCATGGCCACCACCGTGCTGGGCGGCGCCTCGACCGTCGGCACCGTGCGCCTGGGCTACGTGCACGGCATTTCCGGCTTCTGGCTGTGCGCAGCCCTGGGCCTGGGCATCGTCGCCCTCAACCTGTTCCTGGCCAAACCGCTGCTGCGCCTGCGCATCTTCACCGTGACCCAGGTGCTGGAGCGCCGCTACAACCCCATGGCGCGCCAGGCCAGCGCGGTGATCATGCTGGTCTATGCATTGATGATCGCAGTGGTCTCGACGCTGGCCATGGGTACCGTGCTGCAAGTGCTGCTCGATGTGCCGTTCTGGATGGCGCTGCTGTTCGGCGGTGGCGTGGTGGTGGTGTACTCGACCATCGGCGGCATGTGGTCGCTGACCCTCACCGACATCGTCCAGTTCGTCATCAAGACCGTGGGCCTGATGTTCATCCTGCTGCCGGTGTGCGTGTTCAAGGTCGGCGGCTGGGATAGCCTGGTGGCCAAGCTGCCAGCGGCGAGTTTCCAGCTCACCACCATCGGCTGGGACACCATCGTCACCTACTTCCTGATCTACTTCTTCGGCATCCTCATCGGCCAGGACATCTGGCAGCGAGTGTTCACCGCACGTGACGCCAAGGTGTGCCAGCGCGCCGGCACCGCGGCCGGTGTGTACTGCGTGATCTACGGCCTGGCCTGCGCGCTGATCGGGATGGCCGCCCATGTGTTGCTGCCGGACCTGGCCAACCCCAACAACGCCTTCGCCGAGATGATCAAGACCACCCTGCCCGACGGCATCCGTGGCCTGCTGATGGCCGCTGCCCTGGCGGCGATGATGTCCACCGCCAGCGCCTGCCTGCTGGCCGCCTCGACCACCCTCACCGAGGACCTGCTGCCACGGCTGCGCGGCGGCAAGCAGTCGAGCCTGAACGTCAACCGGCTGTTCACCCTGCTGACCGGCCTGGCGATGCTGGCCATCGCCCTGGTGGTGGACGATGTGATCGCCGCACTGACCCTGGCCTACAACCTGCTGGTCGGCGGCATGCTGATCCCGCTGATCGGAGCGATCTTCTGGAAGCGCGCGACCACCGCCGGCGCCATCGCCAGCATGTCGCTGGGCTTCGCTACGGCACTGTTGTTCATGGTCAAGGATGGCCTGGAAGCCAACTCGCCGATCTACTACAGCCTGGCGGTCGGTCTGGTGAGCTTCATCGTGGTCAGCCTGCTGTCGCGCAAGCCGATGGCAGCGGTCAACCTGGCCTGATCCACGACTGGCGTTTTCGCCCGCAACGCAAAAGGCCGCCGCCTCCTGCTCAAGGAGGCGGCGGCCTTTTTCCTGTCGCGGTCAGCGCCGACGGGGCTGGCGCTTGCGCTGTTCTGCGTCGCTGGGAATCGGCACCGGCTGCAGCGGTGGCGGAATCAGACCCAAGGCGACGCCGAGGTCATGGAGCCAGTTGGTCATTGGTTTATTCATCATTGCCCCCTTTACGGGTCAGCCTCACGGCGAAGCGGTTCTGCGGTGCGTCAAACAGATCATAGTCGGATGTTCTGATTGTCGCCTGCGTCTAATCCTACACATAGGGCCGATTCTGCCGCAGATCAAGCGCGAAAGGCGCCAGCCGACGGTCGATTAACTGTTTCACCTTGTTGCGATGGCGATACCTACACCGCTCCGGGGGTGATTTGCGGCTTGGCCGACACCTTGTCGAAGGTGGCGGGGTCCAAGGCATCGCTCTCCTGATCGAGGCGCAGGCGCGGGCTGTCGGCGCCCGGAATGGCACTGTCGATCAGGCTGAGCAGGCCCGAGCCACGTTCGGTCAGCACGAAATTCTCGCCATTACCGCCCTCCTCTTCAGGGCGCGGGGCGATGAAGCCACGGTCGAGCAGCAGCTTTTCGTATTCGCAAGCGCGGGTCTTGAGCCGGTCCACATCGCCCACTGGCTCACCGGCACTGGCCAGCGCTGCCGCGTGCTGTTCGGCGTAGGGGCGCGGGGTGAAATGTTCACCGGCACCGTTCTGCACTTCGTGCAGCAGGCGTTCGATCAGATCCCAGTCGTAGGTGCTCGTGCTCATGGCGGTGGCCTCGTTCAATGGGCGAAGGGCTGTACAGAGGGTGGGACCGGCGGCGTGTCGCTGGCGTTCAAAACGTCTGCTGGTCAATGACCTTGTGCGCTCAAGCGGGGCATCGCTCGGTCGGTAACGGTAGGAGGCAAGGCGCTTGTCAGTCCAATGCCTTGAGCACTGATGCCTTGAGCACGGGGAGTGCAAAGGCGACAATTCCCACGCCAAAAAAGAAAAAGACAAAAAGGAAATCGAGTTTGAACAAGAAACAGCGTGACGAAATAAGCAAATTTCTGAGCTATGTACTGCGCCATGAACCTCACGCCATCGGCCTGACGTTGGACCGCGATGGCTGGGCCGAAGTCGATACCCTGCTGCAAAACGCCGCCCAACACGGGCGCAACTTCGACCTCGCTGCGCTGCGCGAGGTGGTCGATACCAACGACAAGAAGCGCTTCACCCTTTCGCAGGACGCCCGCTACATCCGCGCCGCCCAAGGCCACAGCACCGATCAGGTGGATGTTCAGCATGTCGAGAAAACGCCTCCGGCCCTGCTCTATCACGGCACCGCGAGCCGCTTCATGGCCTCCATCGAACGCCAGGGGCTGCTAGCCGGCACACGTCACCATGTGCACCTCAGCGAAGATCCGCAGACTGCCCTGGGCGTGGGCAAACGCTACGGGGAGCCCGTGTTGCTGGAGATCGATACGGCGAAGATGCGCGACGCTGGCGCGAGGTTCTATCAAGCGGACAATGGTGTGTGGCTGGTGGATCACGTACCGGTGGGCTTCTGGAGTCGGTCACAGCGGGCGTGCTGACTGGCTGCCCTGCAATCACGCCCCAAGCTTGAAACACACCCACACAGCGCGATCCTCGCCACCTTCGGCGCAGGTCGCAAAGACACAGCGCTGCTCAGGGCAGCCCCTCCATATCTCGAATCCCCGAGGCACACGCCCCCAGGCGATGGCCCTTTCACGAAGAATGGACAAGGCGTACGACTCGACCGTCAGATGAAGAAGTCGAGCCGGAAGTAGACCGGACGCTCTTTGTCGGGCACGGCGTCCGGGCGCTCCAGGCTATGGGCGAAGGTGACGCTGGCAGCCAGGTGCCGGCCCCGGGCGAACAACTCCAGCGAGTGGCTACTGGCGCGGCCGTGACGGTCGCCGTTGTAGCGGTCGTTGCGGATCACGCCCAGGTCACAGCCCAGGCCCATCCCGTACTCGGCGATCACCGGCTGCAACACCGGCCAGGTCACCGGTCGGGTCCAGCGCAGGTCGTTGCGCCAATAGCCGCCGCTGTCCCCGGACAGCGACTGATCCTTCAAGCCACGCACCGACGACAGCCCGCCGAGGCTGATGCGCTGCGGGCTGAACAGCACGTCCTCGCTGCGCTGGGCGGTGGCCAGGCTGGAGAAGGACAGGTTCTCGCCAAGCACTTGGAAGCCTTGCACGTAGCTCAGCGTGGCGGTGTACTTGCGGTAGCGCGCCACTGGCTCGCCGGGCTGGGGATGGCTGTTGCTCTGGGCGTCGAAGGCGCCGATGCCCGACTGAGTGCCAAGGTCAAGGTTGACGAAGGCGGTGCCGATACGCCGACCGTGGTTGATGCCGAACTGCGCTTCGCTGAGGCGGTTGCTGCTGGCTTGCAGGCGGCTGTCTTCGATGTAGTTGTTGGTGCGCAGGTGCGCCAGGCCGACGTTCACCGAGGTCTTGCTGGTGGCATCGCGGTGCAGCACACGGTCGGCGCGCAGTTGGTGGTTCTGGCTGTCGCCGGTCTGCTTGAACGTGAAGCCGTTGGCCTGGGCTTCGGAGCGATAATCGGACTCGCTGTAGCTGTAGCTGAAGTTCCACCACCCCCAGGGCAGGTTGTACGCCAGCGTACCGTTCTTCGACCCTTGCGTGTGGTCGCTGACCACATCGTGACCGCCGCGCAGGCTCAGTTGGTCGGCCAGGCCCAGGGGGCTGTCCCATTCGAAACCCAGGTTGACCTGCTGCTCGCCGGTGCTGCGCTGGCCTTCGTTGTTGCGCGACAGTGAGGCGCGCCAGGGCTTGTCGGGCTGGCCTTTGACCTGCACCACACTGGCGCCGACGGCGTCACCGGGCAGCAGCTCCATTTGCGCACGGGTCGAAGGCAGGCGATTGAGCTGATCGACCATCTGCTCGATCTCGCGCAGGTTGAGCACCTCGCCTTCACGGCCGGGGAAGGCCATGGCGATCTCACGCGGCGACAGACCGCTGGCCGGGTCAGCCCGCAGACCTTGCACACGCCCTTCGACCACCAGCACCTGCAGGTGACCGCTGGACAGGTCCTGCTGCGGCAGATAAGCGCGGCTGGTGACCAAGCCACGGTCCAGGTACAGGTCGGTGATGGCCTTGAGCAGGACATTGAGTTGACTGACGCCCAGGCACTGGCCGATGAAGGGCTTGGTCAGACGCTCGCGGTCGGCGGCGCTGAGGCTGTCGGCCCCCTTGATTTCGAGGGTGCGGATGGTGAAGCAGCGGGTGTCTTCGGGCAGCGGCTGGGTGCTGGGCGCCGGCGTGTTACCAGGCAGGTCGCGCAGCTCATCGAGGCGCCGCTGCTGTTCTTGCAGCAGGCGGTCCTGACGATCGCGAATGAGGTCTTGCTCCAGCGGCGTGGCGGCCAGGGCGTCGGCGCCGGAGAAACCAACAGTCAGCAGCAGGAGCGCGTGAGCGGCGCGCGTGCGAAACCATGTCGCCATGTTCCAGTCCCTGGACGGTAAAAAACGGGGGGCGAAGCATAACCTCATGGCTTTTTGACGTCAATTTGCCATCAGCTGTACTACCAAGCCCTCTGGGTCATTGACCTGAACCTTTGCCGCCGGGCGCTACTCCACCCTGTGACTGCACAAGGAGGAAACGACGATGAACGTTCTGTGCCGCATAACCCTGTTCGCCAGCCTGTCCTGCGCCCTGCCCGCCTGGGCGTGCACGCCCGACGAGGCGACGCAAAAACGAGAGGAACTGGCAGGGCTGGTGACGCAACTGACCGAGCAGAACCCGCAGAAGGCCAAGGAAATCAACGAAGAACTCCAGGGCATGGAGTTGGGCACGGCGAGCAAAGACCTGCCGGACAAATGCCAGCTGATCGACAAGCGGATTCAGGAGTTGAAGGAAGCGGAGCGCAAGGCAGGATAATCACGGGCCATACCGGTGCAGGAGCGACCTCGCGCCGCTCCTGCACCGTTGTGCAATTACTCGGCCTTCGGCGCCCGCTTTTTCAGCGGCGCCAGGCCATCAGCGCTGGTCAGCGGCGCGTTCGGACGCGGCTTGGCGCTCGGCTTGCGCTTGGCCACTGCCTTCTTGTCACCGGCCTTCTTGTCGGTCTTTTTCTTCTTCACGCCCGCCGCCTTGCCCGACGCCTTGACCTTCTTCGGCCCGCTGTAGGTGCCCTTGACCTCCTTGATCACCCGGCGCTCGAACTGCTGCTTGAGGTAGCGCTCGATGCTCGACATCAGGTTCCAGTCGTTGTGGGTGATCAGCGAGATCGCCAGACCTTCGCCACCGGCACGCCCGGTGCGGCCGACGCGGTGCACGTACTCGTCGCCGCTGCGCGGCATGTCGAAGTTGATCACCAGGTCCAGGCCATCGATGTCCAGGCCGCGCGCGGCCACGTCGGTGGCCACCAGCACCTTGGAGCTGCCCTGCTTGAAGCGCTCGATGGCCAGCTTGCGGTCCTTCTGGTCCTTCTCGCCATGCAGCACGAAGGCCTTGACGTCCTTGGCCACCAGGTGACCGTAGATGCGGTCGGCCAGGGCCCGGGTGTTGGTGAAGATGATCGCCTTGTCGAAGGTCTCGTTGGCCAGCAACCACTGCACGATCTGCTCTTTGTGCTGGTCGTGGTCGGCGGTGATGATCTGCTGGCGGGTGCCTTCGGCCAGTTGGGAGACGCTGTTGAGCATCAGGTGCTCAGGATCCTTCAGCACTTTGCCAATGATGTCGCGCAGCGCCGCGCCGCCAGTGGTGGCGGAGAACAGCAGGGTCTGCTCGCGCTGCTCGCACTCTTTGCACAGGCGCTCCATGTCGTCGGCGAAGCCCATGTCGAGCATGCGGTCAGCTTCGTCGAGGATCAGCACCTGCACGTGCGACAGGTCGAGGTTGCCGGCGTTGAGGTGCTCGAGCAGGCGGCCCGGCGTGCCGATCAGCACGTCCGGCACCTTGCGCAGCATCGCCGCTTGTTCCTTGAAGTCTTCACCGCCAGTGATCAGGCCAGACTTGATGTAGGTGAACTGCGAGAACAGTTGCACCTGCTTGAGGGTCTGCTGGGCCAGCTCGCGGGTCGGCAGCAGGATCAAGGCACGGATTTCCACGCGCGGACCGCTGAGGTCGACCAGACGGTTGAGCAGCGGCAGCACGAAGGCGGCGGTCTTGCCGCTGCCAGTCTGCGCCGTCACGCGCAGGTCGCGCCCTTGCAGGGCCAGGGGGATGGCCGCCGCCTGCACCGGGGTCGGCTCGACAAATTTCAGCTCGGCCACGGCTTTGAGCAGGCGTTCGTGCAGGGCGAATTGGGAAAACACGGGTGTACCTCAGGTAGATGCGGACAATTCGGCTGCATAGGTTAACGTTTTCCGCTGCCGACGCCGAATTTCTTTTGGCACCCTGCCCCGCTTCCGCGCTCTAATGGCGCCTCGTCAGGCAACTGCAGACCGTTTTTCGCTATGGATATCCAACGACTCTGGGTCGACGCCCTGGACCTCTGGGGCACCCTCGACCAGCACCCTTTGTTGCACGCGGCCCTGGGCCTGGGCGTGCTGCTGCTGATCTCGCTGGTGCTGGGGCGCATCGCGCGCTTTCTGGTGCTGCACGCCAGCCGCCTGCTGGCGCGGCAACCGGCGCTGCGCTGGATCGAAGACCTGCGCCATAACAAGGTGCTGCAGCGCCTGGCACAAACCACCCCGTCGCTGGTGATGCAATTCGGTCTGCGTCTGGTGCCGGAGCTGTCCGACACGGCGCAGCATTTCCTCGGCAACCTGGCCCTGGCCTTCACCCTGCTGTTCCTGAGCATGGCCCTGTCGTGCCTGCTCGACGCACTGCTGGACATCTACGCCCGCACCGAGCACGCCCGCACCCGCTCGATCAAGGGCTACGTGCAGTTGGCGAAGATGGTGCTGTGGGTGTTCAGCGCCATCGTCATCGTCGCCACCCTCATCGACCGCTCGCCGCTGCTGCTGCTCTCGGGCCTGGGTGCGATGTCGGCGGTGCTGCTGTTGGTGTACAAGGACACCCTGCTGTCGTTCGTGGCCAGCGTGCAGCTCACCAGCAACGACATGCTGCACGTCGGCGACTGGATCGAGATGCCCCAGGTGGGCGCTGATGGCGATGTGATCGATATCACCCTGCACACGGTGAAGGTGCAGAACTTCGACAAGACCATCGTCTCCATCCCCACCTGGCGCCTGATGAGCGAGTCGTTCCGCAACTACCGCGGCATGCAGCAGTCGGGCGGGCGCCGCATCAAGCGCAGCCTGTTCATCGACGCCACCGGCGTGCGCTTTCTCACCGTGCAGGAAGAACAGCGCCTGTCCGGCGTGCGCCTGCTGGGCGACTACCTCGCCACCAAGCGCAAGGAGTTGCACGACTGGAACGAGGCCCAGGGCCTAGTCGAAGAGCTGGCCGCCAACCGCCGCAAGCTCACCAACATCGGCACCTTCCGCGCCTTTGCCCTCGCCTACCTGAAGAACCACCCCGATGTACACCCGAACATGACCTGCATGGTGCGCCAGATGCAGACCAGCGCCGAAGGTGTACCCCTGGAGGTGTACTGCTTTACCCGCACCACCGCCTGGGCCGACTACGAACGGATTCAGGGGGATATCTTCGATTACCTGCTGGCGGTGTTGCCGGAGTTTGGGTTGAGCGTGTATCAGCAGCCGAGCGGGAGTGATATGCGCTCAGGGCTGGCGGCGCGGGTCGAGCGGATGAGCGAGGCCTGAAAGCACTGACCCTATTGGCGCTGAGGTCGCGTGTTCGATCAAATAGCGCGACACATAACGTGCCGCGCTGGAATCGATCAAATCTTGCGAGGAACAACCTTCAACACGATAAGTGCACCGACGAGACAAACAGGGGCAATACTGAGCATACCCAAATACTTGTTGTCGGACAGTTCGTTGATAAAGCCAATAGCAGAAGGTGCCACGATCCCACTCAGTTGCCCCAGGGAATTGATCGCCGCGATTGCAGCCGCAATAGCAAGGCCATTGAATTTAGTCTGAGGAATAGCCCAGAACACAGGAATCGCAACAAACGAACCCGCCGTTGCCAAGATCAGCGCACTCATGAATAACACAGGGTATTCGGGATAGGTACACGCCAGGAAATAACCGACACTTGCAACGGTCAAGGAAACCCATAGAGGCGTACGACGGTTACCCTTACGATCAGAATATCGTGTCACAACCAGCATTCCAACAAAGGCGAATGCATAGGGGATCCCGGTCAGCAAACCGATCGTCGTCAAGTCTTCAACGCCAGAACGGCGGATGAGATCTGGCATCCAGAAATTGATACCGTATGCTGAAACCTTGACAACAAAATAAATCAAGCCAAGTGCAAGAACCTCCCAGCTCATGAGCACTTTCAGAATAGAGCCATGCGCTGGCTTAGCCGCTGCTTTAGCATCGCCGAGTTGCTCAATAAGATAGGCTTTTTCCTCTGCAGCAAGCCAACGGGCTGAGCTGATATCTCGATCCAGCTTCCAGACGGTGACGAGGCCGAGCACTACACAAGGGAGACCCGACATCAAGAAGAGCCAATGCCAGCCAGCAAGACCCATGACGCCATTCATATGCGAAAGAATGAAACCGGCGACAGGCGCACCGAGCGCACCTGAAATCGGCCCGGAAAGGAAGAACAGCCCGTTAATGGAAGCCATCTTTCTACGCGGGAACCAGCACGCCAAGTAGAAAAGAATCGCTGGGCCGAATCCAGCCTCCATGACGCCAATCAGGAACCTGAGGAAATAAAGTACATACTCACTCGAGGCAAACATCAGCGCCGCTGTCGCCAAACCCCACGAGATCATGATGCGGCAAATCCAGCTCGGGGCCCCATATTTTTTCAAGCCTATCGTGCTAGGCACTTCGAATAACACATAGCCGACGAAGAAGATGCTTGCTGCAATACCATACGCCGCATCGCTGAGACCTAAGTCCGCCTGCATTTGAGCTTTTGCGAAACTGATATTGATACGATCAAAATAGGAGAAAAAATAACAAACCACCGTTAAAGGCAAGATCCGCCAGGCCACGCGGCGATAGAGCTTCAACTCATCGAGACGTTCCTGACCAGGTGCTGCAATTGCGCTTGAGATGCCCATCGAAGACTCCAATTTTTATTGTTTGAACTTGATATCGCTTATGAAGCCAACGTATTACCCATACGCTGCCATGCAATAAATCGAACTGCGCTTGACCGCAGTTTTTTCTAATACAGAGATGATTATTCACCAGGATGGTGGTCGCTTGAGTCTATAAACCAACCCATCCACTGTAAATTTAAGAAAACAACATAGGTTATAAGAAAAATCCGTATCCGTCATCCGACCAGTACGGCCGCACCATGGGCGGATGCTCGTAAACAGTTCCCCTTCGGTTCATGTGGTTTCCAGTGGATACGGTTTGCGGCCACCGTCAGCATTCGGGTAATGACGCTCGATCAACGCCACCAATCCGCTCCACGGAAACACCTGCTCCATCTCGGCCAGGAAACGCTCGCGACGGGTTTACTTGCGCTTACCGGCGTACTCGAAATCGGAAAAGCTCATCCCATGACTTATGGGATGGAGGGCTTGTAGGGGCAGTTGGACGGAAGGCTATTTCAGCACAGGTCAGATGGCCTGTGCTGACTTGATCAGAGAATCCCTAAGTGCGCTCGAAAAATAGATAAAACCGAAACAGGCTTATTGTATGTCAGTTGCCCACACTAACCTTCAGCCTGTTAATTGCCTCAGCGCACCCATAGCCAGCAGCTTTATTAAGATAAGCAAGCTGTTCCTGCCTATGATGCAGTGCGGACATTTGCCTAGCAAGCGCCATATAAATATTGGCACGAAAGCCCTTTTCGTCGAGCGGTACTATTGATTTTTCCTGCGAACGATTCCCTCGATCGCAACTGGGCATCATGGTTGGCTGTGGATAATACCTCACATATCTATCCTCATTATTCGGCAGAGCATTAATGAGCGCTCGAAAGTCACGCAATGTAACATCACTCGTACAGCTGTATATCATCTGCAAAGCGGCGGGAGTGAAGCCCTTACTCAAGCTGGATTTAAGAAGACCACAGGTATACTCAGTGTTTTCCTCACGATTTCCAAAAGTATAGATTGCCAATGCCAAACGATACTGTGCAGCAGGATGACCTTGCTCAGCTGAACGGGTAAGCAGAGGTAGGGCCTCTTCCACAAGCTCCTTGAGCTCGTCCATGTAGCGCCTTTTTTTATCTGCAGGAAAATAGTCATTGGCAGATAACTGATCTCGCTCATCGAAAATATCATTGTTGATCTCATCGATTCTTGCCAGATAAGGAAGGGACTTTAAATAGAGCCCATCACTCTCCCCAGAAATAATCAGTTCGCCCGCACCCGCGGACGATGCCAAAAAAATTGAACATGCAGCAAAGATTGGATTTACCACAGCGAAAGTCCTATTTCGTGCTCAACATTAGTCACCCAGCTCATTTAGTAACCGACGAAATCCGAACCTACTTAAATGATTCCCACTCTCGTCGGAGCCTACCGGTCGCAGAATCGAAAGATTGCGTACAGTTCAGGGGACCACCAAGCATTGGATGATACTACGCGAGACCTGCTGCCTGATCAGGTAGCCTGCAATCGGCGATGCGTTTTCTTCAACCTGCATACTACATGCCCCATTGATGCAGTATCGTAGATTGACTTCGGCCGCTCATGTTCCGGCCACGCGCTGGAACAGGAATCGCTGGCGAAACTGACGGCTGCAATAATGGGAAACGACAGCACGCCGCTCGGCTTCGAGTCCGTTTTCAACGCTTTATCAGGTAACTTGCTCAACGAAAGATCGATAGCCGGACAGGCAACGTCGCTCGCCCTACACCTACCTCTATCAAGGATGAAACGATGGGCCTCGACGCGTTCACGCCCCTGCTGAATTACCTGCTGGCGCTTTTCCCAATCCTCGGTGTGTTTGCCGTCTGGTACCGGATCACACCGGCTTCACAACTGGGTTTGCGTGTCGCCGTTGTAGTGATCGCCTTCATCTTCACCCGCGACATGATGACGCCGCATGCACTCTGGAGCATTGGCAGTAAGCCGGCCCTGCAGTTTCATGCCAACCCGTGGGTGCTTGCGCTGCTTGGCGTGGCCTCAATACTGCTGATTGCCTGTCTCGCCAGGCTGGCGCCTGCGCTCTGGCGGCTGGTGACAGGCTTCAAGGGCAACCGCGCTTGCGGTGCGGCCGTTGGGGTGGCCGCAGGCTGTGCAATAGGTTTGCCGTTGAGGATTTACCAAGGCATCGAAGCGCCTCCAATCCTTTGGCTGCTAGGTTTCATGCTGTTCGCTTTTGCTGGGAATGCGCTCGAGGAAGTGCTCTTTCGAGGTGTACTGCAGGGCCTTTTTGGAGACGCAGACATCAGCGCAACGCGCCGCACTTTGCAGTGCAGTCGCCTTCAGCGCATGCCATGTCTATCTGGCTTTCATGCTCACTCAAGCGGGATGGCCAATTATCCTTTTCACCTTGGTAGAAGGACTGGTTTGCGCACAAGTCCGACTGTGGTGGGGAACAGTTCCTGCCGTACTCGCACACGGGACGGCCATCGCATTACTCGGCGTGCCGATGGGGTAAGAGGCTGCGAGATGGAAAGAGGTCGGCCCTATGTTGAAGGGCGAAGAACATCCCGTGTGTGCCGATGCCGGGGATACCGGGGAAGAGAAACGGCCGAGTTAGATGCGAGGCGAATAGACGCCTCTTTATTGAAGTACGCACAGCGCTACCTATCAAAATTGCCAGTTTCGCCTACCCGCTTCTCATCGTACGTTGACGCCTCTGATGGACGGCGCAACCCATGGAGGACCTCAATGAACAAACCTATTAGCTCGATCCTACTCGCCGGTCTGATGATGCACTTACCGAGTCTATACGCCGCTCCGATCGACGCGTCAGTCGCGTCGGTAAAGACCGGAATTGCGCCCTGTTATAAGAAGGACAAGGGCGTTAACTGTGAGGTGTCTGCTGTCGCGCGGGTCGGTGACCAACTGATCTTTGCCAATGACAAACAGATGCCCAAGTCTGGAGACCCTGCCATTTTCACAATACCGATCGACAGCAAGAACACGCTGACGGGGGCGCCTGTCTACCTGAGCGGCAAAGTGATCAATGAGGCCGATAAATACGAAGGGCTGTCCACCACGCTTGACGGCAAGTACGTAGTCGCTATCACCGCCTTCAACAAGGAAGGCACTGCGGAAAACCCGGCGGCTGATGTACTCAATACTCTGCTCTATTGGCCCGTAGGATCGCCACAGGATGCAAAGATCATCAATGGCTCGACGCGGGGGCAGGTCGCCAGCTCGCGGGCGTTACGCGAACGTATCAGCAAAGCCATTCAAGCGCCGTACTACCAGATTGAAGCACTGACGACGGCGCCGGGTGAGCGGCTCCTGGCAGGCATCCGCAAATACGGTGAGAACAGCAAGAGCGCAGATTTCTCGTTTTTGCTGCTGTCGATTCCCTTCAAGATCAATGAACAGGGCGCTGTTCTCGGGACCGAGTTCGAGGTCATCTGGAAGCTCACGCCCGATGAACTCACGAAGAAGCTGGGCGCTTCCTATGGCCCCCGTCCGGAGCTGGGGCTCTCAGGAATTGAATTCGATCGTTACAACAAGGATCGCTTCTACGCCATCACGAGTTTTG
The DNA here is from genome assembly GCF_030580795.1 of Pseudomonas boreofloridensis. Lineage (NCBI taxonomy): Bacteria > Pseudomonadati > Pseudomonadota > Gammaproteobacteria > Pseudomonadales > Pseudomonadaceae > Pseudomonas > Pseudomonas boreofloridensis. Next base: position 152,344 of record NZ_JAUQOQ010000011.1, on the reverse strand, counting down.
AAACGGACAATGCACTCGGGGGATATCTTTGGGTCTTGCCGTTTGACGGTAAGACACTCGGTGAGCCACAACCTGTGCGTATGAAGGACGGTACTCCACTAGCCTTCGACAACAAGCCGGAGGGCGTTGAGGTGCTTGACGAGCATCATGTACTGGTTGTGCATGATGATGATCGTGTTCGGGTTAAAGACCCTGAAACGGGCGTTCAGCGCCAAGCACACGAGTTTGTTTACAACGTCGTGAGTTTCAGCGCTCCATAATTGCGGTTAATGGGCTGCGAGCCCTCCATGTCTTACATGGGACCCGAGCGCCTTGTATCAAGGCGCATCGGGGAACTACCGGACTGGTTGCAGACGTGAAGACGCAGCTCATGCGTCACTGACCACCCTCACCCGATGACAATCCCCCGGCCCAAGCACCTCTCCGCTCACCGAGCGCACCGCCATCGTCATCACCGGCTCGCCCGATGCGTTATCCAGCAACACCGACCGTGTCTCATGCGGCTCGAACGCGAACCGCTCGCCCCACTGCCGCAGGGCGACCACAATCGGAAAGATCTCGCGTCCTTTCTCCGTCAGCACGTACTCCTTGTAGGCACTGCCGTCCGAAGCCGGACGGATGTCGAAAACCCCCACTTCCACCAATGCCTTGAGCCGCGATGTCAGGATGTTCTTGGCAACGCCCAGGCTTTTCTGGAATTCGCTGAACCGACGCACGTCGTCGAACGCATCACGAACGATCATCAGCGACCAGCGATCTCCAATCGCCTCGAGCGACCGGGCGACAGGGCATTCCCGAGGATCGGGCGAAGATATCTCAGCCATTTCTCACCTTCTGAAATAGGGAATTCTCAGATCACGTGACTTCGTCCCACAAAAATCTGGTTGCAATTTGAAACAGGAATAAACCATGATTCCAAATGGTTTCAGTTTGCAACCAGAATAGCCGGATGGAATGCGTTATGACAGCCGAATTCAAGCTCCCAAAGGATCGACCACCGCAACCTCACCCATCGCGGCGGCCATCACCCGCCGACCAGTGTCATGACGAGCACCTCTCTGGCCTGCACCCTTCCCTCACGCTGCTGCTATCGGTGACCTGCGGTTTGGCCGTCGCCAACGTCTACTTCGCCCAACCCCTGCTCGCCTCGATGGCTCGAAGCCTGGACGTCGCACCTGGGCTGATCGGTAGCGTGGTCACGATGACGCAAGTCGGCTATGCGCTGGGGCTGCTGCTGCTCGTTCCTTTGGGCGATCGGGTTGATCGCAAGCGGCTCGTACTCACCCAGACAGCACTCTGCGCCCTCGCGCTCGCGGCGGTCGGCGCGTCGCAGACCTGGTTGATGCTGCTGGGCGCCATGGTGGTCGTCGGCCTGATGGCGGTGGTCGCTCAAGTGCTGATGGCCTATACCGCCGTGCTGGCGACGCCGTCAGAACGCGGACAGGCGGTCGGCACTGTCACCAGCGGCATCGTGCTGGGGATTCTCCTGGCGCGCTTTACCTCAGGGCTGATCGCTGACCTGGCCGACTGGCGCGCGGTTTACGGCCTCTCCTCGGGGTTGATGCTGATACTCACCCTGGTGCTGGCCAAGTGCTTGCCCGACGCCCCGCCGCAGCGACGCGGGAGCACCTATGGTGCGCTCCTCCGCTCCGTGTTCACGCTGCTACTGACCGAACCGGTATTGCAGATTCGGGGATTGCTGGCGCTGCTCGTCTTCGCCGCGTTCTCTGTTCTGTGGACGGCGATGGTGCTACCGCTGAGCGCCCCGCCGCTGTCTTTATCCCACACGTCCATCGGCCTGTTCGGCTTGGCAGGCGTTGCTGGCGCATTGGCCGCCAGGCGGGCCGGCATCTGGGCAGACCGGGGCCTGGGCCAACGGGTCAGCGCTATCGCCTTGGTCTTGCTGACGCTTTCCTGGCTGCCCATCGGCTTCGCCCAACATTCGCTGATCGCCCTGGTGTGCGGTGTGGTGGTGCTCGACTTCGCCGTCCAGGCCGTCCACGTCACCAACCAGAGCCTGATTTTCGCCGCACGACCGGATGCCCAGAGCCGCATGGTCGGCGCCTACATGCTGTTCTACGCCATCGGCAGCGCACTCGGCGCGGCCGCCGCGACCCAGGTCTACGTGCACTGGGGATGGCCTGCCGTATGCCTGCTGGGCGCCACGATCAGCGCTGCCGCGTTGATCCTGTGGTGTTTGACCGTCCGCAGCTCAACCGCCCGCCCAGGAAGCTTGCAATGAAATGCCGACACCTGCTGCTCGCCATCTCCATCACCGCCATCTGGGGTCTGAATTTCTCGGTGATCAAGCTGGGACTTGCCAGCGTCGATCCCTTCATCCTGGCCGGCCTTCGCTTCACCCTCTGTGCGCTTCCCGCCATCCTGTTCATCCCCAAGCCCGATGTGCCCTGGCGCTACCTGGTGGGGTATGGACTCGCGTTCGGCGTTGGCTTGTGGGGGATGGTCAATCTAGGCATCCAGTCGGGACTGTCGGCGGGCATCGCGTCGCTGGTACTGCAGTTCAGCGCGTTTTTCACCCTTGTGCTGGGCGCCAAGGTCTTCAACGAACAGGTGTCGCGCTACCAAGTGGCCGGAATGATCATCGCCCTGTGCGGGTTGCTCAGCATCGTCTCCATCGTCGACGGCAGCGTGACGATGACAGGCCTGGCGCTGGTGCTGCTAGGCGCATTGGCGTGGAGCGTGGCGAATGTCATCAACAAGAAAGCGCAGACCACCCAAGTGTTTGCGTTTCTGGTGTGGTCCAGCGCGTTCTCTCCCCTTGCGCTGTTCGCGCTCGACTATGCCGTGAACGGCACCCGCGGGTATCGCGCCCTACTCACCCACCTGGACTCGAGCGCCGTGCTATCCATTCTGTTTCAGGTCTACCCCAATACCCTGTTCGGCTACTGGGTGTGGAATTCTCTGATGAAGCGCTACCCAGTCTCGACCATCGCACCGTTATCACTGCTGGTACCGGTGTTCGGTATGGTGGGTTCGGTGATGGTCTTTGGTGAGGCGCTTTCATTCAGCAAGATCGTTGCGGTGGTGCTGATCGTGTCGGGGCTGGCGGTTGGGCTTTATGGGAAGCGGATCGTGGATGGGCTGAGGTAGAAGGCTGTTGCGGCACGCCAAATAACGCTCGAGCGCCACACACAGGATAGGCGTGGCGCTCGATAAAGCGGCCGCGTGCCTAGTTCGCGGGCAGGAGAATCACGAAGTTCTTTTTCATGTCTTCCAGCACGGTCCACTTACCCTTGGCGCCCGGCTCGATGATGAACGTGTCGCCAGCAGCCAGTGTGACGGGGGCGCCACCCTCGAGTTCGATGACGCAGCGTCCACTCAGGACATGGCAGAACTCCCAGACTTTATAGTCGATGCGCCACGCACCGGTGCTGGCTTCCCACTCCCCGGAAATGCGACCTTGCTGTTCGTCGTGATAGTACTTGGACGTCAGTGTATGAGGATCGCCTTCCACGACTTCTTCAAAAAAAGGAAGGTCGCGCACCGGCTGGATATCGAGTTCGCGGAACACGGTCAGGGTCTTGTTCATGGTTTGTTCTCGATCAGGTTGTGGTTGGGGCGATACATCAAATAGGCCTCACCGGTTACGCCCAGCATCGGGTGCGGCACGATCTGGCAGGTTTTAACGATCTGAAAACCGTGGCGCTCGTAGAAGCGGCGTGCGCCGTGGTTTTCTGCATAGTCGATCAGGCACAGCCCCTTCAGGCCAGTGTCCTCGGCACGCTGTTGGGCGTGGCGAAGAAACTCAACGCCCAACCCCTGGCTGCGCCAGGCTTCATCCAAGGCCAGGCTGGATATGTACAACGTGTCGGGTATTTCCATGTCGGCATAGGGCGCCAGAACCGGGTCTGTTTCGACAGGCCTGTCAGGGACTTCATGCAGGGCATAGCTATGCATCATGCCGATGACGCGCCCTTCGGAAGTGGCCATCAAGCAGTTTTTATAGGAGAAGTCGCCTTGCTCCCTGGCATAGCGCGATGCACCCACACTCAGCAGTGTTTCTCCAGGCGCGGCGAGCTTGCTCCAGATGTAGTCGGCCATGCCCTCCGATGTCAGTTGAAAGAAACGCGCGATATCGGGTGCGTCCGAGGCTTGAGCGGGTCTGAATTCGATGGGCATGTGCAGTGCTCGCAGGGATCGGATGGGAGTTTTCGGGAGTTACGCCTGTGATGGAGTGGCAGGATAGGTGGGCTCAACGGCTTGCATCATGCTCGGGGCGAACACTGTCGGTATGGCGTGCGACGTTGGTCGGTGATCGGAGGTACGTGATCGGCTGATGGCTCAGGTTTTGGGAGGTGCGGAAGGTGGTGAGGATAAAAGCCTGCGGACGGAACTTCGATGGCGGCATAGCCGGAATATGACTGACGCCTCCGTATGAAGATGAGTATTAAGAGCGGCGGGTACCGACCCCAAGCGGTCATTCAGCGTCTGAAAGACAATGCCTATCTACGTATACCTTAGCGAGGGAGAAACTCTTGGACCTTCATGAACAGTTGGCCGAGGTCATGGACGCGACGACCTTCTTGGCTTTCGTCCACGCCCTAGCGGCTGATAAGCGCGCAAACAACGATTGGGAGAATATCAGCGTTGAAGCCTTCCTGGATGCCGCAATATCTTGGGCAGAAGACAGTGAATTTGGTATTCGCCAAGGGCTTCCACCTTCCAACCTGTGGGCGCAGTTCGCGACATTTCTTTACTGCGGAAAAATTTACGAGTAACTGAAGAGCAATTAGGCTTCTGTTGTGGGTTTGCGAGTGGCCTGGCGCCAGAACGCCTTGAAAGCTCTCAGGTAGGCTTCAAAGCTTTGATTAAAGGAGCCAGTATGCGTATCACCCAAGATTTACGTGCAAACGAAATCCTCAGGCTTGAGCATCTCTTGGAGGGTTTTAACTATTCGGTCTGGATCAACACTTATGGGCCCTTTGACCTGGATAGAACGCTTGAAGAGCAACTCGCTTTTTCCACCGGTAACGAAGTGATCATCGGCGGGCAGTCCTGCGTGACCGCAAGCGGGGCTCGCATTGAGAGGTGGTCGCGACCACCAGGGCGTCAATGCGACGACCACCCGCCGAAGCGATGGCTCGTGCACCCGCCTTGATGGCCAGTTCACGCACGCCAATGCCTGCACTGACCATGCGCCGCTCACGAATGCCGGTACGCGATTCGATCCACTCGGGGGTGGTATCCAGCCCCTTGGAGATCTCCTGATTGTCAATTGCCTGGGGCGGTAGGCAACCTCCCAGTCCACACAGGATCACAGCCACGATCAACTCCCTTGTTTAGATGATGAATTGCTCAGGCCGGCGCCATGCCGCGCCATTGTCCAGCCGAAATTCATCCCCGCCGCGGCCAGCAGTATGGCGGCGGCGCCAGCCATCTGCAGGATCCCCAGGGGGTGACCGAAGGCAATCCAGTCGACCAGGATTGCGACGATCGGATAGATGTAGGACAGCGCCCCCACCAACCCCGTGGGAATCTTCTGGATAGCGCTGTAAAGCAGCGTCGACATGACGCCGGTATGGACAACCCCGATGATCACCAGGTATGTCCATGTGTCGACCGCAATGTCCACCGTGCTCACATCCACGAAAGGCGCAAGCAACACGACGCCGACCACCATCTGGATCAGCACGATCAGGTGCGCGGGCAGTGCCTTGAGGCGCTTTGTGATCGCCGCCGCAACGGCATAGAAGAACGCCGAGGCTAGTGCCAGGCATATACCCACTAGGTAATCTGAACCCACCGCCTGACCGCCGTGCTTGGCCACGACGATCAGCACCAGGCCGGCAAAGGCCAGCAGCAGCCATCCCACCTTTGCCGCGTTTAGCCGCTCGGCGAAGAACACCACACCCAGGCCGACCAGCATGAATGGCTGGACGTGATAAATCACCGTCGCGATTGCAACCGATGAATAACTGTAGGCACTGAACAACAGCACCCAGTTGAGCATCAGCGCCGCGCCCCCCAGGCACACTAGGGCGAACTGCCTCAGATCCAGCCGCGAGCGCCGAAAGATACCCAGCGTCAGGCACGCGACCAGCATTGCCAGGGCGCCGAACAGGCAGCGCCAGAACACTACAGCCTGCGGCGTTTGCCCGGACATAACGACAAACCAGCCCACCGTGCCGGAGATCATCATGGCCAATATCATCTCTACTGCCCCGCGGGCATGTGGCTTCATCTGTACGGCTTCCTTGCAGCGGGTGATGGCGTAAGCTGCGCCATCTTTATGCTGGCCCAAAGGCCAAAAAAATGATCGATATAATGAACTTTCTGCCGACATACTGAACAACACATGCCCGGCCGTCAATCCGTTTAAGGATGATTTAAAGAACAGATGAATGACATAACGAACGAACCAGTCGGTAATTCACTAAGCCGTATCGACCTGCTGGCATTGGCAATCAAGCGCGAGCGTCAGCTGGCAGGCCTCTCGGTGACGGAGCTGGCCAAGCGGGCCAGTGTCGCGAAGTCGACGCTTTCGCAGTTGGAATCCGGCATTGGTAACCCCAGCATTGAGACCTTGTGGTCGTTGGCCATGGCCATGGGTTTGCAGGTGACGCGTTTTTTCGAACAGCCCCAGCAGCATCTTCGGGTAATCCGCGCCAACGAAGGGATGACCGCCTATGCCGAAGCGTCCAACTACGCGGCCACCTTGCTCGCCGACTGCCCTGCTGGCGTACAGCGCGATATCTACCGCCTGAAGGTCCAGCCCGGGGAAGCGCGCCTGTCGCAACCGCACCCGCCGGGCACGGTGGAACACGTGGTGTTGTGCAGCGGCAGCGCCAATGTCGGCCCTGCCAACGAGCCCGTGCTGCTGCATGCCGGTGACTACATCAGCTATTCGGCCAACCTGCCGCATGTGTTCGAGGCGTTCGAGGCGGACACCACGGCTATCATGGTGATCGAACACCCCTGAGCGGACGCGGGCGCGCAGTGCAGTCCCGCTCCCGCCTATCCGGTCTATCGATGATCAACGCAGTTGCGCTATTGGCTGTCAAAGAAAAATGCGCCTATACGCTTGTATCGACGGCAGCAAATTCAAAGCCGTAAATAACCGCGACCGCAACTTCACCCAGGGCAAGATCAAGGCGCGCATACAGCAGATCGAGCAGAGCATTGACCGCTATCTTGCGGCGATGGATTCGGCGGATCGAGCAGCGCCCGAGGTCGCCGAGGCCAAGGTTGAACGGCTGAGCGAAAAAATAGAGAAGCTGAAACAGCAAATGACGAAGCTCAAGGACATTGAAGCGCAGCTTCACGCCAGCCCAGATCAGCAAATCTCTCTTACCGATCCTGATGCACGCTCAATGGCCACGAGTGGCCGAGGTAGTGGCACGGTTGGCTATAACGTACAAACAGCAGTCGATGACAAACACCATCTGATCATTGCCCATGAAGTCACCAATGTTGGCAATGACCGAACGCAACTGAGCAATATGGCGAATCAGGCGCGCGAAGAGATCGGCGCTGAGTCGCTGACAGTCGTCGCCGACCGAGGCTATTACAAAGGTCCGGAGATCCTTGCTTGCGAACAGGTCGGGATCACCACTTTTGTACCGAAGCCGCTGACATCAAGCAGCAAAGCGGAAGGCCGATTCGGCAAGCAGGACTTCATCTACATTGCTGCATCGGATGAATACCGATGCCCTGCGGATCAGCTACTGACTCGCCGGCATTCTTCGGTGGAAGACGGCATGTTGCTGCACTGCTACTGGTTCTCGGGCTGCCAAAGTTGCGCCATGCAGAAGCAGTGTACGACGGGTAAGGAACGCCGGTTAAAGCGCTGGGAGCATGAAACGGTAGTCGAAGCGGTGCAGAACCGATTAGAGCATGATCCCGGCAAAATGAAGGTTCGCCGGCAGACGGTGGAGCATCCTTTCGGAACGCTCAAATACTGGATGGGAAGCACCCACTTCCTGACCAAAACCCTACCGAGGGTAAGCACCGAGATGAGCCTTCACGTGCTGGCTTACAACCTCAAACGAATGATGAGCATCTTTGGCATCGCTGGACTGATTGAAGTGATCAGGACATGAGTCCAAGCGTTTCTTTACGTCCGTATACGGCTATCTGGGCCGCTGCCGAGACCCAGATAGTACAAGCCGCACCTGATACCCGACTGAAGTAAATCTGCACCTACATCTGCTGAATTAACAGGCTGCCCCAGCTTCTTTAGCTACTCGACGTACTTACTTGCGTTTTCACACAGCCTGGGTCGAAAGCAGCCGGACGCGAATAAACGCTTCCGCTCCTCAGAGAGTGAGGGTGCCTCTCATGGCACAGATTACGACCGGGATAGCAGTCAATGTCGGGTCAAACACATCTTGCATTCCCACAGGAACCGTCCCACTATCGATAACAATTCCCATTAGCAAAGTATCGCCCGCACGTGACGCCCTCTTCGCCCAGACTGCAATCTCCCGCAGCCAAATCCCCGCAGATACTTCGAACATCTACCACCAGAACCACCAAATGCATCACGTCGTCTGCAGCATCCGGGGACAAACAAAAAAGTTAAGGGCTAGTAACGATCGACCAGAAGGTCGCAAAGTCGTCTACGTCGCTCTGGCTTTTCGGCCCGCCCAGGTCCTGGTCGTCCATCACCGCGCCGATGGCGATGCGCTCGATGCGCGAGAAGCGCTGCATCAGCGACAGCGCACCAGCACGCCTGCGATGTTCGTGACCTCTATCAGGCCGGCGGCGCGGGCGCAGCCGCCCACATGCACGGCCAACTTCGACGCCAGCTCGGTGAACTGAGTGGCGATGCTGATGTACGGGATACGGTGGCGCATCGCGTACTCCGCCGGATGTGTCGACAGATCGGTGTGTCAGCACGGCAATCTTGCTGATCTGCTGATCGGGCGGCAGGCTCAGGTCACCCTATATGGCAACAGCACCCCAGCGCGTCTCAATAGTCGTTGAGGCTCAGGCCAGCAACCGGTCGATCAACGCCTGCTCGTAATCTTTGAGAGGCTGATCCTCGTAGAGCTTGTCGGAGGCCGCGATCAGCGCCTGGCCCTCGACCTCACGCCCACTGTCGCCATAAACATGCCCAAGATTCTCCAGCGACTGCAGGTTGCCGTGCACAGAGAAGGAGATCAGGTACCAGCGCTCGGCCTCCTCGAGCTCGCCCAGGCGGTGATAGGCCACAGCCAGGTTGTGCTGGGCGTAGACGTGGTCGGATTGTAGGGCCTGCAACAACGCCTGCTTGGCCTGCTGATAGTCTTCGAGCTGCAAGTAAAGAAGGCCAAGATTGTTGTAGCCATCGACATTGCCCAACTCGGCCGCGCGCCGGTAGGCCTGCTCAGCCTGCGGATAGCGCTCGGCATGCAGATGGACGTCGCCAAGCAGGTTCAGCGCCTCAGGATGATCGTGGCGCACGGCGTTGTTGAGGTGCTCGACGGCGGCATCGTGATCGCCATCCTGGTGGGCCATGCTGCCAAGGTAGAAGTGGCTGCGGGGACAATCGTACTCGGCGGCTTGCTGGAAGTATTGGCGAGCGGTGTCGTGATCACCTTCCTGGAAGGCCATGCTGCCCAGGTTGTAGTGGCTGCCCGGATAATTGTGCTCGGCAGCCCTCTGGAAGTGTCGGCGGGCGACGTCGTGATCACCGTCCTGGTAGGCCATGATGCCGAGGTTGTAGTGGCTGCCGGGATAATCACGATCGGCGGCCATCTGGAAGTGTCGATGGGCATCGGCGCGATCGTCACGTGCCAGGCTCACCGCGCCAACGCCATTCATCCAGCGTGCGTCGGCGGGACACGCCTTGGCAAGGATCTGGAAGCACCCCTGCGCGGTGTCCAGATCCTGCTCGCGAAACGCCGCCCAGGCCTGCTCATGGAGCGCAGTCGCTTGCTCGTCACTGAGCGTTTTTTTACTCATGAACCACATGGTATTTCCTGCCTTGCGAGGGCCGACCATTCTAAAGGCGTGTATGGAAGCCAACAAGGCAATGGCTCTGCTGGGCAGGTTCGAGCCTTACTAGCCACACCCAGGTAGCAGCGGCATGACGCACTGGCGCGTGCCCTGAGCATCAGCGGTGTGGCTGCGCAGCGGACGCAGCAGCATCGCGGGTGGATGAAAAGAGCGCCAGCCACGCCACCCGCGACACCACCACCCGATACCCATCCCCATCGGCAAAGGTCGCCCCATTCTCCCGCCAATACGGATTGAACGGCGCCACGCGCTCGAACCCACTCCCGGTCAATCGCAGGCAAAACGCTTCGAACGCCTCCAGCCCGTCGACGTAGATCACCAGCAGATCTTCCACCGTGTGCCGGGGCTCGACCTTCTGCCGCCGACAATGGGTGAACTCCAGGTGCCAATGCCGCGCGGGATCGCCCAGCATCACGCCATCGAACCCGGCGTGATCCTCGAACCCGCCCAGCACTTCGAGCCCCAGCCCGTCGCGGTACATCGCGACCGCGCGCTGCAGATCGGACACCGGGCGGGCGATGCGTAGATGGCTGATGGATACCGACATGACTGCCTCCTGATCGCTACGGCGCGAAGCACTCCGACTCGGAGCGCAGCGAACGCCAGTTGATTTTCACATCCTCCCCCAACGCCTCGGCGGTCACCAGGCGCAACCCTGCCGGTGCCGTTAGCGAGCTGGCGAAATCGCCCACCAGCAATGGCCGCGCCCCATTGCCGAGCAGCTTCGGCGCCACGTACAGCACCAGGTCGTCCACCAGGCCCTCCTGGATCAACGCACCGGCCAGCGTGGCGCCCGCCTCCACCAGCACGCTGTGCACGCCGCGGTCGTTCAGGGCGGTGAGGCAATCGAGCAGGTCCAGCCGCCCACCTTGGCTGGCGACCTGGATACCTTCAGCGCCCCGGGGCGCCTGGCCACCGGTCACACCATGAAGAATAAACGTGGGCACGGCGCCATCGACCAGCTGGGCCGTATGCGGCGTGCGCAGGGCACTGTCCAGCACCACGCGCCACGGCGGCACGAAGGCTTGCGGGTCATCGAGCCGTACCGTGAGGGCGGGGTCGTCCGCCAGCACCGTGCCGATGCCGGTCAGGATCGCGCAGTGCTCGCGCCGCAGCCGATGCACATCGGCGCGGCCGGCCGCGCCGGTGATCCACTGCGATTGGCCATCGGCCAGGGCGGTTCGGCCATCCAGGCTCATGCCCAGCTTGAGCGTCACCCATGGCCTGCCGCGCCGTGCACTGCTGATGAAGCCTTTGTTCAGGGCCTGCGCTTGGCTGCGCAGCACACCGACGTGCACGTCGATGCCCGCCTCGCGCAGGCCGGCGATGCCTCGGCCCGCGACCTTGTGGAACGGGTCTTCGCACGCAACCACCACCCGCGCCACGCCTGCGCCGATGAGCGCCTGGTAGCACGGCGGGGTGCGGCCATGGTGGGCGCAGGGTTCCAGGGTCACGTAGGCCGTCGCGCCCTGTGCCTTGGCGCCGGCATGGCGCAGGGCATGGACTTCGGCATGCGCCTGACCGGCGCGCACATGCCAGCCCTCGCCCACCACCCCGTCGTCCTTGACGATGACGCAGCCGACCATGGGGTTGGGACGGGTGGTGAAGCTACCGCGCCGCGCCAGGTCCAGCGCCTGCTGCATGTAACGGTGATCCGCGTGTTCGGTCATGAAGCCCCCAGACGGAAAAACCCGCGCCGCCGTGCAGGCCGGCGCGGGTGCGCATCAAGCGCTGACGGAGATGGGGTACAACTGCCCATCGTAGGAACTGGCCAGGAACAGGCCGTCCTGCGGGGAGTAGGTGATGCAGGAAATGCCGCTGGTGGTGGGCTTGACCCGGTGCGTCCAGCGTCGCTGCTGAAGGTCGAACAGCGCCACGGTGCCGCCATAGCTGCCGGTGGCGATCACCTGCTGGTCGGCCGAAGCGGCGATGCACTTGACCGAGTGCACATGCGGCGTCTCGTACACCTGCGAGGCGTCACCGGACCAGATACGCAGCTTGAGGTCGCGACCGATGCTGGCGAAGCCGCCTTGCACCGTGGCGCAGCCATTGGAAATGCGCTCGTGCGCCTGTTCCACATGCCGGGCCAGGGAGAAGTCGTCTACCCGGTGGAAGGCGGCAGCGGCCGTGGCGCATACGCTGAACAGGTATTCCTCGTCGGCGGAAATGCCTTTGATGGCGTTGTCATGCATCGACACTTCGCAGACGAACTCGGCCTGCCCCTGGACATCGCGTTTGAAGATCAGCGCCTCGCCGGTGTAGGTGCCCACCGCCGCGTGGGCCACGCCGTGCCGGGTGAACGCCGTGGCGCAATTGAGCGGCGAGCGATGCTGGTGGATCAACCGGCCAGTCACTGCGTCATAGACCTGCCCCATTTGCCCGCCAGTGAGCATTTCCTCGCCGAAGGGCAGCAGGAAATTGCACAGGCTGCCGATCAGGGTGCTGGGCTGACCATCGATCAGCAGCTTGCCGGCATCGCCGATGGCATAGGTGTGGCCGTTGTGAATGGAGACCGCGTTGAGGCTGATGGCGTGGTCGATGCCCTCCAGGTCCCAGGTGTCGGTCGTGTGATCCCAGACCGCATAGGTGGAGCCGAAGGTGACGAAGGCGATGCGCTCATCGCCCAGGAACGCGCAACTGCGCGGCCAGATGATGCTCGGCAGGGAACTGTGCGCCAGGCGCGTCAGGGTGCCAGCCTGGTAGCGCCACAGCACCACCGAGCGGTCGTAGCTCAGGCTGATCAGCCAACCCTTGCGCTGGTCCCACACCACCCGTTTCACCCCAGCGGCATGGGCCTGCAGGCGGGTGGTGCCGCTGGCGTCGATGACAGTCAGGCGGCCTTCGTCGTCGCCGGCGAAGATGGTGCCGTCGCTGGCCAGGGCGATGGTGTCGGTTTCCACGCCACCCAGGTCGATGCGCTCCACTTGCTCGCCGGTCTGCACGTTCCAGCGGCGAATGGTGCCGTCGTCGCTGCTGGATACCAGTTGCTGGCCGTCGGCACTCCAACTGATGGAAATCACGTCGGCGCTGTGGCCTTCGAGGGTGCGCAGGCAGGCACCGGTTTCAGCCTCGAACAGGCGAATGGTGTGATCCCGCGAGCAGGTGGCGATGCGGTCGCCGGCCGGGTTGAAGGCGGCCATCTCGACGTCGTCGCGGTGACCGACCAGCGCCGCCTTCAGGCGCATCGACGGCACTTCCCAGACGCGCGCGGTGTAGTCGCTGCTGGCGGTGACCAGGCGCGTACCGCTGGCGTTGAAGGCACATTGATTGGCCAGGTGATCGTGAAACACCCGGTGCAAGGCTTGTTTACGCGGCGCATCCCAGAGGATGACCTGATTGTCGTAACCGGCAGTGGCAACGTATTGCTCGGCAAAACTGGCGATGCCGCTGATGGGGGCAAAATGTTTCATCGCAACTTTTCCTTAAGCTGAACGATCCAGACCCAAATTGATGTCGTGGTTCTTCTTGGCGATTTTCGCGGCCAGGTAATGGCGGTTGTGCTCGGTCAGGAACACGCCGGTGGAAATCACCTCGTCCACCTGGATGCCGTGCATTCTGAGGGTGGAGACCTTGTCGGGGTTGTTGGTCATCAGCCGGCAACGGGTGATGCCCAGGCCGCGCAGCATGCCGGCGGCGATGGCGAAGTCGCGGCCGTCCTCGGGCAGGTCGAGGCGGCGATTGGCCTCGAAGGTGTCCAGTCCGGTGTCCTGCAGGCGGTACGCATCGAGCTTGGCGTACAAGCCGATGCCGCGTCCTTCCTGGCGCAGGTACAGCAGCACGCCGCCTTCGTCGGCCATGCGCTCGAGCGCTTCGTTCAATTGCGCGCCGCAGTCGCAGCGGTGCGAACCGAAAATATCGCCGGTCAGGCACTCGGAGTGAATCCGCACCAGCGGCGCTTGCTGGGTGACGTCACCGACCACGATGGCGATGTGTTCTTCGCTGGGCGAAAACCCTTCGAAGGACACGAAACTACCGACCTTGCCCCCCTGGAGGATGGGGATGTCCACGGTATTTTTAACTTTATAGATTGGCATACGAGCAACCCTCTTCTGATCACACTGCATGACGGGTCCTTGTCACTACACGCTTTCAGCGAGACGAAAACCCATGACGTAGATATCCCTTGGAAACTTTCCATGGCGCCGGGTGGTGCGGGCCAGATCGCGAAACCGCGAGTAGCTGCCGCCGCGGGCGACTCGATGGGTGCCGACGGCCGTCACCAGGTCGTCTTCGATGGCCGCACCGCCGGGATAGGCGTGGTAGTCATCGGCGACGAACTCTTCGACGTTGCCTGCCATGTCCAGGCAGCCAAATGGCGAAGCGCCATTGGCGAACAGACCCACCGGGGTGGTGGTGAACACGCCGAGTTCAGCGGTGTTGGCGTGATCGGGCAGGAAGTCTTCGCCCCAGGGGTACTGAAGGCCCTGCGGCCCTGCTGCGGCGTACTCCCATTGCGCTTCGCTGGGCAGATGGAACGCGCGCCCGGTCTTGGCCGACAGCCACTCGATGTAGCACTGCGCGTCTTCGACGCTGATGCCGGACACCGGATGGTTGGCGCGTTCGAGCGGGTAGCGCCCGAGGAACCAGTCGGTCGGGATACGCGGCGCTTGGGAATCGAGCAGAAACGCTTTGTATTCCAGGTTGGTGACCGGGTAACGACCGATCTTGTAGGCGGGCAAGTCGACCGCGTGCCGAGGGGTTTCCTTGGCGATCCAGTCCGGGTCCAGGTTCAGGTCGGCCAACGACTGCATCACCGCCGGCAACCGTTCGCAGGCCAGGCCGATCTGCGCCGTGGCTTCAGGCACCAGCACCATGTTCGGGGCCAGCGGATTGAGGCGCGGATCGCCCACACTGGCGAGGATCTGTCCGGCCGTGTAGCGATAGGCGAGCGCGCAGTCCTGGCTTTCCAGCGAATCGACCCAGTGCGCCACCCCACCGGCAACCAGTGCGCCGAAACTGTCCGCCGACAGGTTCAGCGTGCGGTTGGGGGTGAAGGACGCTGGCAGGCCAAGCAATTCGCGATCCGACAACTGTGGGTTGGCTCGACGCAACGTCTCGGGAGAATGAAAACTCATGAGTCCCATGGAGCTACTCCGTTTCTTGTTATGGGCGCGCGTTACAGCGTGCACACCAGCCCGGTCTGCAAACAGTTGTCTTTGAACACGTCCCAGAAGCCGGGCGTGTACTTTTGCTCGTCCGCCTTGAGCAACAGCGGCTTCTGCCACCGCAAGGAACTGAACCCGGCGTTCTTCGCCGCGCGTTCATAGTCGGCACGTCCCCAGCGATAAAAGGTGAATGGACTCGGCGGCTGGGTAACGAACTCGGCCTGGTGGCGATAACCGGGTCCCCAGGGTTCTTCGGTGCGGACATTCACGCCGTAGGACGTGAAGTTGCCCAGGCCCAGTTCGAAGTCGGGCTCCACGGTATAAGCCACTAAAGTGCCACCGGTCGAAAGATTGGCGGCGACGCACTTGAACATGTTCTCCAAGTCGTCGAGGGACGAGGCGTAGTTGAACAGCCACGCCGCCACCACCATGTCGAAGTTGCCGAGCTTTTCCATCTTCGAGGCATCGCGAACATGGAATTCGAGGTCGTCGCCAGTGCGCGCGGACTCTTCCCTGGCGAGGTCGATCATCTTTTGCGAGATGTCCACCCCGACCACCTTGCGCGCCCCGCGCTGGCGCAGTTGACGGCCGAAATAGCCGAAGCCGCAGGCCACGTCGAGGATCGACTTGCCGTGCACGTCCCCGACCATATGAAGAATCGTGCGAACTTCCACCTCGCGCTGGGCGGCGGTATCGGTAAAGCTCTCGAACAGCCCGCCAATCACATTGTATTCGGCGCTTTCCAATGTCATTTCACTCTCCTTAGTGGTTGGAAAACAGTGTTCTATGCACCCTGTTAGTTCCAGCACCTGTGCAAGACAATAAAAACCATAAGTGCCGCGAATAGGGTTATCCGCAGGCGGCACGAATGCCAATTCTTTGTTCGCATCCAGACTATTCGCGCGACGAATAACGCACTTGGAAAGTTCCTATTCCTTTAGGATTATGAATAAAAAAAGGCGCACTTCGAACGAAGGCGCCAGGCGCATTGACGTGGGCAAAAAGCTGACTGTAGAGCGAGCCTGTCGGGTTGGGTTAGTTGTAAAGATAAAAACCGCTGACGCTGAATTGATTCACGCCGTATTCATTGCTCATTCGCCACGCGCATGATCATCTGGCGCAACCACGTATGCGCCGTGTCGGATTCGCGGCGCGGGTGCCAGATCATCTTGAAGTCGAACTGGGGAATGTCGAACGGGGGTTCGAACAGGCGCAGCCGACCGTCGCGCTCGACACTGTCCAGGCTTCGCCGCGCCACGGTCAGAATCAGGTCGGTGCCGGCGATCAGGTCGCTGGCCACGCTCCAGTGCGGCAACGCCACGCTGATCTGGCGTTGCACGCCCAACTTGTTCAGGGCGCGGTCGACCTCGTTGTCGTTGCCGGCGCGCATGGCCACCAGCACATGGGGCCGTTTCAGCCAACCGTCGAGGTCGGCGATGCCCTTCTCGGGGATGCTGGAGGAGTCCGCCACGCAGACGAAGCTTTCGGAAAACAAGGTGTGCTGGCGCAATTCGTCCGACTGTTTGCCAGGGAATACCCCCAGCGCCAGATCCACTTCGCTCTCTCGCACATCGGCCAGCATCGACTCCCGACTGGCCTGACTGACCAGCAATTCCACGCCCGGCGCCATGGCCCTGAACGCCCGGGTCAGCCCCGGCAACAGTACACGCGAGCCGTAATCGGACATGGCCAGGCGGAACACGCGCTTGGCTTTGGTGGGGTCGAATTGCGGCGGCTCGAACAGCGTGCCGATCTGTCCCAGCGCGTCGTTCAGCGGATGCAGCAGTTCGGTCGCCCTGGCCGTCAACTCCAGGTGACCGCCGCGGCGGATCAGCAACGGGTCATCGAACAATCGGCGCAAGTGCGCCAAGGCATGGCTCACGGCAGGTTGGCTTTTATGCAAACGGGAGGCAGCGCGGGTGATGTGCTTTTCGACCAACAGTGCCTGCAAGGTCACCAGAAGATTGAGGTCGATACTTCGAAGATTATTCATCCGTTGAATACCATCCGTTGGTTATACGAATTTCCATTCCCTCTATTCATATTTCAAAATCAAGTCCAAAACAACCACTGATGAAGCGATAGCCAATGACCACTCCTCTTTCGATGTCTACCGCGATGCTTGTCGGCGCAGCCATAGCCGCAGGCGCAGTCGTGCCGTTCCAGGCCGCAGCCAATGCCGCATTGGGACGCGCCGTCGGTCATCCCTTATGGGCCACGGTGGTGTCGCTGATCATCAGTTTGATAGCCATTGCGCCGGTACTGCTGGCGCTGCGTGCACCCGCACCTCAACTCGGTGCCGCCACCAGCCTGCCGTTGTGGGCCTGGGTGGGGGGGATTGCCGGGGTGATCTACATCACCGCCGCGTTGTTGTTATCGCCGCGCATGGGCACGACCAGTTTCATGGCCTGCGTCATTGGCGGCCAATTGCTCACCTCGCTCATCATCGACCATTTCGGCTTGATGGGGATGCCGACCAAACAGGTCACGCTGTACCGAATACTGGGTGTGGCAATGATTTTCATCGGGGTGTTGTTGATTCAATTGTCCAGCGAAAGTGTGATCAAGGAATGATCTGCCCATGCGCAAGAAACTTGCTCTATTCGTCAGCCTAGCGCTGGTCATCGTCATCGCGGTGTACGCCATGCCAAACACCACGACGGCGCAGCAGGCCAGCGGCGAAGCGCCGGCGCCCACCAACGTGCAAACCGTCCAGGCAAAGACCCAGTCGCTACCCCGTTATTTCGACAGCATCGGCAGCCTGGAAGCGGGCGAACAAGTGCTGGTCAGCGCGGAAGTGGGCGGCAAAGTCGAGGCGCTGAGTTTCGATTCCGGCCAGAGGGTTCAGAAAGGCCAGCGGCTGGTGACCCTCAACAGCGCGCCGGAGCGGGCCGAAGCCGATCATCAGCGGGCACTGGCGGCCAGGGCGCAAAAGCGTCTGCAACGCATCCGCCAACTGATCCCGGCAGGTGCAGTGGCCAAGGAAGACCTGGACAACGCCCAGGCGGACCTGGACGCCGCCAAGGCCATGCTGGCCAAAGTCGAGGCGGTGATCGCGCAGAAGACCATCACCGCGCCCTTCGCCGGCCAGCTCGGTATTCGCAAAGTGCATGTGGGCCAGTACGTGAACCCGGGAGACACCCTCGCCAGCCTGATTGACCTCAGCGAACTGCGGGTGAATTTCTCCCTCGATGAACACGCCAGCGCCCAGGTCCATCAGGGCCAGGCGGTGCTGCTGAGTTTCAGCGCCCTGCCCGATCAGACCTACTCCGCGCGCATCACCACCCTCGATCCGTTGCTCGACAGCACACGCATGACCCGCGTGCAGGCGATCCTGACCGAGGCGCCCCCCGCGCTCAGGCCCGGCATGTCGGCGGATGTGCGCGTGGTGCGCGCCTCGGCCGCGCCCGCCCTGGTGGTGCCGACCACCGCCATCGTCAGCAGCGCCTACGGCGACGTGGTGTACCGCATTACCCGCCACGAGCAGCGCGCCCAGGTGCATCGGGTCGCCGTGAAGACCGGTGCCCGCAGCGAGGGTTGGCGGGTGATCGCCGAAGGCCTCGAGCCCGGTGACGAAGTGGTGGAGGTCGGGCAGAACCGCCTGAGCGACGGGCAGGACGTCCAACCCGTGCCCAGCCCTGCCCCGGTTCAAGCAGCCCGGCAAGGAGCGGCCCATGCACTTCACTGATCTGTTTCTGCGCCGGCCGATCCTCGCCCTGGTGGTCAATGCCTTCCTGGTCCTCGCCGGCCTGCTGGCGCTCAACAACCTGCCGGTGCGTCAGTACCCGCTGCTCGACAGCGCCACGGTGACGGTGACCACCGAATACCCCGGCGCCTCCGCCGAGCTGATGCAAGGTTTCGTCACCCAGCCGATCGCCCAGGCCAGCGCCACCATCGAGGGCGCCGACTACATCAGTTCCTCCACCAAGCAGGGCCTGAGCACGGTGCAGGTGCGGCTCAAGCTCGGCGCGGACACTACCAAAGCGCTGTCCGACGTGATCGCCAAGGTCAGCCAGGTCAAGTACAAGCTGCCGGAGAAAGCCTATGACCCGGTCATCGAACAGTCGGCTGGCGACTCCACGGCGGTCGCCTACGTAGGCTTCTCCACCACAACACTGTCGCTGGCGCAGTTGACCGACTACCTGTCCCGGGAAGTGATTCCCAGCCTGTCCGGCATCGACGGCGTGGCCAAGATCCAGACCTTCGGCGGCCAGCAGTTGGCGATGCGCCTGTGGCTGGATCCGTCGCGCCTGGCCGCGCGCAACATCACCGCCGCAGAGGTGGCCCAGGCCCTGCGCGCGGAAAACGTGCAGACCGCCCCCGGCAACCTCAAGGATGACCTGACGGTCACCAACATCCAGGTCGACACCGACCTCAAGAGCATCGCGCAATTCCAGGACATGACCCTGCGCAGCGCCGGCAACGAACTGATCAAGGTCAAGGACATCGGCACCGTCGAGTTGGCCGCCGCCAGTCGCGAAACCAGCGCGCTGATGGACGGCAAACCGGCCGTGCACCTGGGCCTGTTCGCCGCGCCCGCCGGCAACCCGCTGACCATCGTCGAGCAGATCAACAACCTGCTGCCGGCGATCAAGAAAACCCTGCCGCCCGGCGTCGAGGCGGACATCGCCTTCGAGACCGCGCTGTTCATCAAGGCCTCGATCGACGAGGTCACCCGCACCCTGGTGGAAGCCTCGCTGATCGTCGCGGTGGTGATCTTCCTGTGCCTGGGCTCGCTGCGCACGGTGATCATCCCGCTGGTCACCATTCCGCTGTCGCTGCTGGGCGCGGCGGCGCTGATGTTCGCCTTCGGCTTCAGCCTCAACCTGCTGACATTGCTGGCCATGGTCCTGGCCATCGGCCTGGTGGTGGACGACGCCATCGTGGTGGTGGAGAACGTGCACCGGCACATCGACGACGGAGCCTCGCCCTGGCAGGCGGCGCTGCTCGGCGCCCGGGAAATCGCCGTGCCGGTGATCACCATGACCCTGACCCTGGCGGCGGTGTATTCGCCCATCGCCTTCATCGGTGGGCTCACCGGCGCGCTGTTCAAAGAGTTCGCGCTGAGCCTGGCGGGCGCGGTGATCATCTCCGGCGTGGTGGCGTTGACCCTGTCACCGGTGCTGGCCGCGACGCTGATGAAAGCCCATTCGCCCAGCCGCAGCGCCGCCTTTTCCGACGCCCTGTTCAGCAAAGCGCAGCAGTACTATGCGCGGGTGCTGGTGCAGGTGCAGCGCCTGCGCTGGGCCGTGGTTCTAAGCAGTGTGCTGATTCTGCTGGCATTGCCGCTGCTGTACCTGCACGCGCAGCACGAACTGGCGCCGTCCGAAGACCAGGCGTCGATCCTCACGGTGATCAAGGCGCCGCAGTACGCCAACCTGGCGTACAGCGAGCGCTACGCCGCCGAACTGGACGACGCATTCAAGGACATCCCCGAGGTGATCAGCCGCTGGATCATCAACGGCACCGACGGTCCGGCCAACGGCTTCGCCGGTGTCAACCTGAGCCGGTGGGATGAGCGCTCACGCACGGCGGCCACGATCCAGGGCGATCTGCAAGCGCGTGTCGGCGACATCCAGGGCACCAGCCTCTTCGCCTTTCAACTGCCCCCCCTGCCCGGCTCCACCGGCGGCCTGCCGGTGCAGATGATCCTGCGCGCCAGCGCCGATTTCGAGGATGTGTACAACGCCATGGACAGCCTCAAGCGCAAGGCCCGGGACAGTGGCCTGTTCGCCACCCTGGACAGCGACATCGAGTTCGACAGCCCCAACGTCGATCTGCATGTCGACCGCGACCGGGCCAATGCCCTGGGCATCTCCATGCAGGCCATCGGCGATTCACTGGAAACCTTCCTGGCCGAGGGCTACACCACCCGCTTCGCGTTGCAGGGCCGCTCCTACGACGTGATTGCCCAGAGCACCCAGGGCGCCCGCTCGACGATCGAGGCGCTGGGCCAACAGTACGTGCGCAGCCGCAGTGGCGAGCTGGTGCCGCTGTCGGCCGTGGTGCGCGCCGAGACCACCACCAAACCGAACACCCTCAAGCAGTTCAACCAGCAGAATGCGATCACCCTGCAAGCCGTCCCGGCGGCCGGCGTGAGCCTGGGCGACTGCATCGCCTTCCTGCAACGCGAAGCGGCGAGCCTGCCGGACGGCTACAGCATCGACTGGTCCGGTGAAAGCCGCCAGTACGTGCAGGAAGGCAGCTCGCTGGCGCTGGCCTTCGTCATGGCGATCATCGTGATCTACCTGCTGCTGGCCGCGCAGTTCGAGAGCATGCTCGACCCGCTGATCATCCTGGTGACCGTGCCGCTGTCCTTGCTCGGCGCGCTGATCCCGCTGGCGATGGGCTTCGCCACGGTCAACATCTACACGCAGATCGGGCTGGTGACCTTGATCGGACTGATCAGCAAACACGGCATCCTGATGATCGAATTCGCCAACGAACTGCAGGTGCGCGAGCGTCTGGACCGCATCAGCGCCATCGAAACCGCGGCGAAGATCCGCCTGCGGCCGATCATCATGACCACCGCCGCCATGGTCTTCGGTTCGCTGCCGCTGCTGCTGGCCAGCGGCGCCGGTGCCAACAGCCGGCATTCGCTGGGCATGGTGATGGTCTGGGGCATGCTCATCGGCACGCTGTTCACCCTGTTCGTGCTGCCGGCGCTCTATGCCTTGCTGCCAGCGCGCCGGGTGAAGGCTCAGCCCGCGCTCGCCGCGCCTAGCCCTTGCCCTTGCCCGCCAGCGACGGGGCACGGCGCTCGCCCAGGCGACTGAGCCACACCGACGCCAGGATCACCGCGCCGCCGATGAACAAGCGCCCCAGCGGTTCGTGCTGGTTCCAGATCAGCAGGTTCAGCAACAGCCCCACCGGCACGTGCAGATTGTTCATCACCGCCAGGGTACCGCCGGAGACCAGGCAGGCGCCCTTGTTCCACCAGTACAGCCCCAGCGCCGTGGGGCACAGGCCGAGGAACAGCAGGACCAGCCATTGCACGTCGGTGCTCGGCAGGCGCTGGGTATTGCCGTACGCCAGGAACGCCGGCAGCACCACCATCAGCGCACCCAGGTAAAAATAGCCGAAGCGCCGGTAGTGCGGCAGATCGCTCGGGTGCCGGGCGATCAGGTGGCGGTACAGCACCTGGCCAGCGGCATAGGTGAAGTTGGCCAGTTGCAGCAATAGAAAGCCGCCGAAGAACTCGCCGCTGATGCGGTCGAAGCGGATCACCGCCGCACCGGCCACGGCCACCAGCGCCGCGAGCAGTGCCCAGGCGTTGAAGCGGCGGTTCAAGGCGTCTTCGATCAAGGTCACGTGCAGCGGCGTGAGAATGGTGAACAGCAGCACCTCCGGCACGCTCAGCACGCGGAAACTCAGGTACAGGCAGACGTAGGTGATGCCGTATTGCAGTGCGCCGATCAGCAGCATCGAACGCAGGAAACGCGGCTCGACCTGGCGCCAGCGGGTCAGTGGCAGGAACACCAGACCGGCCAGCAGCACGCGCGCCAGCACGGCGAAGTAGCTGTCGACATGCCCGGCCAGGTACTCGCCGATCAGGCTGAAGGAAAACGCCTGGATCAGCGCGACGATAATCAGGTAGCCCATGGTTGCCTCTCGTGAATCAAGGCGGCGACCTTAGCCGTTAGTGTCGGTGTGGGCAACCGTCGCGCAGGGCCGCAGCGCATAGGAATCTAGCGCTTGCGCATAGGCGTCCCGATGCAAATGATTCTCGATAGCAAGCTACAATGCCGTCCGTCGCGCGCCCGTTCGGGGTGCGTCTTGCAGGCACGGGGAGCAGAGATGACGAGGGGATGGCTGGGGGGCGTGTTCGGCGGGCTGGTGGCCGCAGGCGGAGCGATGCCGGCAAGCGCGCTCGAACGGGTGATGCTGGAAGACACCGTGGTGGTCAGCGACAAACTGGAGCAGTCGCGCGAGCGCCTGCCGGCCAGCCTCTCGGTGATCGACGCCACGACGCTGCAGAGCACGCCGGTGCAGTCGCTCGAACAACTGGTGCGGCGCACACCCGGCTTCACCTTCCAGCCGTTCGGCCAGTCCGGCACCCAGTTGCCGGTGGTGCGCGGCCTCACCTCGAACGCCACGGCCTTTTCCAACTCGCTGCTGATGCTGGTGGACGGCGTACCGGTGTTGCGCGGGCAAGGCTTCGACAACGACCTGGTCGGCGTCGAACGCGTGGAGATCCTGCGCGGACCGCAGTCGGCGCTGTACGGACGCAACGCCGAAGCCGGGGTGCTCAGCGTATTCACCCGCCAGCCGGACGCCGCCGACTACGCGCGGCTGGACACCACCCTGGGCAGCCGCGACAAGCGCACCGTCAGCGCCGACCTGAGCACGGCGTTGATCGAGGGCACGCTGTATGGCGGCGTGGCCGGCCAGTGGACGCGCCAGGACGGCTACCTGGACGACGATTTCGCCGGCGGCAAGGCCGACGACCGCGAGCGCCAGAGCGGGCGTCTGACCCTGCGCTGGACGCCAGATGAATTCACCGACGCGACCCTGCGCTACAGCGCCCTGAAATACCGTGACGAGGCCTCGCAGTGGGGCAGCCGCCAGGGTCGCGACCGGGCGGTGAATGCCGGGCTGGCTGGACGCAACCACTCCAGCGGCGACACCTGGTCGCTGGACCTGCGCCGCGCCCTGTCCGACACGGTCGGGCTGCGTTCGATCACCGCGCGCAGCGTGTTCGACGACCGCCTGCGCCAAGACACCGACTTCCAGCCCCGCGACCTCATGCACCTGGCCCGCGACTACCACTTCGAGACCCTCAGCCAGGAACTGCGCCTGAGCGGCGAGCAGGGCCAAAGCCGCTGGCTGCTGGGGCTGTATGCCGACCGCGAGGATCACAGCCTGGACTACGAGCAGAAACTGCCAATGGCGCTGACCCGCACCCAGGCCGACCTGGGCGGCAACACCGCCGCCGTCTTCGGACAGTGGCTGCAGCCGCTGTCCGAGGCGTGGTCGCTGACCTTGGGTGGGCGCTACGAGTACGCCCGCGCCTGGATCGATCCGGCCAGCAACCGCAACCAGTCGGACAGCTGGCAACACTTCACGCCCAAGGTCGCGCTGCAATACGCCCTGAGCGAGGACGCCCAGGTGTACCTGAGCTACACCCAGGGCATGCGCGCCGGCGGCTTCAACGCCTTCGCCAGCAACGCCGGCAACCCCGCCTACGACCCGGAGCGGGTGAACAGCTACGAAATCGGCGTCAAAGGCCTGAGCGTCGATCAGCGCCTGCGCTACTCGGCAGCGCTGTACCACATGCAGGTGCGCGACATGCAGGTGCAGCAGTTGGTGCAACAGGGGCTGGTGTACATCACCAACGCGGCGTCGGCCACCTCCACCGGACTGGACCTGGACCTGGAATACCTGCTTGGCGAGCGCTGGACGCTGACCGCCGCGCTGGGCCTGAACCGCACGCGCTTCGAGCGTTTCAGCGAGGGGCTCAACGACTACAAGGACCATCGCAACCCCTTCGCCCCGGACCTCACCGGCCACCTGGGCCTGCGCTACGACGCCGATGGCGGCTGGTTCGTGCAAGGTGGCCTGAGCGCCGTGGGCAAGATCTATCTGGATGCAGCCAACCGCTACCAGCGTCCCGGTTACGGGCTGGTGGATGTGAGCGGTGGGTATCGGTTTGGCCAGTACACAGTCAGCGCCTATGTCGACAACCTGATGGACAAGCGCTATGACGCGCAGGGCCTGCTCAACGGCGCGGTGACCGTCTACAGCCCGCCGCGCGAAGTGGGCGTGAGGCTCAGCTTCGAGTTGTAGAGCCCGGGACTCCCCCCGCACCGCGCCCACAAAAGCCTGAGCTGCGACCCAAAAGTGGACGGGTGTCCAACATTTGGGGCGCAGCTCAAATCTCGGTGGGAGCGGCCTTGTGTCGCGATTGGACCGCACAGCGGTCCCGGCCAGGGCGGCGGCAAAGCTGAATAGCTCGAACCGCTGCCCGCCGATCCCTCAGCGCTTCTTGCCGAAAATCGACTTTGGCGAGCGCCCGAAATAGCGGGTGAACGCCACGGTGAAATTGTTCGGGTACTTGTACCCCACCTGCCACGCCGCCTGCGCCACCTGCTGCCCGGCTTCCAGCAGGGTCATGGCCTTGCGCATGCGCAGCTCTAGCAGCATACGCGCCGGGGTGGTATCGAACAGGTAGCGGAAGCCTTCCTTGAGCTTGTGCTCGTTCATGCCAACCGCCGTGGCCAGGTAATCCACGGTCAGCGGTTTGTCCAGTTGCTCGCACAGCAGGTTGCGTGCGCGCTCGATGCGCTGGATGTCACAGGTGCTCATCGCCGACGTGCTGCTCTGCTGCGGTGCCAGTAGGTTGAACTGCTCGGCCAGCAGGCTGAGGGTGTGGATGTGCAGGTCCAGGCGATGGGCCGGGTCCAGCCCGCCCGGTTGCAGGTAGCGCACCAGTGCGGCGGCATGGGCCTGGGCGGCCTGGGAGCTGCGGCGAAAATCCAGGCGATGCAGGCGACCGCTGCCCAGCACCTCGGTCGCCCGCGCCTCGCCGACGTACTTGCACAACGTGGCATGGTCGATCACCACGCGCAGCTGCGAAGCGGTCTCGTTGGCCTGGTAGCGCCGCTCGCCCGGCGTGGCCCGAAAGGCGGTGATGGTGGTGTGCCCGGCCTCGAAGGCCAGGGTGCTGCCGTCCTGGCCGATGAAGCCGGATTTTCCCTGCAAGCCCACGGTGACCACCATCACATGGCCGTCGTGCGGACCACAGGTCTCTTCCACCAGCGTGCGCGTGGGGTGGTAGTGCAGTCGGCCCAGGGACAGCCCCTGCTCCAGTTGCAGCAGGTCGGTGTGGCACTGCCCGTAGGTCTCGTCCAGTTGCAGGCGCAGACGCCCATCGCTGCTCACCGAACGGTGGCGGGGTTGATCCAGGCCCAGGCGGGAAACGGCATTGGTCGTGTTCATCAAGACATCCCTGAGGGTCGGCGGCCATCGCGCCGCATAGAAACGGCTCCGGCTCGCATACTTTACGTGAATGATTCTCATTTAATATATACCACCCTTTCCGCCGATTCGGCCATGCCCCGTTTCGTTTCAGACCCGTGACCTGCCCAAAGGCGCGGGTCAGCCCACGACAGGACGTTAACGTGACCCGACACGCCCCCCGCCCGCACCCGGCGCCCCTGGACCTCACCACCGCCCATCCGCTGCAGCCCAGTTGGGACCTGCAACTGGGTGGCCTGGGCGCCGATGCCCTGCACCTGGCCCTGGAGCACGGCCTGTTCGACCATCTGCAACAGTTCAAGCCCGCCACCCAGTTGGCACAGCACCTGGACTGGCACGCCGACAGCACCGGCTACTTCCTCGAACTGCTGTGGAGCCAGGGCCTGCTTGAGCGCGATACCCAGCACCCAGCGCACTACCGCAACCGCCCGCTGGCCGACCGTCACCTGCGCAGCGACGGCGCCAGCTACTGCGGCGATGCGCTGATGTTCCGCCATCGCGTGCTGCGCGAGACCGGCGCGCAACTCGACGACTACCTGCGCAATGGCCTGCCCCGGCGCACGCCGACCAGCGTCCAGCTCGACCAGGCCTGGGCCAATGCCGCCCGCCTGCAGATCGCCCAGGAGCAGCGCGCGGTCACCTGCGACAGCGCCTGCGCGTTGCTGGCCAGCCTGCCGGAATACCCGCGCCTGCGCCGCTTGCTCGACCTCGGCGGCGGCCCCGGCCTGGTGGCCATCGCCCTGGCCAGGCAGTTGCCGGCGCTCAGCGGCACCGTGTTCGAGTACCCGCAAACGGCCGCGGTGGCCGCACACAACATCGACGCAGCGGGCCTCAGCGCTCGCCTGCATGCGCAGGGCGGCGACCTCGACAGCGACGACATCGGCTGCGGCTACGACCTGATCTGGTGTTCCTCGGTGCTGCACTTCGTCCGCGACCTGCCGGCCACCTTACAGCGCCTGCACGCCGCCCTGGTCCCCGGCGGGCTGCTGGTGTGCTGCCAGGCCGAAGTGCCCCAGGCCCGCGCGGCCGCCGCGCAGGTGCTGCCGTACTACCTGCACATGCGCCTGCAGGGCCGCCACGTGCTGGCCGAAGGCGAACTGGCGGGCCAGCTCCGGGACAACGGTTGGTGCGGCGTGGAGCAGATCGACGGGGTGCGCTACCCGGTGACACCGGTCACCGCCGTGATCGCCCGCAAGGCCAAGGAGTGATGCCATGACCCGCGCCCGCCTCACTGCGCTGCAACTGCTGTTCGGCTGGCTCAACCTGGCCCTGGCGGTGCCGAGCATCTACCTGATGTTCGGCCTGCCACTGGTGATGCGCCAATATGGCTGGAGCGGCACCGAGATCGGGCTGTTCCAACTGGCCGGGCTGCCGGCGGTGTTCAAGTTCCTGCTGGCGGTGCCGGTACAGCGCGTGCGCCTGGGCCGTGCCCCCCTGCAACGCTGGCTGCTGGTGCTGAGCGTGGCGCTGATCGGGCTGTACGCGCTGATCGCCCGCGACAACCTCATCGACCAGCGCCTGGCACTGTTCGCCATGACGTTCGCCATCAGCCTCATCGCCACCTGGATGGACATCCCGCTCAATGCCCTGGCCGTGCACTGGCTGCCGCGCCGCGAGCAGGTGCGCGCCGGCAGCATTCGTGCCGCCGCGCTGTTCGTCGGTGCCATCGTCGGCGGCGGCGCAATGCTGCTGGTGCAGGCGCGCCTGGGCTGGCAGGCGCCGTTCGCGATCATGGGCACGGCGCTGGGGCTCGGCGTGCTGGTGCTGCTATGGGTCGGACGACGCTTGCCCAGCGCGCCCGCGCAGCCCTCGGCGGCGCCCGGGGTGATGGCCGACTGGGCGAGTTTCTTCAGCCAACCGGCCGCGCGCCAGTGGACCTGGCTGCTGCTCAGCGCATTTCCGTTCATCGGCGCGGCCTGGCTGTACCTCAAGCCACTGCTGCTCGACCAAGGCCTGGCCCTGGAACAGGTGGCCTGGGTGGTCGGCATCGCCGGTGGCGCCCTCGGTGCGCTGGCCAGCCTGCTCGGCGGTCGGCTGATCGGCGTGCTGGGCACCGCGCGGGCCATCGTCCTGTACCTGTCGAGCGCCCTGCTCGCCCTGCTGGTGCTGGGCCTGGCGGTATGGCTGCGGCTGGGTACGGCGTGGCTGATCGCCGGCGCACTGCTGCTGGCCGTGGGCATGGGCGCTGTGTCGGCCTTGATGTTCGGCCTGACCCTGTTCTTCAGCCGCCAGCAGCGCAGCGCCAGCGACTACGGCCTGCAATCGAGCCTGTTCGTCATCACCCGCCTGGCAGCGCCGGTGCTCGCCGGCCTGCTGCTCGACCGCCTGGGCTACGGCGGCCTGCTCGCCAGCCTGTGCGGCGGATTGCTGCTGGCCCTGCTGCTGGCCTGGCGGGTGCGCCACAGCATCGCCCGCAGCACCGACGCGTTGCTGCACACCCCCGATGACGCCGCCCCCGGTGTCACCGCCATCGCTCTGGAGGGCAAACCATGAAGCCACACCGCTACGGCATCTGCCTGATCAGCCGCGACCCCGCGCTGCGGGCCGATGTCAGCGCCGTGCTCGACCGGCTCAACCACTGGTTGGGCCACGAGACCCCGTTGGCCAGCCAGCATTGGCCGGACGCGCACCTGGACAGCCTGTACCGCCAGGTGGCTGGCCAGGCCGAGGCGTACCTGCGCCAGCAGGCCGGCGAAGGCGCCCTGGCGCTGGAACTGCTGGCCTTCGACGACCTCGCCCAGGCCCACGCCGCGCTGCCCTCGGCCTGCCCATGCGACCACGTGCTGCTCGACACCCGCCATCTGTCCCAGCAACCCGCACATGACCCACTGCACGCGCTGCTCGACGCCCAACCCCAAGCCCGGCGCTCGCCCAGCAGCGCCGTGCTGTTGTGCGACCCGCAGCACCTGCAGCATTGGCTCGAACGGCTGGGTGGCAACCGCCTGCTGCGCGTGCCCCACCCCGACCCGGCCCTGCGCCGCGCCGACCTGCTGCGCCTGTTCGTCGACCACCTGGAGCACGCCTACTGCAACCGCCTGCTGGCCCGCACCACGCTGCAGACCAGCGAGCCGGTGGCGCTGGCCCGCGACATCCAGCAGCGCATGACCCAACGCTGGGGCCAGGCCTGGGACTGCCATTTCTTCACCGGCTCCATGGTCGCCGGCTTTCTCGACTCGCTCGGCGAGCTGCTGCGGCCCACAGCCTGCGGTTTCCACAGCGCCTGCAACGAGCACGCCCTGGCGGTCAGCGCCCTGGCCGGCTGGCAGTTGTACCAGCGCGCCTATGTGATCGTGATGACCTCGGGGATGCTCGACGAGATGCGCGGCACCCTGGCCAATCTCAAGCGCGCCGGTGCGCCGGGCCTGGTGATCTGCGCCGACTCGCCCGAATCGGTGTGGTTCGCCTTCCAGGGCAGCCTGGACGCGGACAACGACGGCCACCAGGTGATCGCCGCCCGTGGCCTGTGGCAGCGCTTCATACGCCGTCCCGACGAAGCCCCGGCCTGTGTCGAACAGGCCTTCGCGGCCCTGGCGCAGCGCCCGGCGCCGACCTTCCTGTTCGCCACCCAAGCGGTGCTGGAGTCGCGCGCGGCGGTGGATCAGCCCGCGCCACCCGCGCCCACCGAACCCGCCGCCCATGGCCTGAGCGCGCAGCAGCAGGCCAGCCTCGAACAACTGCTGGAGGTGCTCAACCACGCCCCTTCGCGCGTGCTCTGGCAATGTGGCCGGCTCGACGCCCGCGAGCGCCAGCGCGTGGTCGAGCTGGCCCGGCGCAGCGGCATCGCCCTGGCCGACAGCCTCGTCGCCCCCGGCAGCGTGTGCGCCTACCAGGACCAGGAACCGGTGGCCAACTACCTCGGTCCGCTGTCGATGTACGGCTTCAGCCGCCGTGTGCATGCCTTTCTCGAACAGCCCGAGGACACGCCGGACAAGCCCTGGCTGGTGTTCGTCAAAAGCAAGATCGACCAGTCGGCCACGCCCTACTCCGAAGGCCGTCTGCAACGCCTGTTCCACATCGTGCAGATCAACCGCCAAGCCGAGCACATCGCGCCGTTCTGCGAGTTGCCGGTCACCCTCGCCCTGGACACCGTGCTCGACTACCTCGAACCGCGCCTGGCCGTCCCGCCGACGCTGCTCAAGGCGCGCCGCGAACGCTTGCAGCGCCTGCAACGCACCCGCGAAGTGCTGCCCAGCGATCAGATCGAAACCCTGCCGATGACGCCCAACTTCTTCTTTCACCGCCTCGGCCAACTGCTCGGCGAGATGATCGAGCGCGACGGCTACCGTTATACCGGCGTTTTCGACGTCGGCCGCTGCAGCCTCTCGGCGCTGCGCAACCTGCCGCGCACCGACGCCGGTTTTTCCGGCTGGTACGGCCGGGCACTGATGGGCGATGCGCTGGTGTCGCTGCCGTACATCGCCCGCAACGACGGCCGCCATGTGCTGGCCTTCATCGGCGACGGCGCCCGCGCGCTGGTGCCGGACATCGAGCAGCGCCTGGCCATGAGCCTGGCCAGCGCCGCCGATGGCGCCCAGCGCAACGTCACGGTGATGTACCTGGCCAACGGTGTGCTGTCGATGATCCAGACCTACCTGGACAAGCGCTACGCCTGCCACGGCGCCAGCCAAGTCAACGTGCCCCTGGCCGACGGACCGCTGTGGCAGGAGCGCGCCTTCGGCCCGATCAGCATCTGCCGCGCACGCCTGCTGCACTTCTGCCCCGACACCCTGCGCCAGGCGCTGAGCGCGCCGGGACGCCTCAACTTCTTCGACGTCTGGCTCGGCCACAACTCCGAGGGCGATGGCTTGAGCCTGGTCTCGGAAACGGCCTGGAGCCGCCTGAACATGGAAAACTGCTGATGAAATTCGGATTCATTGCCCACCCCACCTCCACCGGCCTGCTGCATCAGGTCAAGCTGGTCGACCTGCTCGACCGCACCCTGGAAGAACAGGCCTGGGGCTACCAGCGCGAACGCTGGCAGCGCCGCAACCTGGTGCCGTTCATCGACTTCGGCCGCATCGTCAGCGCCTGTGGCGCCGAGTGCTCGGGGATGCTGCAGTTCATGCCGCTGACCGCCGAGCAGATGCTGCGCCAGCCACGGGCCATCGCCGAGCGCGTGCTCCAGGGCGTGGCCGCGCTCAAGGCCGAAGGCGCCGAACTGGTGGGCCTGGGCGGCTTCACCGCGATCGTCGGCAACCGTGGCGTGGCCACCCTGGAGCAGGCTGACGTGGCCGTGACCACCGGCAACTCGCTGACCGCCTTCGCCGCCTATGCCAACCTGATGGACAGCCTCAGGTTGCTGGGCATCGCCGCCCAGGACGCCGAAGTGGCCGTGCTCGGCTATCCCGGCTCCATCGCCCTGGCCGTGGCGCGCTTGCTGGTCGAACAGGGCTGCCGCTTGCGCCTGGTGCACCGGGGCAATGCCCAGCAAGCCCAGGCGAATCTCGAATACCTGCCCAGCCAGTACCACGCCCAGGTCAGCCTGCACGACAACCTCGAAGACTGTTACGCCCAGGTGCGCTTCTACGTCGCCGCCACCTCCAGCGGCGGCCTGATCGACCCGCGTCGCTTGCTGCCGGGCTCGGTGGTGCTGGACGCCGCGTTGCCCAAGGACGTGATGGCCGTGGACCACCAGCGCCGCGACATCCTGCTGGTGGACGCCGGCCTGGTCTCGGCCAGCCCCGCCGTGCACCTGGGCCTGCGCAGCCTGGGCCTGGAGCCCAAGCGCAGCCTCAATGGCTGCCTGGCCGAAACCATGATCCTGGCCCTGGAAGGCCGCGCCGAACCGTTCTCCCTGGGCCGCGAGCTGCCGGTGGACAAGGTGCTGGAGATCGGCCGCATCGCCGAGCGTCATGGTTTCAGCCCCTCGCCGATGACCTGCGAAGGCGAGGTGCTCGGCAGCGAGGCGTTCGACCGCCTGCACCGCCACCACCACCCGCGTCGCACCTTGCAAGCCCGCGATGCGCACGAGGAACCGCTGGCCCTGCGCCGCGAAGTGCTGAACAGCTTCGCCGATCACATCAACCCGGTGCTGCGCGAGTTCTACCAGTTCAACCATATCGAGCGGGTGTTCAGCCATGGCGAGGGCTGCTGGCTCACCGACCTGGACGGGCGGCGCTTCCTGGATTTCGTCGCTGGCTACGGCTGCCTCAACACCGGGCACAACCACCCGGTCATCAGCCAGGCCCTGCAAGGCTACCTGCAGGCGCAGTTCCCCACCTTCATCCAGTACCTGTCGGCGCCGCTGCATGCCAGCCTGTTGGCCAAGCGCCTCGCGGCCCTGGCGCCGGGCGAGCTGAACCGGGTGTTCTTCAGCAACTCCGGCACCGAAGCGGTGGAGGCCGCGCTCAAGCTGGCGCTGGCGGCCAGCGACAAACGTTGCGTGCTGTACTGCGACAACGGCTACCACGGCAAGACCCTCGGCGCGCTGTCAGTGACCGGCCGGGCCAAGCACCGTACGCCGTTCGAGCCGCTGCTGCCGCGCTGTGAAAGCCTGCCATTCGGCGACCTCCAGGCGCTGCGCACACGCCTGGAACGCGGCGATGTGGCCGCCTTCATCGTCGAGCCGATCCAGGGTGAAGGCGGCGTGATCCTGCCCCCGCCGGGCTACCTGGCCGGGGTCCGCGCGCTGTGCGACGAATTCGACTGCCTGTGGATCCTCGACGAGATCCAGACCGGCCTGGGCCGTACCGGCAAGCTGTTCGCCTGCCAGTGGGACGACACCGCGCCGGACATCCTGGTGCTGTCCAAGTCGCTGTCCGGCGGGCTGGTGCCGATTGGCGCCACGCTGTCGCGCGAGGCGGTGTGGCAGCGGGCCTACGGCGACATCGACCGCTTCGCCCTGCATACCTCGACCTTCGGCGGCGGCAACTTCGCGGCCGCCGCCGCCCTGGCCGCGCTGGACGTACTGGAGCAAGACGACCTGACCGCCAATGCCGCCGAGATCGGCGCGCACCTGCAGGCCGGCCTGCAGCACCTGGTCGAGCGCTACCCGTTCCTGGTGGCGGTGCGTGGCCGCGGGCTGATGCTGGCCATCGAGTTCCAGCAGGATCTGCAGGGCGGCGTGCAGGCGTTGGTCAAGGAACTGGCCGGGCGCATCCCCGGCCAGGCCATGGCCACCTACCGCATGCTCTCCGGCGCTGCCCGCGCGCATCTCGAAGCGGCCGCCGAGGCGGTGGAGCAGAGCCTGGAGGACATGTTCGTGCTGCGCTTCATGACCAAGCTGTCCCAGGAGCACGGCGTGCTCACCTTCGTCACCGCCAACAACAACCGGGTGATGCGCATCCAGCCCCCGCTGGTGCTCAGCCGCGAGGAGGCCGACCACTTCCTCGCCGCGTTCGCCGCCGTGTGCGAGGACTTGGCCACGTTCCAGTCGTAAGACCTTGGGTGAGGCATTCGGGGCTGCGCAGCAGCCCCCAACCCTACCCAGCAGCACCGCCCACCGAACCCCATAGTTTTCCCGCGCTTTGCCATACGAATCGGCCCCACCAACGGATTGAATCGACGGTCGCCGCAATTGAAAATGGTTCCAGTTCGTATCTACTGAATGGAAGAAAGCGATATGACCCTACCGCCTCTGGTCGAGCCCGCTGCCGAGCTCAGCCGCGAAGAAGTGAACCGCTACAGCCGCCACCTGCTGATTCCCGACATCGGCGTCATTGGCCAGCGTCGTCTGAAGAACGCCAAGGTGCTGGTCATCGGTGCCGGCGGCCTGGGCTCGCCGACCCTGCTCTACCTCGCCGCGGCCGGCATCGGCACATTGGGCGTGATCGACTTCGACCGGGTCGATGTGTCCAACCTGCAACGCCAAGTGATCCACACCGTCGACAACCTGGGCGAGCTCAAGGTGGAAAGCGCACGCCAGGCCATCGCCCGCCTCAACCCACTGGTGAAGGTGCGCACCCACACCGAGCGCCTGGAAGCGGACATGGCCGTCGAGCTGTTCAGCGGCTACGACCTGATCCTCGACGGCACCGACAACTTCGCCACCCGCTACTTGGTCAACGACGCCTGCATCCTGGCCGACAAGCCCTATGTCTGGGGCTCGATCTTCCGCTTCGAAGGCCAGGCCTCGGTGTTCTGGGAAAACGCACCCGACGGTCGCGGCCTCAACTACCGCGACCTGTACCCCGAGCCGCCACCGCCGGAGCTGGCCCCCTCGTGCGCCGAAGGCGGCGTGCTCGGCGTGCTCTGCGCGGCCATCGCCTCGATCATGGCCACCGAGGCGATCAAGCTGCTGACCGGCATCGGCGAGCCGCTGCTGGGCCGCCTGATGGTCTACGACGCGCTGCAGATGAGCTATCGCCAACTGCCCCTGCGGCGCCTGCCGCAACGCCAGGCGGTCACCGCCCTGGGCGACTACCAGGCGCTGTGCGGCCTGAACCGGCCGGCGGCCAGCGACGCACCGCGGGTGCCGGCGATCAGCGCGGTGCAGCTCAAGTCGCTGCAGGACGCCGGGCGCGCGCCGGTGATCATCGATGTCCGCGAGCCGACCGAATGGGACATCGTGCGCATCGACGGCGCCGTGCTCATGCCCAAGTCCGAGCAGGTGGCGGCGCAGATCGTCGAGCGCTACGGCCACGACACCGACCTGGTGATCACCTGCAAGTCAGGCATGCGCTCGCGCGCGGTGGCCGGCGACCTGCAACGCCTGGGCCACGGCAAGGTGCGCGACCTGGAAGGCGGCGTGCTGGCCTGGGTGCGTGACGTCGAACCGGCCCTGCCGAGCTATTGAGGACAGCCACATGGTTCTGCGCATCAGCGCCCAGGCGCTGGCCGAGGTTCAGCGCCTGGCCCGCGCCGCGCATCCGATCGAAGCCTGCGGCCTGATCGCCGCCGCCAGTGGCCAGGCCTTGGCCCAGCGCGTGGTGCCGCTGCGCAACCAGGCGGCCAGCCCGACCTGGTTCAGCTTCGATCCGCGCGAGCAACTGCAGGTCTGGCGCGAGCTGGACCAGCGCGACGAGGACTGCCGGGTGATCTACCACTCGCACACCGCCAGCGAAGCCTGGCCCAGCCGCGAGGACATCGCCCATGCCAGCGACGGCCAGGTGCATTACCTGATCGTCTCGACCTGGGCCGAGGCCCGGCATGCGGCGCGTAGCTTTCGCATCATCGACGGGCGGGTGTTCGAGGAACCGCTGTCCGTCCAGCCATGAACCGGCCGCCACGGCGGCCCCACACGCAAAGAAGGAGATTCGCATGTCGGTTTCAGTGATGGTTCCCACCCTGCTGCGCCCGCTCACCGAAGGGCAGAAACAGGTTCAGGCCGAGGGCGACACGGTGCGCCACATCATCGAGCACCTGGACAGCCGCTTCCCCGGCCTCAAGGCGCGGTTGGTCAACGACGACCAGGTGCACCGCTTCGTCAACATCTACGTCAACGATGACGACATCCGCTTCGCCGACGGGCTGGCCACGGCGACCCGGCCGGGCGATCAGCTGACCGTACTGCCGGCCGTCGCTGGCGGCTGAAGCCCCTCCAGCCCTTCGCGGGTACGCCCGCGAAGCCTGCTCGCCCGTCCCCTGTCCGCGAGATCCGCCCATGCCCCGTATCCTCGATGACGCCAGCCTGCGCTGGCGCAGCGGCCCCTCCCTGCCTGCCTGGCAGGGCCTGAGCCGCGCCCTGCAGCAGCACGGCGAGTGCCTTGGCCTGCGTTCGCTCGACGGCTTGGCCGAAGGGCCGGCACTGCACCTGCTGCACCCCGACCTGCAACCGCTGCACACGCACTTGGCGATGCCCACTGCACTGCCCTTGGAACTGACCAGCGAATTCACCCTGCAGGCCGCCTGCGGCCTGATGTCGGTGCATGGTCGCGCCAGTGGCCGAGCGCAGGCACTGGGGGTGAACTACCTGGCCAGCCTGAACGCAGCGCTGGCTTGGCAGGCCACGCTGGCCGCCGCCGTCGGCCAGCTGCGCGGCGGTCGTTTCCACAGCGTCACCCTGGACCCTGCGCGCGGCGCGCTGTTGAGCATCGGCCAGTACCTGGCGGGCGCCACCGCGCCGGAGGACGCCGAGCGCTTGCTGCCCGGCCAGGACGATGCCTTCGCCCGGCCGCCGTTCGTGTCGCTGGAGGGCGCGGCCTTCGAACTGGAAACCCTCGACAGCCAACCGTGGCGGCACTTCTGGCGCGCGCTCGGTATCAGCGACAGCCTTGCAGGCAAAGCCTGGCAGCACTTTCTGCTGCGCTATGCCAGGGCCGTGGCAGCGATGCCCGCCGAGTGCCTGGACGCACTGGCCGCCCTGCCGTTGGCGCGGATCCAGGCCCAGGCGCAGGCCAGCGGTGTGGCGCTGGTGCCCCTGCGCAGCCCGGCGCAACGCCAGGCCGACGCCGACTACCGTGCCAGCCTGTCCAGCCCCTGGCGCCTGACCCCTGGGCCGCAAGCGCTGGTACGGTCCACCACCGTGCCCGGCGCGTTGCCGTTGCAAGGCATTCGTGTGCTGGAGTCGTGCCGGCGCATCCAGGGTCCACTGGCCGGCCACCTGCTGGCGCTGCTCGGCGCCGAGGTCATTCGCCTGGAGCCGCCGGGCGGGGATCCGCTACGCAATATGCCGCCGTGCGCCGACGGCTGCTCGGTGCGCTTCGATGCGCTCAATCACTTGAAGTCGGTGCGCGAGGTGGACATCAAGTCCGCCGCCGGCCGCGCCGAAATCGACGCGCTGTGCGCCGAGGCCGACGTGTTCCTGCACAACTGGGCGCCGGGCAAGGCCGCCGAGCTGGGCCTGGACGCCGCCGACCTGCACGCGCGGCACCCGTCGCTGGTGCACGCCTATGCCGGTGGCTGGGGCGACGCCGCCGTGCAGGCGCCGGGCACCGACTTCACCGTACAGGCCTGGTCTGGCGTGGCCGAGCGCATCGCCCGCGCCAGTGGCACGCGCGGCGGCACCTTGTTCACCGCACTCGATGTGCTGGGCGGGGTGATCAGCGCCCAAGGCGTCTGTGCCGCCCTGCTCGACCGCTGCCTGCACGCACGCGGCAGCCAGGTGCAGAGCACCCTGCTCGGCGCCGCCGACCTGCTGCTGGCCAGCGACAGCGCCAACCCACCCAGCCTGCTGCAAGGCGTGTTCGAGACCGGCCACGGCCTGCTGGCGGTGGACTGCCAGAACCGCGCCCAGCGACGCGCCCTCGACCAGTTGCTCGGCGCCCCCTGCGAGGCCAAGGACCTGCCACGGCGCCTGGCCAGCGCCGATGCCGAACACTGGCAACGACGCTGCCAACAGGCCGGGATTCCCGCCAGCCGCGTGCATCAAGACCTGGCCGCACTGGCCAACGACCCTTGCCTGGCCGACTGCTTCGGCCAGCGCACCTACCGATCCGTTCAATCACCGTGGAGTTTCACATGAACACCGCCGGCATCATTGACCTGGTACCCCAGAACGCCCGTCGTCGTTGGCGCGAAGACGGCAGCTACCCGAACCGCGATGTGTTCGACCTGTTCCGCGAGCGCGCCGGCGAGACGCCGGACAAACCCGCGGTGCTGTCGCCGGAGGGCCACGTCAGCTACGCCGAACTGCTCGGCGCGGCCCTGCGCCTGGCCGGCAGTCTGCGCCAGTCGGGAATCGTCGCGGGCGATGTGGTGGCCTATCAGTTGAGCAACAGTTGGCGCTGCTGCGCCATCGACCTGGCGGTGGCCGCGCTGGGCGCCATCGTCGCGCCCTTCCCGCCGGGGCGCGGCAAGCTGGACATCCAGGCCCTGGTGCGCCGCTGCGATGCGCGGGCGGTGATCGTGCCGGCGCAGTACGCCGACATCGACCTGTGCGAGGTGATCGAGTCGCTGCGCCCGACCCTGTTGTCGCTGCGCTTTCTGATCGTCGACGGCGCGCCACGCGCAGGTTGGTCGACCCTCGACGCGTTGTTCGAGCACACGCCCATCGACAGCACCAGCCTGCCTCGGGTGTGCCCGGATTCGCCGGTGCGCCTGCTGGTGTCCTCGGGCACCGAGTCGGAGCCGAAACTGGTGGCCTACTCGCACAACGCGCTGATCGGCGGACGCGGCCGCTTCCTGCAACGCATCAGCGACGACGGCGCCGAGTTCCGTGGCCTGTACCTGGTGCCGCTGGGCTCTTCGTTCGGCTCCACGGCCACCTTCGGCGTGCTCAGCTGGTTGGGCGGCTCGCTGGTGGTGCTGCCGCGCTTCGAGGTGGGCGAGGCGATCAAGGCCATCGAACGCCTGCGCCCGAGCTTCATCCTCGGCGTGCCGACCATGCTCCAGCGCATCGCCGCCGACCCGGCCCTGGCCGAGATCGACAGGTCCAGCCTGCGCGGGCTGATATGCGGCGGTTCGGTGATCGACGAGGCCACCGTGCTGCGCTGCACCGAGGCCTTCGGCTGCGGCTTCATCAGCCTCTACGGCTCGGCCGACGGGGTGAACTGCCACAACACCCTGGACGACCCGCTGGAGGTGGTGCTGGGCAGCG
The DNA here is from genome assembly GCF_030580795.1 of Pseudomonas boreofloridensis. Lineage (NCBI taxonomy): Bacteria > Pseudomonadati > Pseudomonadota > Gammaproteobacteria > Pseudomonadales > Pseudomonadaceae > Pseudomonas > Pseudomonas boreofloridensis. The sequence goes on along the minus strand of NZ_JAUQOQ010000011.1, from coordinate 113,887 downwards.
TCGGCAAACCCAATCCGGCGGTGTGCGAGATCCGCATCGTCGATGACCTGGGCCGCGAGGTGCCGCCTGGCAGCGTCGGCGAAATCACCGCGCGCGGGCCACTGAGCCCCATGCAGTACGTCAACGCGCCGGAGCTGGACGAGCGCTACCGCGACGCCGAGGGCTGGGTGCGCACGGGCGACCTGGGCTTCATCGATCCGGCGGGCTACCTGAAACTGGCCGGGCGCAAGAAAGACATCATCATTCGCGGCGGCGCCAACATCAGCCCGGTGCAGATCGAAGGGCTGACCATGGCGCACCCGGACGTGGTCAGCGTGGCCTGCGTGCCGGTGCCCGACCCGGACCTAGGCCAGCGCGTGTGCCTGTGCGTGACCCTGCGCGAAGGCGCGCAGCGCTTCGCCTTGCAGGACATCACCGGGTTCCTGCGCGAACAGGGCCTGGAGGTGAACAAGCTGCCGGAGTACCTGCGCTTCTACCGCCACCTGCCGCTGACGCCGGCCGGCAAGGTCGACAAACGCGCCCTGGCCGCCGACGCTGCCGGCCTGGCCGAGCCCGTGCGGCAGGTGGGCTGAGCCATGACCTGCGAGAATGTCTCCCACCTGGCGCAGCGGGTGCGCCACTTCGTCGAGCGGCAGGTGCTGCCGCGCGAGGCCGAGCTGGGCCGCTGCGATGCGGCGGCGGCGCGGTTGACGGCCCAGTTGCAGGCTCAGGCCAAGGCCGAGGGCGTGTTCGGCAATTTCTATCCCGTGGCCGACGGCGGCCGGGTCGCCAGCCTGGTGGACTACCTGACCGTGGCCGCCGAGGAAGGACGCAGCGAATTCGCCCCGGCGCTGCTGGGCTGCGACGCCACGCTGGACTGCCACATGCTCGCCCGCCACGCCAACCCGAGCCTGCGCGAGCGCTTCTACCTGCCGCTGGTGCGCGGCGAACAAGTGCCGTGCTATGCGATGTCCGAGCCGGACAGCATCGGCTCGATCCCGGCCACGCTGAACAGCCGGGCGCACTGGCAAGGCGACCACTGGCAACTGACGGCGCGCAAGTGGTTCATCTGCCGCGCCGAGCGCGCCGACTTCGCCACTGTGATCGCCCGCACCGACGACGGTCCGTTGCAGTCGGCGCTGTCGATGCTGGTGGTGCCCTGCGACAGTCCAGGGTTTCGCTTCGTCCGGCCGCTGGCACTGCTCGGTCGCCAGCAGGGTCAGGGCGAGGTGCACCTGGAAGCGGTGCGGGTGCAGCCCGATCAGGTGCTGGGCGCACCGGGCCAGGGCCTGGCGCTGATGCAGCAGCGCCTGGGGTTGGGCCGCCTGCTGCGCGCAGCGCACTGGCTGGGCCTGGCCCAGCGCTGCTTCGACGCGCTGTGCGCACGGGTACACTCGCCGCGCGGCGCCCAGGCACGGCTGGCCGACAAGCAACTGGTGCGCGCCCGGGTGTACCGCAGCTTTCGTGAAATCGCCAGCGCACGCGGCCTGCTGCAGGATGCGGCGGCCAAGTTCGACCGTGGCCAGGCCAACGCCATCGAGGTCAACCTGGCCAAGCTGGCGGCCAGCGAAGCGCTGTCGCTGGCGGTGGACTCGGCGATCCAGGTGATGGGCGCCGAGGGCCTGAGCGAGCTGTCGCCGCTGTCGGGCATCTATCGCGGCGCGCGCACCACGCACATCCTCGACGGCACCGACGATGCACTGATCAGCACCCTGGGCCGCGATCTGCTGGAGGCCACGCAACCCGGTGTGGCCTTCGATGCCTTGGCGCCCTCCGTGCACCTGCACGGCAAGGGGGCGCCATGAACCGGCACGTGCCGCTGGCGGCCCTGCTCACCTGCGCCATGGGCCTGCCGATGATGGTGTTCTATGCCCTCGGCGTGCTCGGCCCGCAACTGATCGCCGACCTGGGCATCGACCGCCAGCAACTGGGCTGGCTGACCACCAGCGCCTTCGGCCTGGCCGCGCTGCTGTCGCCGTGGGCCGGGGCGCTGGTGCAGCGCATCGGCTCGCGCAACGGGCTGCGCGCGCTGTTCGTGCTGGTGGCGTTGTCGTTCAGCCTGGTGCTGGTGCTGCCGGGCTTCGTCGGCCTGGTGGTGGCGCTCCTGTTCTGCGGCGCGGCGCAGGCCTTGGCCAACCCGGCCACCAACCAGGCCATCGCGCAGACCGCCGATGCGCCACGGGCCAGCCTGGTCGGTATCAAGCAGGCCGGGGTGCAGGCGTCGGCGCTGCTGGCAGGCATTGCCTTGCCGGCGCTCAGCGAAGCGCTGGGCTGGCGCCTGGCGCTGGCCTGCTGGGCGCCGCTGGCGCTGCTGCTGGCGCTGGGGGTGGCCCGGCGGATCGCCGCACCGGCCACACCGGCCAAAACCGCGCTGCGCGTGCAGCGGCCCAATGGCTGGCTGCTGCGACTGATGGCGATCCAGGGCTGCGCGGGGCTGTGCCTGTCAGCGTTCATCACCTTCTTTGGCGTGTATGCGAGCAGTCTTGGCGTCGCCCCGGCCACTATCGGGCTGATGATCAGCGGCTTCGGCATCACCGGCATCCTCTCGCGCCTGCTGTTGACCCCGTTGGGCGCGGCGCTGCGCGATGAAACCGCGCTGCTCGGCGGGTTGTTCCTGTTCGCCCTGGCCACTGTGCTGCTGTTGCAGCAGGCGGCGCCGGGCCGGCTCTGGCCGCTGTGGGGCGCCGTGCTGGGCATGGGATTGAGCCTGGTGGCAAGCAATGCGGTGGCGATGAGCATGCTGCTGCGCGAGCCGCGCTTCGGTGGCGTGGCCGGCAGCGCCGGGCTGCTGTCGCTGGGTTTCTTCGGCGGCATCGCGCTCGGACCGCCGCTGTTCGCCGCGCTGCTGCGCCAGCCCGGTGGTTTCACGGCAGGCTGGACACTGCTGATGGCGGCGCTGTGCGTGGGCGCCGGACTGTGCCGCAGCCTGTACCGGGCGCGGCGCACGCAGGAGGGCTGCAGCGATGCCGGAACAGCGTAAGCGTCAGGCGGTCATCGAGGCCTTGCTGGCGCCGCTGGGGCGAGTCTCGCAGCAGTGCGACGGACAGTTCCCGCTGTATCGCCTGGCCCCGGACACGCCGTGGAAGCTGTCGCGGCGTGGCTCCTGGCTGGGCGGTTTCTGGGCTGCCCTGTGGTGGCGCCGCGCCGGGCTCAGCGGGCAGGCCACTGACCTGGCCGAAGCCCAGGCCTGGAGCGAACGCCTGCACGGGCAACTGGCCGAACCCAGCCTCAACCGCAGCTTCGTGTTCTGGTACGGCGCCGGCCTGGCCGCCCGCCATCCAGACGGCGCGCAAGCGCGGCAGTTGGCCGAGCGCGCCGCCGCTGCCCTGGCCGCCGACTTCGATCCTGGCTTGGGCGGTTGGTGGCTGGGCACCGGCCTGGGCGCAGGCGAGCCAGGGGCGGCCACCCTCGACGTCGATGCCCTGGCCCCGACCCTAGCGCTGCTGCACAGCAGCCCCGTGGCGAGCCACGCAGACCTGGCGCGCCGCCATCTGCAACGCTGCCTGCATAGCCTGGCCGAGCCGTCAGGCGCCTGGGCCGCCCAGGCCGTGCGCCACGCCGACGGGCACTGGCAGCGCAGCGCGCCCGGACACTGGGCGCGCGGTCAGGCCTGGGCAATGCTGGGCCTGGCCGAGGCCGTGGGCCGGTACGGCGGCGAATACGCCGAGGCCGCCGCGCGGGCGTGCGAATACTGGACTCAGCGCTGGGGCGCGCAGGCCGCCGCCGGGCGCCTGCGCGCCAACGAGGCGGACCCCTGCGCCATCGCCATCGCCTCGCTGGCGCTGCTGCGCCTGTGGCAATGCCTGCCAGGGCGCAATGCCTGGTGCGAACTGGCCTGTCGGCAGATCGGCGGGTTGCTGTCACCCGAGGTCAAGCGCGGCCGTTTCGTGGGCCACAGCTACCGCATCGGCCCACAGCAGACCCACTTGGTAGAGACGCCCTGCGCGACGTTCTTCCTGATCGAGGCGCTTCGTGCCCAGGGTCAGGTGCTGGCGGGCGACGGCGGCGTGGCCGGTTGGTAGGTGCGCGCGGCGATTCACAAAGCGCTATAAAAAAAGCCCGGCCATGTGCATGGCCGGGCTGACACACCCAAAGGAGCAACAGGTGTCAGGGGTTGGGAATGGATTCGCCCCAGCGTCTCAGGCAACCGCCGCCAGTTTCGCCTTGGCCTGGTTCAGGCCCTGCTCGTGGAAATCGCCGCTCATGTTCAGGCCTTCGGCATGGATGAAGGTCACGTCGTGGATGCCGATGAACGCCATCACCTGGCGCAGGTAGGGTTCCTGGTGGTCGCTGCTGGCGCCGGCATGAATGCCGCCGCGAGCGGTCAGCACGATGGCGCGCTTGCCGCTGAGCAAGCCTTGCGGCCCGGTGGGGGTGTACTTGAAGGTGATGCCGGCGCGCAGCACATGGTCGAGCCAGGCCTTCAACGTGCTGGGGATGGTGAAGTTGTACATCGGCGCGGCCAGCACCAGCACGTCGGCAGCCAGCAACTCGTCGGTCAGTTCGTTGGAGCGCAGCAGCGCCTGCACCTCGGCGGCGCTGCGTTGCGCCTCGGGTTTCATCCAGCCGCCGAGCAGGTCGGCGTCCAGGTGCGGCACCGGGTTCAGCGCCAGGTCGCGCAGGGCCAGGGTGTCAGCCGGGTGCGCGGCCTGCCACTGCTGGGTGAATTCGCGGGTCAACTGGCGAGACACGGAATCCTGCTGGCGGGCGCTGCTTTCGATGATCAGTACGCGGGACATGGCTGCCTCCATCGGCAAATACGGTTGCGATTCGATGGAGGTGAGACTAATGCTTGACCTATCGATAAAAAAGCGTAAAAAATCGCTGCAATCTATCGACTAATCCGTTCATTCCGCCTGGCAGTTGACGTCGATGCGCAGCTTGATGATCTGCCGATTGAATTTCGCCGTCACGTCCACGCTTCGCCCGGCGGGCACGTTGATCCGGCGCACACGGGGCGCTTCGGGGCCGTTCCTGAAGGTCACCTTGCAGGCGGCAGGCACCTGGCCATAGTTGTTCAGGGCGATGCTGCCGATGTCAGGGGCGGTGTCGTAGGCGGTGTAGTCCAGCTTCACGCCGTCCACCTGCTTCTGCACCTCGATCGGATAGGCCAGCGCCGTGATCGGCAGCAACGACATCAGTATCGCCAGGCATTTTTTCATCGTGCGCGCTCCTTGAGAGTTCGCAGCTTAGGACAACAGGAGCCGAACATGAAAGCGCCGCGCGTGACCCTGGATCAGTGGCGAACCCTGCAGGCGGTGGTCGACCACGGCGGCTTCGCCCAGGCCGCCGAGGCCCTGCACCGCTCGCAGTCGTCGGTGAGCTACACCGTGGCGCGCATGCAGGAGCAACTCGGCGTGCCGCTGCTGCGCATCGACGGGCGCAAGGCAGTGCTCACCGAGGCCGGCGACGTGCTGTTGCGCCGCTCGCGGCAACTGGTCAAGCAGGCCAGCCAACTCGAGGACCTGGCCCACCACATGGAGCAGGGCTGGGAGGCCGAAGTGCGCCTGGTGGTCGATGCCGCCTACCCCAGCGCCCGCCTGGTGCGTGCCCTGAGCGCCTTCATGCCGCAGAGCCGCGGCTGCCGTGTACGGCTGCGCGAAGAAGTGCTGTCGGGCGTCGAGGAGGTGCTGCACGACGGCATCGCGGACCTGGCCATCAGCAGCTTCAACATTCCCGGCTACCTGGGCGCCGAGTTGAGCACGGTGGAGTTCATCGCCGTCGCCCACCCCGAGCACAGCCTGCACCGGCTCAACCGCCAACTCACCTTCCAGGACCTGGAAAGCCAGTTGCAGGTGGTGATCCGCGATTCCGGGCGCAGCCAGCCGCGCGACGTCGGCTGGCTGGGCGCCGAGCAGCGCTGGACGGTGGGCAGCCTGGGCACGGCGGCGACCTTCGTCGGCAGCGGTCTGGGCTTTGCCTGGCTGCCGCGGCACATGATCGAGCGCGAACTCGAGGAAGGTCTGCTCAAGCCGTTGCCGCTGGATCAGGGTGGCAGTCGTCATCCGCTGTTCTACCTTTACGCGAGCAAGGAAAAGGCCCTGGGCCCGGCTACGCAGATCCTCATCGAGTTGCTGCGCAACTTCGACACCGCGCCGCTGGACGTGCCCTTCGCCGCCCCCGCACAAGCCTGAGAGGACCTCGGCCATGGCCCGTTTCGAACACGCGGGATGCCGTCTGCACTACGAGGTGCACGGCCAGGGCGAACCGCTGGTGCTGCTGCACGGGCTCGGTTCGAGCAGCCAGGATTGGGAGCGGCAGGTGCCGGTGCTGAGCCGGCACTACCAGGTGATCCTGATGGACCTGCGCGGCCACGGGCAGTCGGCCAAACCCCGCAGCGGCTACCGCATCGCCACCTTCAGCGACGACCTGCTGGCCCTGCTCCAGCACCTGGGCTGTGGCCCGGTGCATGTCGTCGGCCTGTCGATGGGCGGCATGGTCGGCTTCCAGTTCGCCGTCGATCACCCGCAATGGCTGCGCAGCCTGTGCATCGTCAACAGCGCGCCCGAGGTCAAGCGGCGCAGCCTGGAACACTGGCTGTGGTGGGCCAAGCGCTGGAGCCTGGCGCGCCTGCTCAGTGTCGAGACGGTCGGCCAGGGCCTGGCCGCGCGCCTGTTTCCCAAGCCTGAACAGGCCGCGCTGCGCCGCAGCATGGCCCAGCGCTGGGCGCGCAACGACAAGCGCGCCTACCTCAAGAGTTTCGACGCCATCGTCGGCTGGGGCGTGCAGGAACGCATCGGCGCCATCGAGTGTCCGACCCTGGTGATCGCCGCCGACCACGACTACACCCCGGTGCAGCACAAGCAACGCTACGTCGCCCTGATGCCCCATGCGACGCTGGCGGTCATCGAGGATTCACGGCACGCTACGCCGCTGGATCAACCCGAGGTCTTCAACCAGACCCTGCTGCGCTTTCTCGCAGCCCATTTTCCCCCTCAAGGAACATCGCGCCCATGCTGAAGAAACTCCTGCTCACTGCCTGCTCGGTCGCCTTCGCCACCAGCGTCATGGCGTCCGACAAAACCCCTCACGTGCTCCTGGACACCAGCCTCGGCCAGGTCACCATAGAATTGAACGCGGAAAAAGCGCCCGTCAGTACCAAGAACTTCCTGAGCTACGTGGACAGCGGTTTCTACAACAACACGATCTTCCACCGCGTGATTCCGGGCTTCATGGTCCAAGGCGGTGGCTTCACCGAACAGATGGTGCAGAAAGACACCCAGGATCCGATCAAGAACGAAGCCAGCAACGGCCTGCAGAACACCCGCGGCACCCTGTCGATGGCGCGCACCTCGAATCCGAACTCGGCCACCAGCCAATTCTTCATCAACGTCGCCGACAATGACTTCCTCAACCCAGGCCGCGATGCGGGCTATGCCGTATTCGGCAAGGTCACCCAAGGCATGGAAGTGGTCGACCAGATCGTCAACTCGCCGACCACCGTGAAGAAAGGCATGCGCGACGTGCCTGCCAATCCGGTCTTCATCAAGTCGGCCAAACGTATCGATTGATCGCAGGTCTCACGGGAGGTGACGCCCTCTGTGCGCGAGACCGACAGGAGTACCCATGCTGTACCGCCGTTTCGAGCAACTGATCGACATCTTCCGTGAGGCGCCCAGCGAGGCGCCGCCAAGCACGGTCTGGCCGTTTTACCTGTACTACCTGCGTCAGGTATGGCCGAGCTTCCTCGCCCTGCTGGTGGTCGGCCTCATCGCCTCGCTGATCGAGGTGGCGCTGTTCAGCTACCTGAGCCGCATCATCGACCTGGCCCAGGGCACGCCCAACGTCCACTTCTTCAGCGACCACAGCGGCGAGCTGATCTGGATGCTGGTGGTGGTGCTGGTGCTGCGGCCGGTGTTCTTCGGCCTGCACGACCTGCTGGTGCACCAGACCATCAACCCAGGGATGACCAGCCTGATCCGCTGGCAGAACCACAGCTACGTGCTCAAGCAGAGCCTGAACTTCTTCCAGAGCGACTTCGCCGGGCGCATCGCCCAGCGCATCATGCAGACCGGCAACTCGCTGCGCGATTCAGCGGTGCAGGCGGTGGATGCGCTGTGGCACGTGCTGATCTACGCGGTCAGTTCGCTGGTGCTGTTCGCCGAGGCCGACTGGCGGCTGATGATTCCGCTGCTGGCGTGGATCTTCGGCTACATCGCCGCACTGTGGTACTACGTGCCGCGGGTCAAAGAGCGCTCGGTGGTGTCCTCCGACGCGCGCTCCAAGCTGATGGGGCGCATCGTCGATGGCTACACCAACATCGCCACCCTCAAGCTGTTCGCCCACACCGACCACGAACAGCAGTACGCCCGCGAGGCGATCTCCGAGCAGACCGAGAAGACCCAACTGGCGTCGCGGGTGATCACCAGCATGGATGTGGTGATCACCACGCTGAACGGCCTCCTGGTGGTGGCCACCACCGGCCTGGCGCTGTGGCTGTGGAGCCAGTCGCTGATCAGCGTCGGCGCCATCGCCCTGGCCACCGGCCTGGTGATCCGCATCGTCAACATGTCCGGCTGGATCATGTGGGTGGTCAACGGCATCTTCGAGAACATCGGCATGGTTCAGGACGGTCTGCAGACCATCGCCCAGCCGGTGACCGTCACCGACGCGCCGAACGCCCCAGCGCTGAAGGTCGAGCGCGGCGCCGTACGCTTCGACAACGTGGACTTCCATTACGGCAAGGGCAGCAAGGTGCTCGAAGGGCTGACGCTGGACATTCGTCCGGGCGAGAAGATCGGTCTGATCGGGCCGTCCGGGGCGGGCAAATCCACCTTGGTGAACCTGCTGCTGCGCCTGTACGACGTGCAGGGCGGACGCATTCTGATCGACGGCCAGGACATCGCCCAGGTCAACCAAGCCAGCCTGCGGGCGCAGATCGGCATGATCACCCAGGACACCTCGCTGCTGCACCGCTCGATCCGCGAGAACCTGCTGTACGGGCGACCGGAGGCGAGCGAGGAAGAGGTCTGGGAGGCAGTGCGCGGCGCCCGTGCCGACGCGTTCATCCCGCAGTTGTCCGATGCCCAGGGCCGTACCGGCTTCGATGCCCATGTGGGCGAGCGCGGGGTCAAGCTGTCCGGCGGCCAGCGTCAGCGCATCGCCATTGCGCGGGTGCTGCTGAAGAACGCGCCGATCCTGATCATGGACGAAGCCACCTCGGCGCTGGACTCGGAGGTGGAGGCGGCGATCCAGGAAAGCCTGGAGACGCTGATGCAGGGCAAGACGGTCATCGCCATCGCCCACCGCCTGTCGACCATCGCGCGCATGGACCGGCTGGTGGTGCTGGAGCAGGGGCGCATCGTCGAAAGCGGCAGCCATGCCGAGTTGCTGGCGCAGCGGGGTCTGTATGCGCGGCTGTGGCATCACCAGACAGGCGGGTTCGTCGGCGTGGATTGAGGGGTTCTAACCGGCCCTATCGCGGGACAAGCCCGCTCCCACAGGTACCGCGCTGTCCGTCAGTGCAACGCGGTACCTGTGGGAGACAGGCGGGTTCGTCGGCGTGGATTGAGGGGGGTCTAACCGGCCCTATCGCGGGGCAAGCCCGCTCCCACAGGTACCGCGCTGTCCGTCAGTGCAACGCGGTACCTGTGGGAGACAGGCGGGTTCGTCGGGGTGGATTGAGGGGTTCTAACAGGTCCTATCGCGGGACAAGCCCGCTCCCACAGGTACCGCGCTGTCCGTCAGTGCAACGCGGTACCTGTGGGAGACAGGCGGGTTCGTCGGGGTGGATTGAGGGGGTCTAACCGGCCCTATCGCGGGACAAGCCCGCTCCCACAGGTACCGCGCTGTCCGTCAGTGCAACGCGATACCTGTGGGAGCGGGCTTGCCCCGCGATAGGGCCGGCACACACTCAACCCCGCCGATACGGCAGCATCTCGCGTGCCTGCTCGGCATACGCCTTCACCCCGTCTCGCTCCTGGGCCAGAAACTCATCCACCGCCCGGCGCAGACCGGGGTGACGCAGGTAATGCCAGGAGCGTGTCAGTACCGGCTCGAAGCCTCGGATCAGCTTGTGTTCGCCCTGGGCGCCGGCGTCGAAACGTTGCAGACCGTGTGCGATGGCGTAGTCCATGCCTTGGTAGAAACAGGTTTCGAAGTGCAGCCGGTCGAACTCATCCAGGCAGCCCCAGTAGCGACCATACAGGCTGTCGCCGCCCACCAGGCTCAAGGCCATGGCTACGTCGCGCCCGTTCTGCCGGGCGATCACCACCCGCAGCGCCTCGGGCATGCGCTCGGCCAGCAGGCTGAAGAATTCACGGGTCAGGTAGGGTGCGCGGCGGCGCACCGCATAGGTATTGGCGTAGCAGCGATAGACGAAGTCCCAGCGCACCGGGTCCAGTTCCTCGCCACGCAGCCAGTGGAAATCGATGCCCTGCCCGGCCACCTGCTCGCGCTCCTTGCGCATCTGCTTGCGCTTGCGCGAGGCCAGGGTGTCGAGGAAGTCCTGGAAATCGCGGTAGCCCCGGTTGCGCCAATGGAACTGGCAACCCAGACGCTCCATCCACCCAGGCTGCCCCATCATCTGCTGGTCCAGGACGCTGTCGGTGAAATTGATATGCGCCCCGGACAGTTCGCCCTTGACCAGGTACTCGGGCAAGGCCTGCAACAGCAGTGAAGCATCGGCCGGCTCGGCACTGAGCAAGCGCGGCCCACTCACCGGGCTGAAAGGCACCGCGCCGAGCAGCTTGGGGTAATAGGCGATGCCGGCGCGCTCGCAGGCCTCTGCCCAGCCGTGGTCGAACACGTACTCGCCGAACGAATGCCATTTGCGGTACGCCGGCAGCACGGCGCGCACTTGGCCGTCGCGCTCCAGCACCAGATGCTCGGCGGCCCAGCCGGTCTGCGGGCTGACGCTGCCGCTGTCTTCGAGGGCGCTGAGAAACGCATGGCGCAGAAAGGGCTGGCCGGCAGGCACCAGCGCGTCCCACTGCGGCGCCGCAAGGTCGCGCAGGTGGGCAAGACTGTAGAGGCTGGTCACGACGTCGACTCCCTGGACACAAGCGGCCAGTATCGCCAAAGGCGTCGATTCGCTCAAATCATGACGATTTCGCTTATAGCCAAAGGTTAGCTGACTTAACCGCAGCGCCATCAAAAAGACATTATTCTGTCATCCGCCCCCGCAATACTTGCGCCTGTTTTCGGAAAGCCAAGAACCTGTCTAGCCAGGCACTTTCCGTCGACATGCCAACTCGGGGCGAGGCGTACACGGGCCTCCCCACACCTTTTCAACAGGGAGAACCTTATGCGTCTTGTTTCTACACTTACCGGAGTTAGCCTCACCGGCATGATGCTGGCACTGAGCGCCCCGGCCAGTGCTGCAGTCGACGCCAAGCTGCTCGAAATGCTCCGCGCCAATGGCTCGATCAACCAGGCGCAGTACAGCGAACTGCAGGCCGACCTGGCAAAAGAAACCAAGGAAAAGGTCGACCAGAAAGCCCAGGCCGATCGCCTGAGCTCCTTCGAACAGAAAGTCGCCTGGGCTGCCAAGACCCAGATCAAGGGCGATGTGCGCCTGCGCTACGAAGACGTCAACGTCGACAACCCACGCAGCGGCAGTGGCAACCAGGACCGCGAACGCGTTCGCGCCCGTGTTGGCTTCTACAGCGAGATCAACCCGCAGGTCGACGCTGGCGTGCGTATCGCCACCGGCAGCAGCGCCGACGGCCGCTCCACCAACCAGAGCCTGGACAACTACTTCGAGAAGAAATCCCTGTGGGTCGACCTGGCCTACCTCGACTGGCACCCCACCGCCATCCCCAACCTGCACCTGATCGGCGGCAAGATGCAGCAGCCGTGGGTGAGCATGGGCGACATCATCTGGGACAGCGACCTGAACCCCGAAGGCGTGGCCGTCACCTACAAGACCAACCTGGGCGGCACCGAACTGTTCGGCAGCGCCGGTCACTACATGCTCAAGGACAACGTCGACGGCGACGGCGTGCAGTTCAAGCACGACGCCCAGCTGTACCACGGTCAGTTGGGTGCTCGCTTCGCGCCAGCCGATACCCTCAAGCTCACCGTCGGCGGCAGTGTCTACGGCTATGACAACGACAAGGAATCGGCGGCCCTGCGCCAGTTCGGCAACACCACCAACGAGTTCAACCTGGTCGAAGGTTTCGGTCAGATCGACTTCACCGGCTTCGCCATCCCGTTGGCCGCCTACGGTCAGTTCGTCAAGAACACCGAAAGCACCGACGGCGAAGACAAAGGTTGGTTGGCCGGTCTGAAGACCAAGGTCGGTGCCTGGAGCATGGACTACAACTACCGCGACGTGCAGCGTAACGCCGTGGTCAGCGCCTTCACCGATTCGGACTTCGGTAACGGCTTCACCGGTGCTCGCGGTCACAAGTTCAAGGTCGGCTACGAGATCGACAAGAACTTCGCCGTCGGCGCAGCCTATCTGATGGCCAAGACCGACCGTTCGCAACTGCCGAACACCGATGCAGACGTCGATACCCTGCAGGTCGACCTGGAAGCCAAGTTCTAACCGAACGCTCCCCTGCGTAGCTCAGCGGGAAGTGCCGAACCCCATCCGGCGCTTTCCGCTTTTTTTCGTCTGCTGCGAGGGTGATCGAGCAGTACGGCGTCGGCAGGATCGATAAAGGTAGCCATGATCGTTCGTCCTTGAGGACGGTGAGAAACAGTGGGTGAGGATTCATGCACGTCGGGCCAGCCACAGCGTCCAGCGATCGCGCTCGACCAGAGCGCTAGCAGGCACCCGAGCACGGATGTAGGTGATCAGCTCCTGTAACTGGTCATCGCTCAGGGCGTGCAGGATGGAGCGCCCCGTGCGTGCGGCGAGCTCTTGGGCATACGCGTCGAATGCGTCGTAGCGTCGCCGCGTTTCCCATAGGCTCTGGACACGCTCCAGGCGCAGGCCTGCGTTGCGCAACGCGCAGGCGACCGTGTTTGGATCAGGACGTCGTTGCGCTTCCAGAGCGCGCAGGTGAGGAAATTTCTCGAAGAAGTAGCCGCGCAGATGCTCGGCAGATGCCGGCTGTGCCACATCCTCCGCGGTGCGATCCTGCACCAGCAGGATGCCGTCATCGCGCATCAGACGGCGCGCTTCGGCGAAGCAGCCCGCATAGTCGTCCAAGTGATGAATCAAGGCACGCTCGAACACCAGGTCGAACGCACCTGCGGGCAAACCGGTACTGGAGGCCTCGCCCTGCTCGAAGGTGAGGCCGCTGATGTGCGACGTGCGCTCACGTGCACACTCAAGCATCTGCTGCGAAAAATCCACGCCAGTGACCTGCGCGGCGCCCAGTTTTTTCCAAGCGGTGGAATAGATCCCACCGCCGCATCCGATGTCCACGACGTGCATGCCCATCGGATCAAGCAGGGCAGTCATGGCGACAGACCAGCTGTCCGACGCCTCGCGCGTTGCATAGGTGTGCCTGTTGGAAGCATCGTGAAAATCAATGGTCATTGGCCTACTCCTTTGTCGCTTCGTAGCGTAGGTCCACTAATTAGGTATGTAAAATATATAAAAAGTACTTTATAAATACTTTAAAAATATTATCGGATGGTTCAATGGAACTCAGACATTTGCGCTACTTCATCGCCGTAGCGCAAGAGCAGCACATGACGCGTGCCGCTCACCGGCTTGGCATTCAGCAGCCACCTCTGAGCCAGCAGATCCAAGACCTGGAGCGTGAGCTGTCGGTCCAATTGTTCGAGCGCAGCCCGCGCCGCATTCGCTTGAACACTGCTGGCCAAGTCTTTCTCGAAGATGCGCGCAAGCTGCTGGAGCAGGTCGAGACGGCGGTCGAGCGGGTGCGCCAGACGGCCCGCGGCGAGTTGGGCAGCATTCGCCTGGGCTACACCAGTTCCGCCGCCATTCATGACCGAGTGCCGCAAGTGATCCGCGTGTTCAGAGAGCGCTATCCGCTGATCGACCTGCATGTCCAGGAGAACACCACCCGCGACTTGCTCGATGCGTTGCAGGCAAGGCAGCTCGACGCCGCGTTCGTGCGCTCCACCACCGAACGCTACCCTGACCTGCAGGCCATCGATCTAGGCGGTGAACCCATGGTCGCGGCGTTGCCGCAAGGGCATCGGCTGGCGCTGGGCACTGCGCCCCTGGCGTTGAGCGAATTGGCCCACGAGCCGTTCGTGGCCTACCGTCGTGCCGATGGTCCCGGTATTCAGGACGTACTGATGGCGGCATGCCGCAGAGCAGGCTTCGTGCCGCGCGCGGTGGAAACCGTGCCACGGATGCTGTCTGCTTTAACGATGGTGGCAGCCGGTCGAGGGGTGTCACTGGTGCCGGCGTCGCTACGCGTGGTGCTGAGCGACAGCGTGCACTACCGAACACTGGAGGCTGCGGACAGCTTCAGCGTTCCACTGACGCTGGCACACGGGCCTGTGCAGCCGGGTTCCCCGTTGAGTCGCTTGGTAGGCATCCTGCAGGCGCCAGAAGGGTAAGGCGCTACCCAGCGATCTGTGTCCGCACCCCTGTGACAAGGGCCTTGGAGCAGGCTGCCCGGCCAAGGCCACCGCCGCGATCAACGCTTGCGCAGAATCACGCTGCCGATCGAATAGCCCGCGCCGAACGAGCTCAGCACCGCCACCGAACCCGGCGCCAGGTCATCCTGATACAGGTGGAAGGCGATCACCGAGCCGGCCGAGCTGGTGTTGGCATAGCGGTCGAGGATCACCGGCGCTTCCTGCTCGCTCACTTCGCGCCCCAGCAGCTTCTTGACGATCAGGTGGTTCATGCTGAGGTTGGCCTGGTGCAGCCAGAAGCGCTTGACGTCGGCAGGCTGCAGTTGATTGTCGGCCAGGTGCTTGCCGATCAGCTCGGCGACCATCGGGCAGACTTCCTTGAACACCTTGCGGCCTTCCTGCACGAACAGTTTGTCCGTGCTGCCCTCGCCCTCTTCAGCCGCGCGGTTGAGGAAACCGAAGTTGTTGCGGATGTTGTTGGAGAAGGTGGTCAGCAGCTTGGTGCTGACGACGTCGAACTGGTGCGCCGAGGTGGCCTGGTCGGCCCGCTCGAGCAGCACCGCCGTGGCCGCGTCGCCGAAGATGAAGTGGCTGTCGCGATCGCGGAAGTTCAGGTGCCCGGTGCAGATCTCCGGGTTGACCACCAGGATCGCCCGGGCCTGGCCGAGTTGAATGGCGTTGGCGGCGTTCTGGATGCCGAAGGTGGCCGAGGAACAGGCCACGTTCATGTCGAAGCCGAAGCCCTGGATGCCCAGCGCCTGCTGCACTTCGATGGCGATGGCCGGGTAGGCGCGCTGCAGGTTGGAGCAGGCGACGATCACCCCGTCGACATCGGCGGCGCTGCGCCCGGCACGTTCCAGCGCCTGGCGGGCGGCAGCCACGGCCATTTCGCAGAGAATCGACGGCTCGTCGTTGGCGCGCTCCGGCAGGCGTGGCTTCATGCGTTGCGGGTCGAGGATGCCGGCCTTGTCCATGACGAAGCGGCTCTTGATGCCCGAGGCTTTCTCGATGAACGCCGCGTCGGACAGCGGCGCGGCCTCCAGTTCGCCACGCTCGATGGCTTCGGCGTTGTCATAGTTGAACTGTTGCGACCAGGTGTTGAAAGACTCCACCAGTTCTTCGTTGGAAATACTCTGGGCCGGGGTAAACAGGCCGGTGCCGCTGATCACGACGTTGTGCACGGTCGTTCCTCTGGTCTGTGGCACGTCAGTGCCAATTTGTAGTCGGATGGACAGCTTGCAGCAGGATCGCGACCGAACCCGCCGCCCGCAGGCGCGGGTTCAACCGCGACGAGGCCCGCATCGCCGGACCAAAATTGCGCCAAGTGTGCCACAAATCGGCGCAGTTTAACCCTCCACCAGCGCCCATTGCTTGCTCAGACGTTTGTCTGAAATCGCCACCTTGGTCCCCAGTTGCTGGGCGAACAGCGACACCCGGTACTCCTCCAGCAGCCAGCGGTAGAGCGTGAGCTCCGGATCGCGCTTGCCCTCCTGGGCGTGCTTGTCGGCACGGGCTTTGTACTGGGTCCACAGGGTGCCCAGCTCGCCGCTCCACACCCGGTCCTTCTGCACCTGCGCGCCCAGCTTCTCCAACCGCAGTTCGACGGCCTTGAGGTAGCGCGGCAGCTCCTTGAACCACTGCGTCGGGGTTTCGCGCACGAAGCCTGGGTAGACCAGGTTGGTTAACTGCTGCTTGATGTCGTTCAAGGCCACGGCCTGGCTCAGGTCGATCTTGCCCTTGAAGCGCTTCTGCAGCCCGTGCCAGAGCTTGAGCATCTCCAGCGTCTGGCGCGCCAGGCGCTCGGCATGCTCGGTCCAGTCACCGCGCTTGCGCTCGGCCAGCGAAGCGAGCGCAGCGCCGTCTCGCGGCAACGTGGTTTCGCCTTCCAGCACGCAGCTGTCGAGGCTGGCCAGCAGGATATCTTCGACCAGCGCGTCGATGCGGCCCAGCTCGCGGTACAGCAGCCCCAGTTCGGTCAGCCCCGGCAGCTTGCCGCGCAGGAACTTGGCGGGCTCGGCCAGTTGCTGCAGCAACAGGCGCTGCAGGGCACGGCGGTGCTGGAATTGGGCTTCGGCCTGGGTCGAGAAGCGTCCCTCGCGCACACGCCCCGCGTCTTCAACCAAGGCCGGGTACACGGTCAGCGACAGGCCGGCGATCTTCTGCTGGGCGGTCTGCGCCACTTCGGAGAAGGCCTTGGCCTGCACCGGCTGCTCGGTCTTTTCAGTGCGTGGCAGGGCCAGCGCCGCTTGGCTGGCCGCGGCGAAGCGGGCGGTGAGTTCGGCCAGGTCGCGGCCCTCGCCGAGAAACTTGCCCTGGCCATCGACCACTTCGACATTCATGCGCAAGTGCCCTTCGACCTGCCCGGCCGCTTCGGCCCAGGCTTCGTCGGACACGCGGGCACCGGTCATGCGCAACAGCTCGTGACCCAGCGCCTGGGGCAGCGCACCCTGGCCGAAGCTCAGTCGCACCAGCGCGGCCTTGACGAAGTCCGGCACCGGCACGAAGTTCTTGCGCAACGCTTTGGGCAGGTTACGCACCAACGCCACGCACTTGGCCTCCAGCAGCCCCGGCACCAGCCACTCCAGGCGCTCGCCCGGCAAGGTCGGCAGCAACGGCGCCGGCACCCGCACGGTGACCCCGTCGCGCGGGTGATTGGGTTCGAAGTGGTAACTCAGCGGCAGGCGCAGATCGCCCACCTGCAGATGATCCGGGTACTGCGCGGCGGTGACTTCGCTGGCTTCGCGGGCCAGCACGTCTTCCTCGCGCATGATCAGCAGGTCGGCGTCCTTCTGGCTGTTCATCCGGTACCAACTGTCGAAGGTCGCGCTCTGGTGGATCTCCTGTGGCAGGCGCGCCTCGTAGAAGGCGTAGAGGGTTTCCTCGTCGGCCAGGATGTCGCGTCGGCGCGCCTTGGCTTCCAGTTCGTCGAGCTGTTCGAGCAGGCGCTTGTTGGCCGCCAGGCACTTGGCCCTGGACTGGATTTCGCCGCCCACCAAGCCCTCGCGGATGAACAGCTCGCGTGAGGTCGCCGGATCGATCGGCCCGAAATGCACCGGGCGACGGCCGACGATGATCAGCCCGTACAGGGTGATCTGCTCGTAGGCCACCACCTGGCCACGCTTCTTCTCCCAGTGCGGCTCGAAGTGATTCTTCTTGATCAGGTGCCCGGCCAGCGGTTCGATCCAGTCCGGCTCGATCTTGGCCACCATGCGCGCGTACAGCTTGGTGGTCTCGACCAATTCCGCCGCCATCAGCCATTGCGGGCGCTTGCGGCCGATGCCGGAGGACGGATGGACCCAGAAGCGGCGCTGGCGCGCGCCCTGGTAGTCGCCCTCTTCGGCCTTGTGGCCGATCTGGCTGAGCAGGCCGCTGAGGATCGCCTTGTGCAGGCGCGGGTAGTCGCACGGCTCCTTGTTCACCGTCAGTTGCAAGTCGCGGCAGATCAGCGACAACTGCCGGTGGGCATCGCGCCACTCGCGCAGGCGCAGGTAGTTGAGGAACTGCTTGCGGCACCAGTTGCGCAGCGGATTGGCGGTGAGGGCCTGGCGCTGCTCCTCGAAGCCGCGCCACAGGTTGACCAGCGCGGCGAAGTCCGAATCGACGTCCTTCCACTGGGCATGGGCCTGGTCGGCGGCCTGCTGGCGCTCCGGCGGACGTTCGCGCGGGTCTTGCACGGACAGCGCGCTGGCGACGATCAGCACTTCCTGCAAGCTGCCCTGGCGGGCACCTTCGAGCAGCATGCGGCCCAGGCGAGGGTCGATCGGCAGGCGCGCCAACTGGCGACCCAGCGGAGTCAACTGGTTCTCGCGGTTGACCGCCGACAGCTCCTGCAACAGGTTGAAACCGTCGCTGATGGCCTTGCCATCCGGCGGTTCGATGAACGGGAAGGCGTCGATGGCACCCAGGCGCAGGTGCAACATCTGCAGGATCACCGCCGCCAGGTTGGTGCGCAGGATCTCGGGATCGGTGAACGCCGGGCGGCCGTTGAAATCCTCTTCGCTGTACAGGCGGATGCAGATCCCCGGCTCGACCCGTCCGCAGCGCCCTTTACGCTGGTTGGCGCTGGCTTGCGACACGGCCTCGATGGGCAGGCGCTGGACTTTGGCGCGGTAGCTGTAGCGGCTGATACGGGCGGTACCGCTGTCGATCACGTAGCGGATGCCAGGCACCGTCAGCGAGGTTTCGGCGACGTTGGTGGCCAGCACCACGCGTCGGCCGCTGTGGGACTGGAAGATCTTCTGCTGTTCGGCCGGGGTGAGCCGCGCGTACAGCGGCAGGATCTCGGTATGGCGCAACTGCGCCTTGCGCAGGATCTCGGCGGCGTCGCGAATCTCGCGCTCGCCGGGTAGGAACACCAGCACATCGCCCGGGCCCTTGCCCTGGCTGCGCTCGTGCGCGGCAATTTCGTCCAGCGTGGCGAGGATCGCCTGATCGACGCTGAGGTCGTCCTCGACCACGTTGCCTTCCTCGTCCTGCTCGCTGGTCAGCGGGCGATACCAGGTGTCCACCGGGTAGGTGCGCCCGGACACCTCGATGATCGGCGCGCCGTCGAAGTGCTGGGAGAAGCGCTCCAGGTCGATGGTCGCCGAGGTGATGATCAGCTTGAGGTCGGGACGGCGCGGCAGCAGGGTCTTGAGGTAGCCGAGCAGGAAGTCGATGTTCAGGCTGCGCTCGTGGGCTTCGTCGACGATGATCGTGTCGTAGCGCTCGAGGAAGCGGTCGTGCTGGGTTTCGGCCAGCAGGATACCGTCGGTCATCAGCTTGACCAGGGTGTTGGCATCGCTCTGGTCTTCGAAGCGCACCTGGTAGCCGACCAGCGCCCCCAGGGGCGTGCCCAGTTCCTCCGCCACCCGCGCGGCGACGCTGCGCGCGGCAATTCGCCGTGGCTGGGTGTGGGCGATCAGGCCATGGCTGCCGCGGCCCAGCTCCAGGCAGATCTTCGGCAACTGGGTGGTCTTGCCCGAGCCGGTCTCGCCGGCGATGACCAGCACCTGGTGTTCGGCCAGGGCTTTCTTGATTTCGTCGCGCTTGGCGGCGATGGGCAGGTTGTCGTCGTAGCGGATGCTCGGCACGCTCTGCTGGCGCGCGGTGACCTGGGCGCAGGAGGCCTGGACCTTCTGCGCCCACTGCGCCAGCTTGGCCTCGTCGGGGCGCTTGCGCAGCTCGTGCAATTGCCGCCGCAGGCGGTGGCGGTCGGCGAGCATGGCGTGGTCGAGGGTGTGCAGCAGTGTGTCGATGGCGTGGTCAGTCATGGGGCTTCTGGGTGATGCAGGTGGCCCTGCTTTCTCATGATCGGCATTCGGAAGGTGGGCGATTGTCGCAGATTTGCCCGGACTTTGCTGGATGGGGTGGCTGAGCTGGGGGCTGTTGCGGCGTTGCGGGCTTGGACGTCAGGGGCGACGACGCTCGAACACCGCCGACCGCTCGAACAGCAGTCGCGTGCCGATCAGGGTGAAGAAAATGGTCCAGTCCAGACCGTCCAGCCACAGGATTTCGCGCTCGCCCAATTGCGTGCAACTGGTGATGCTGGCCACCATGAACAGCAGACACACCGCATCGCGCAGACGCGCCGATCGGCACAGCCAGTCCAGCACGCAGCCGGCGACCAGGATGAAGGCCAGGGTGGAAAGGGTGGACATGGCAGCTCCTGCATTGACGATGTCGGCGTCGCGGCGTGCATGGGGAGTGAAACCTTCACCTGATCATGCGACGCGGCCTACCCGACAAATCCGAACAGGTCAGCGCAAAGACTTCCCTATTGGCAGGACAGATTCCGAATGTTTAGTGATAACAGGAGTGAACGTCGCCACTCACCGCTTTAATCACCCTTCCAGCGCATGTGAGTATCCAACCCATGACCCCCGAGCCGATCACCCCGCCCCCGCCTTCACGCCCTTCGCTAGCGAAGGCCAGGGCGCGCGCCGGTGAGAATCCGCTGGTGCACGTCATCCTGGCCTTCTGGGCGCTGTGGCACTGCCGCCATGCACGCCCGCCGGACACCTCGCTCGCCTTTTCCTGACGCCCACCGCAGCCCTGTGGCTGCCTGACTTCGTCCGACGCACCGCGCCTGTTTCGCGGTGGTCCCGTGCGCACCCTCACCCAGGGCGCGCGAGCGAGCGCTTACATGCATTTTGCCGATCCCAATCACGCCCGCCAGTTTCTGGCGAGCAACCCCGATATCGAGTTGTTCGAGCTGTTCATCCTCGACGCCAACGGTGTACCACGCGGCAAGCTGCTGCACCGCGACGAGCTGTTGGCGGTGTATGAACAGGGCCGACCGTTGCCCAGCACCATCCTCGGCCTGACTATCCAGGGTGACGACGTGGAAAACTCCGGCCTGGTGTGGGACGTCGGCGACATCGACTGCCGCGCCTACCCACTTGAAGGCAGCCTGGTGCGTCTGCCCTGGCGCAGGGTGCCCACTGCCGCCGTGCAAGTCAGCATGCATCCCAGCGAAGGGCTGCCGGCCAGTGTCGCCGACCCCCGGCATGTGCTGCTGCACACCCTCCAGGCCCTGAAAGCCGACGGCTACCACCCGGTGATGGCCTGCGAGCTGGAGTTCTACCTGCTCGATCAGCAGCGCGATGCCCAGGGCCAACCGCAGCCGGCGCTGGACCGCGACGGTGGACGACCGCGTGCCACCCAAGTGTATGGCTTGCGCGAACTGGAGCAGATCGAGCCCTTCCTCGCCGACCTCTACGCCGCCTGCAAGGCCCAGGGGATACCGGCGCGCACGGCGATTTCCGAGTATGCCCCCGGGCAAGTGGAAATCACCCTGGAGCATGGCGATGCGCTGACGGCGATGGACCAGGCCGTGCGCTACAAGCGCCTGATCAAAGGCGTGGCTCACGCCCATGGCATGCAGGCGTGCTTCATGGCCAAACCCTTCGCCCACCTCGCCGGCACCGGCATGCACATGCACCTGAGCCTGGCCGATGCGGCCGGGCGCAACCTGTTCACCAGCGACGATGCGGCCGGTACGCCGCTGCTGCGCCAGGCAGTGGCCGGGATGCTGCGTCACCTGCGCGAATCACTACTGCTGTTCTGCCCCACCGCCAACGCCTACCGGCGCTTCCAGGCCAACAGCTATGCACCGCTGGCGCCGACCTGGGGCGTCGACAACCGCACCGTGAGCCTGCGCGTGCCGGGCGGACCGGCGGCCAGTCGGCATATCGAGCATCGCGTCTGTGGCGCCGATGCCAATCCCTACCTGGCCGCCGCTGCGATGCTCGCCGCCAGCCACGCCGGTATCCGCCAACAGCTCGATCCGGGGGCACCGGTGCAGGGCAACGGCTACGCCCAGGCCCAGGAACACCTGCCCACCGACTGGCTGACTGCCCTTGAAGCCCTGGAGGGCTCGCAGTGGGCACGCGACGCCTTGGGCGACGCTTTTCTCGGCGTGTACCTGAAGGTCAAGCGCGCCGAATACCGCCAGTTCATGGCCGAAGTGGGCGAACAGGACTGGCGCTGGTATTTGCACCAGGCCTGATACCCCGAACGACAAGGAATTTCTCATGCATGCAGCAGTGAACGGCGCCCAGGCGCAACGTGCCTCTTCCTACTACAGCGCCACGCTCAACGACCCCGTCGAGTACCCCCGCCTCGAGGGCACGGTCGAGGTCGATGTGGCGATCATCGGCGGCGGTTTCACTGGCGTCGCCACAGCGGTGGAGCTGGCCGAGCGCGGCCTGAAAGTGGCCATCGTCGAAACCCATCGCATTGGCTGGGGCGCCAGCGGGCGCAATGGGGGTCAGGTCACCGGCAGCCTGTCGGGCGACGAGGCGATGCGTACACAGATGCGCCGGCGCCTCGGCGCCGAAGTGGACGACTTCATCTGGCAACTGCGCTGGCGCGGGCATCAGATCATCGAGCAGCGCGTGGCACGCTACGGCATCCAGTGCGACCTCAAGCACGGCCACCTGCACGCGGCCATGAAGCCCTCGCACCTGGATGAACTGCGCGCCTTCGAAGCCGAGGCCCAGCGCCGCGGCATGGGCGATCAGGTGCAGTTGCTCGACCGTCGCGGCGTCTCCCAGCACCTGCAGAGCCCGTTGTACCTGGGCGCGCTGAAGAACAGCCGCAACCTGCACCTGCACCCGCTCAACCTGTGCCTGGGCGAGGCCCGTGCCGCCGGCCAACTGGGCGCGTTGATCTTCGAGCAGTCCGAGGTGCTGGAGATCGTCCACGGTGCGCGTCCGGCGGTGATCACGGCCCACGGGCGCATCGACGCGCGCCAGGTGCTGCTGGCCGGCGACGTCTATCACAAGCTCGAGCAGCGTCAGCTCAAAGGCAAGATCTTTCCGGCCATGGGTGGGATCGTCACCACCGCTGCGCTGGGCGAGCTGGCAGAGCAGATCAACCCCCACGACCTGGCGGTGTACGACTGCCGCTTCGTCCTCGACTACTACCGCCTGACGGCCGACAAGCGCCTGCTGTTCGGCGGCGGCGCCCACTATTCCGGACGCGACTCACGGGACATCGAGGCCGAGCTGCGGCCATGCATCGAGCGCACCTTTCCCGCGCTCAGAGGCGTGCCGATCGAGTTCGAGTGGAGTTGCGCGATGGGGATCGTGGTCAACCGCATTCCGCAGTTGGGCAAGCTGTCGGACAACGTCTGGTATTGCCAGGGCTATTCCGGGCACGGCATCGCCACCAGCCACATCATGGGCGAAATCATGGCCGAAGCGTTGACCGGCACCCTGGAGCGCTTCGACACCTTCGCCCAATGCCGGCACATCAAGGTGCCGATGGGCGACCTGCTGGGCAACCCGTTGTTGTCGGTCGGGATGTGGTACTACCAGATGCTGGAAAAACTGCGCTGACCTGCGGGCACCCGCCCCTGCTGTAGGCCGTGTCTACAGCAGGGGCTGCCAGGGCTCAGGCGGTCTTTTTCAGGCCCAGCTTTTTCAGCTCTTCATCGCGCAGTTCGCGGCGCAGGATCTTGCCGACGTTGGTGGTCGGCAACGCATCGCGGAACTCGATGGCCTTGGGTACCTTGTAGCCGGTGACGTTGGCGCGCATGTGGGTCATCACCTGCTCCTTGGTGAGGGTCACGCCGGGCTTGGCGACGATGAACATCTTGATCACCTCGCCCGACTTCTCGTCCGGTACACCGATGGCTGCGCACTGCAACACGCCGGGCAGCGTGACCAGCACGTCTTCCAGCTCGTTGGGGTACACGTTGAAGCCCGAGACCAAAATCATGTCCTTCTTGCGGTCGACGATGCGCATGTAACCATCCGGCTGGATCACCGCGATGTCACCGGTCTTCAGCCAGCCGTCGCTGTCGAGGATCTCGGCGGTGGCGTCTTCGCGCTGCCAGTAGCCCTTCATCACCTGCGGCCCCTTGATGCACAACTCGCCGATCTCGCCCAACGGCAATTCCTGGCCGTTGTCGTCGATGACCTTGCACAGGGTGGACGGCACTGGAATGCCAATGGTGCCCACCTGGTTGGCTTCCGACGGGTTGACCGCCGCCACCGGGCTGGTCTCGGTCATGCCGTAGCCTTCGCAGATGGCGCAGCCGGTGACCGCCTTCCAGCGCTCGGCCACGCTCAATTGCAGGGCCATGCCGCCGGACAGGGTGACCTTCAGTGCAGAGAAATCCAGGCTGCGGAAGGTGTCGTTGTTGCACAGCGCGACGAACAAAGTGTTGAGTCCGACGAAGCCGCTGAACTTCCACTTGCTCAGTTCCTTGACCATGGCGGGCAGGTCACGCGGGTTGCTGATCAGCACGTTGTGGTTGCCGATCAGCATCATCGCCATGCAATGGAAGGTGAAGGCGTAGATGTGGTAAAGCGGCAGCGGCGTGATGATGATTTCCGAGCCTTCCTGCAGGTTCGAGCCCATCAGGGCGCGGCACTGCAGCATGTTGGCGACCAGGTTGCGGTGGGTCAGCATCGCCCCCTTGGCCACGCCCGTGGTGCCGCCGGTGTATTGCAGCACGGCCACGTCGTTGGCCTCGGGGCTGGCTTCGGTCACCGGCTGGCCCTTGCCCTTGGCCAAGGCCTCGTTGAAGCGCACCGCCTGCGGCAGGTGGTAGGCCGGCACCATCTTCTTCACGTACTTGATGACGCTGTTGATCAGCACGCGCTTGAGCGGCGGCAGCAAGTCGGCCACCTCGGTGACGATCACGTGCTTGACCTGGGTCTTGGGCAGCACTTTCTCAACCAAGTGGGCCATGTTCGCCAGGCACACCACCGCCTTGGCCCCGGAGTCGGTGAACTGGTGTTCCAATTCGCGGGCGGTGTACAGCGGGTTGGTGTTGACCACGACCAGACCGGCGCGCATGGCGCCGAATACCGCGACGGGGTATTGCAGGACGTTGGGCAGTTGCACGGCGATACGATCGCCGGGCTTGAGATCGGTGTGCTGTTGCAGCCATGCGGCGAAGGCGCCGGACAGGGTGTACAGCTCACCGTAGGTGAGGGTCTTGCCGAGATTGCTGAACGCCGGCTTGTCGGCAAAGCGCTGGCAGGATTGCTTCAATACGGCCTGAATGTTGGGAAATTCGTCAGGATTGATTTCCGCCGTAATTCCGGCTGGGTACTTATCCTTCCAAAAATGTTCGATCATGGAAGCCCACTCCTTTAGCAACAGCGAATGCTCTACGCGTCGATGCGCTTATTATTGATATGGGATGAGGGCTCAGTGCAAACCGCATCATCCGAAGCGCGCCGAGAGTAGCAGCTTTGCCGGGGGCCGCCTAGGGCCGCGGCGGCCCGCACAGTCACAAAAATGACCTTAAATTACATTGTGGTCACATTTTGAATTTCGCCCTCCTGCGGCGAACAAGCACTGAACCTCTCCGACTGCGCGGTGGCAGCAGCGACCCACCCCCGCTGCTGCCATTGGCACCTCAGGCGATGTCGCGCAATTCGCGGCGCAGGATCTTGCCCACCGGGGTCATGGGCAGCGAGTCGCGTAGCACGATGTGCTTGGGGACTTTGTAGCCGGTGAGGTTGGCCTTGCAGAAGGTTTTCAGTTCCTCGACGCTGACCCCGCCCGCCCGCGGCACCACGAACAACTTCACCGCCTCGCCGGAGCGCTCGTCCGGCACGCCGATCACCGCACAACTGGCCACCTGCGGGTGGCCCATGAGCACATCTTCGACTTCATTGGGGTACACGTTGAAGCCCGAGACGATGATCATGTCCTTCTTGCGGTCGACGATACGGGTGAAGCCTTCGGCATCGATGACCGCGATGTCACCGGTCTTGAACCAACCCTCGGCATCCAGCGCCTCGGCCGTGGCCTCGGGTTGTTGCCAGTACCCCTTCATCACCTGCGGCCCCTGGATGCACAGCTCGCCGCGCTCGCCCAGCGGCAGCTCCTGACCCTGGTCATCGATGACCTTGAACGCCGTGCCCACCACCGGAATACCCACCGTACCCAATCGCGCCAACGTGCCGTAGGGATTGGTGCTGGCCACCGGCGAGGTTTCGGTGAGGCCGTACCCTTCGACGATGCGACAGCCCGTGAGCGTTTCCCAGCGCTCGGCCGTGGCCTTGACCAGTGCCGTGCCCCCCGAATTGGTGACCTTCAGCGACGAGAAGTCCAGCGACGCGAAGCCTGGGTGGTCCATCAGCGCGACGAACAACGTGTTGAGCCCCAGCAACGCCGAGAAACGCCACTTGCCCAACTCTTTGATGAAACCAGGGATGTCGCGGGGATTGGTGATCAGCACGTTGTGGTTGCCGGTGGCGGTCATGCACATGCAGTTCGCGGTGAAGGCATAGATGTGATAAAGCGGCAGCGGCGCGATCATCACCTCCTGCCCTTCCTTGATCAGCGGCTGGCCGTCGGGGCCATGCTGGGAAAAGCAGGCCAGCACCTGCTGCATGTTGGCCACCAAGTTGCGGTGGGTCAGCATCGCGCCTTTGGCCAGGCCTGTGGTGCCGCCGGTGTACTGCAGCACGGCGACGTCATCGAGCGTGCGTGGTACCGGGGTGCGGCGAAGATCGCGGCCCTGGCGCAGCACCTGCTTGAATGACAGCGCCTGGGGCAGACGATAGGCCGGCACCATCTTCTTCAATTTGTCGACGACGGTGTTGATCAGCCAGCCCTTGGCGGCAGGCAGCAGGTCGCCCATCTTCGCCTCGATCAGGTACTCGATGCCGGTGTCCGGCAGCACGTTCTGCACGCGCTGGCCAAACATGTTCAAGTACACCAGCGCGCGGGCGCCGGAGTCCTTGAACTGGTGACGCATTTCGCGTTCGGTGTACAGCGGGTTGGTATTGACCACGATGAGCCCAGCGCGCATGGCGCCGAACACGGCGATCGGGTACTGCAGCACATTGGGCATCTGCACGGCGATGCGCTCGCCAGGCGCCAGATCGGTCTGGTGCTGCAACCAGGCGGCGAAGGCGGCCGAGTGGCGATCCAGGTCGGCATAGGTCAGGGTGACGCCCAGGTTGCTGAACGCCGGGCGCTCGGCGAAGCGCTTGCAGGCGCGCTCGAAAACCTCGACGACCGACGCATAGTCGCCCATGTCGAGGATGGAGGGCACGCCCGCCGGGCGTTTGTCGTTCCAGAAGTCGGCTTGCATTTATTGTTGTTCCTCAGCCTGAACCGTCCATGCCCTGATTGCCCTTGGCAAACAGGCGTTCAGCCGACGTTAGCAGGTAAGCCTGAGGGGACAAACACAGGAAGGGCTGCCATTAACATCGTGAATCTTATTTGTGCCCTCCCTGCAATTCTGGTCATTGTGCATACACTGATCTGAGGCCCGTGCGCAAAGGATCGGTCATGTCTCCCAACGCCTTCTGGCTACCCACCGGCGAGCGGTGCAGCCTGTATGTCCACCAGTGGTTGCCGCTCACCCCGGTCAAGGCCGTCGTGCTGCTGGTCCACGGCATGGCCGAGCATGGCGGACGTTATGGACGACTGGGCCAGGCGCTGAACGAGGCCGGTTTCGCCCTGTTCGCACCCGACCTGCGCGGTCACGGCCGCACCGCCGCACCGGCCGATCGGGGCCTGTTCGCCGAGCGCAATGGCTGGAGCACGGTGCTCGATGACCTGGGCTTGCTCAGCCAGTACATCGGCCAGCAGTTTCCCGGCACGCCGCTGTTTCTGTTCGGCCACAGCATGGGCAGCTACCTCGCCCAGGCCTATTTGCTGCACCACAGCGCCAGCCTGCAAGGCACCGTGCTCAGCGGCTCGAACAGCCGGCCGGCGGCGCTGTACCGTGCGGCGCGGCTGATCGCCCGCCTGGAAACCTGGCGCCAGGGACCGCGCGGGCGCAGCGGCGTGATCGACTGGCTGTCGTTCGGCGCCTTCAACAAGGCATTCAGGCCCAACCGCACCGCCTTCGACTGGCTCAGCCGCGATGCGCAGGAGGTGGACGCCTACCTCAACGACCCCCTGTGCGGCTTTCGCTGCTGCAACCAGCTATGGCTCGACCTGCTGCAAGGCCTGGTGCAGATCAGCCAGCCCCGCCACCTGGCGCAGATCGACCCGGACCTGCCGCTGCTGGTGATCGGCGGCGAATGTGATCCGGTCAGTGCCGGCGGACGTCTCACCCATCTGGCCGACGCGCTGCGCGCCACCGGTAACCGCCATGTACAATTGCGCGTCTACCCCGATGCCCGGCACGAAGTGCTCAATGAAACCCATCGCGACGAGGTCACCCGCGACATCATCGTCTGGCTGGAACAGGCCCTGGCCCTGAACCGTCCAGCCCGTAGCGAATGAACACCCGCCTCGTCCCTCTCAAGGAAGCCCTGATGACCCAGGTCAGCAACACGCCCTACGAAGCCCTCGAAGTCGGCCAGACGGCCAGTTACGAAAAAGCGGTGGAAGAACGCGACATCCAGCTGTTCGCTGCGATGTCCGGCGATCACAACCCGGTGCACCTGGATGCCGAGTTCGCCGCTAAGAGCATGTTCCGCGAGCGCATCGCCCACGGCATGTTCAGCGGCGCACTGATCAGTGCTGCGGTGGCCTGCACCCTGCCAGGGCCGGGCACCATCTACCTGGGTCAGCAAATGAGCTTCCAGAAGCCAGTGAAGATCGGCGACACCCTGACCGTGCGCCTGGAAATTCTCGAGAAGCTGCCCAAGTTCAAAGTGCGCATCGCCACCAACGTCTACAACCAGAACGACGAACTGGTGGTCTCCGGCGAGGCCGAGATTCTCGCCCCGCGCAAGCAGCAGACCGTCGAACTGGTGTCGCCGCCGAACTTCGTCGCCAGCTGAGGGCTCAGCCTGCCAGGACCTGCGCGTAGCGCGCACGGTCCACGTTCGCGCCGCTCAATACCACTGCCACACGCCTGCCGACCTGGCGTTCGCGCTCCTGCAGCAGCGCCGCCAACGCCGCAGCACCGGCGCCTTCGGCGGTGTTGTGGGTGGTTTCGTGGTACAGGCGCATGGCCTGGGCGATCTCGTCGTCGCTCACCCGCACGATCCGCGCCGCGTGCTCTCGCACCAGGGCGAAGGCCTCGGGGTTGGGCACACGGCAGGCCATGCCGTCGGCGAAGGTGTGCGCGCTGGCGGTGGTGACGATACGCCCCGATTCGAAGCTGCGCGCATAGGCATCCGCCGCACTGGAGACCACGCCGACGATCTCGGTGCGCAGCCCCAGCAGGTTCCGCGCCTGGATCAACCCACAGATGCCCGAGCCCATGCCGATCGGCACGTAGACGGTGTCAAGACCGGTCACCGCCTCGAACAGCTCCAGGGCGTAAGTCGCCACGCCGCGTACCAGTTGCGCATGGAACGACGGCACCATCAGGTAGCCACGGCCCTGGGCCAGTTGTGCCGCGTGCTCGCGGGCCACATCGAAATCGACGCCATGCTCGATCAGTTCCGCCCCCAGCGCGCGCATGGCCGCGTTCTTTTCCAGCGAGTTGCCTTCAGGCACTACGATCACCAGCGGCAGGCCCGCTTGCCGCGCCGCCAGCGCCATGCTCTGCCCGTGATTGCCGCGGGTCGCGGTCACCAGGCCAGCGGGCACCTCGCCGCTGTCGAGCAGTGAACGCACGTAGACCAGTCCGCCGCGCACCTTGAAGGCGCCGGTGGGGGCATGGTTTTCGTGCTTGACCCATACCTGGCATCCAGTCCGCTCGGCCAGCAGCGGCCAGGCCAACTGAGGCGTCGGCGGCACATGCTGATGAACGAAATCGGCGGCTTCGCGCAAGGCGGTGAGGTCGAACATGGCGGTCATCCTTCTCGGTTGCAGTTGCCTCGATCCTGAGCGCCCGGCATTGTATGGGTCAAACCTTATATTGCATGGGCCGCAATTTCGTGTGGACACCTCACCTGGTCGATGATGACCAACCCCGCTACCTGGCGCTGGTCGATGCCATCGCCATGGCCATCGAGCGCGGTGAACTGACAGTCGGCGAGCGCCTTCCCCCGCAGCGGCGCCTGGCGTGGAAGCTGGGGCTCAATCCAAGCACCACGCAGCAGGCCTACCGCGAAGCGGCCGCCCGCCACCTGGTGGCCGGCGAAGTCGGGCGCGGCACCTATGTGCTGGCGGGGAGCAAGGAAGCGACGCTGTTTCGCCTCAAGCAGCACGACCGCCATCCGACCTTGATCGACCTGTCGACCAACGTGCCGGTGGCCGACCTGGCCCCACAGGATCTGCAACAGAGTCTGCAATCGTTGCTGCAGGCAGGCGACTTCAACCTGCTGGATCACTACCTGGACCATGATCGACTGCTGCTGGGCCGCCTGCAGGGCGCCCATTGGCTCAGCCTGCGCGGCATCACCGTGGATGCCGACGACCTGCTGCTGTGCGGCGGCGCGCAACAGGCACTGACCTGCGTGTTGCAGTCGCTGTGCCAGCCCGGCGAGCCGGTGATGGTCGAAGCGCTCAGCGCGCCCGGCATCAAGGCGGCTTGTCGACAACTGCGCCTCCCCGTGCAGGGCGTGGCCCTGGACGGTCAAGGCTTGCGCCCCGAGGCGCTGGAGCGGGTGGCGAGGGCCAGCGGCGCGCGGGTACTTGTGACCACGCCGACGCTGCACAACCCCACCGGAGCGTGCATGGACGATGCCCGTCGCCAGGCCATCGCCGACGTGGTCCGACGCAATGAGCTGTGGGTGATCGAGGACGATGTCTACGGTGCGTTCAGCGAACGGCCACCGTTGTATCCACTGCTCGATGGCCGTGGCGTGCTGGTCAGCAGCCTGTCGAAAACCGTGGCCGCCGGGCTACGGGTAGGCTGGATCGCGGCGTCGCCGGAGCTGCTCGAACGCATCGACCCCCACACCCGCGCCACCCACTGGTCGGTATCACCGCTGAATCTGCAGATCGCCTGCCAGTGGATCGGCGAGGGCACGGCAGCACGCCGGTTGGCCCAGCAGCGCGAGGAAGTCGCGCAACGCTGGCGTCTGGCCCGACGGTGGTTGGGCGAGGCCTTGCTCACCCGCGAGGCGCCGTCCCCGCATATCTGGGTGCGCACACCCGCCTGCGCCGAAACCTTGGCGGCAGCGTGTCGGCAACGGGGCGTGGAAGTGGTGCCAGCCAGCGTGTTCGCGGTGGGCGGCGAGGCAGTGAAAGCCGTGCGCATCAGCCTGTCGGCGGCCGTCAGCCGCGCGCAGCTCACACAGGGGCTGGAGATCGTGCGCGCAGTGCTGGACGACGGCAGTGACTGAGGCACCTAGCCCTGCTGGCAACCCTCGCCCATGGCGCGGTATTGAAGGGTGTGCACCTGCCCCTGGTGATCTTCGTAAGTCATGGTCGCGGGTACCACCTCGCAGACATTGGGCAGGGTCGACAGATGGATGACCCGCTTGATATCGAGGTTGGTCGAGTAGTCGTATTGCACCGGGGGTTGGGCCTGGGCCGTCTTGACCTCATCCGCCAGGGCGAACGAAGACATCCCGACCAATGCGAGGATCAGTAATGGTTTCATGATTCAAGACCTTGAAGACAATCGGCTAGATCGACTTCTTGTGCCGTCACTGGCGTGGAGAAGTTGTCACCGAAGCGGTGACACGAAGCACGAATCCCGCTTCGGACAGTGCGAAAGGGATAGCTGGAATTCTACGCCTGCCGCGCCGTACGTGAACCCGGCAGTCGGAGTTTCACCCTTGCTCCAAATGCAACAATCTGCGACAAAGCCGCCCATGACTCCGCCTGACTATCATCGGCTATGCCACTCACAGCGCCGCTTGCTCGAGCATTTCTATCGCCTGCAGGGCTCGCGCATGCGCGCCAGCGGAGACGGTGAGTCATGGGTAGCACGGGCTGACGGCCTGATCGGCGCGCTGAGCCTGACGCCGGTTGCCGGGGGTCAATGGTTGACGGGATTGTTCGTCGCCGAATCGTGGCGCAGGAAAGGCATCGCGGCGGGGTTGATCGAGGCGTCACTGGCAGCACGTCCAGGCCCGACCTGGCTGTTCTGCCACCCCGACCTGCAGACCTTCTATGCTCGGCTGGGGTTCGACTCAACCCATACCCTGCCCGCCGAACTGGCTTCTCGCTTGGCCCGCTACCAGCGCAGCAAGTCACTGGTGGCGCTGGTGCGGGCGGGGTTCACGCCAGGCTGAATCGCGCTTCAGGCATCAGGCTGACGCGGGTGCGACTCGGCCGATACCGGCTGCTCGTGACCAAGCACGGTGATGGTCTCCTTGGGTTTCTCGCCGTCGAAGTCCTTCTCCCCGGGATCCTTGCCCTCGGCCGACATGTGCTCGATCACCGCATTCATCTCGGCACCCAGCAGCAGCACTGCAGAGGAAATGTAGAAATACAGCAGCAGTACGATGATCGCCCCGATGCTGCCGTACATGGCGTTGTAGTCGGCGAAGGTTTTCACGTAATAGGCAAAGCCCAGTGACGCCAGGATCCACACGACCACCGCCAGCACAGACCCCGGCGTGATGAAGCGGAATTTCTGCTTCACATCCGGCATGACGTAATACATCAACGCCACCGCGACCATCATCAGCAGGATGATGACCGGCCAACGGAGCACCGTCCAAACGGTGACGATCACCTCTTGCAAGCCGACCTGGGCGGCGATCCACTCCATCACCTGCGGGCCAAGTACCATCAGTGCCGCCGCCATCAGCAGCATGCCGGCGATACCGATGGTGTAGAAGATCGACAGGGGAATGCGCTTCCACACCGGACGGCCTTCGGGCACGTCATAAGCGGCGTTCATTGCGCTCATCATCAGGCGCACGCCGGCAGAGGCGGTCCACAGGGCGATGACGATACCCACCGACACCAGCCCACCCTTGGACTGCTGCAATTGGTCGATCACCGGATTGACCTGTTCCAGCGCCTGGGGCGGTAATACCAGTTCGGTTTGCAGGCGCAGCCAGGAGAAGAAGTCGGGAAGGTGCAGGAAACCGATCAGGGCGATCAGGAACAGGATGAAGGGGAACAGCGAAAACAGCATCTGGTAGGCCAGTGCCGAGGCGTAGGTGGACATCTCGTCGTCAAGGAACTCCTGGACGGTGCGCACCATCACGCGGTGCAGAGGCAGCCCCTGCAAGGCGGGAAAAATCATAGCGTCTCCTTTCGCCGCTCGATCGTCGTGGTTGTCACAAGGCGGTCAAGTCTAATAGACCACGCGGCTGGTGTACTGCTCCCTGCCTGTTTCAGGAAAAAACCTACTCAGGTTGCGACAACCCACAGTAAAAGGCCGCCGCGTGAAAGAGCGTAGTCGCTCATCCACTTGGCGGCCTTGAGCGTTACAGGCAGTTACTTGTCGAGCTTGTCCTTGACCTTGCCGACTTTCTGCTGAGCTTCACCCTTCAGTTCCTGGGCTTTACCTTCGGCCTTCAGCTTGTCGCTGTCGGTGACCTTGCCAACACCTTGCTTGACGTTGCCGATGGCTTCGTTCGCCAGGCCCTTCGCTTTGTCTTTAGTGCCGCTCATGGTGAATCTCCTGATAGAGACACGTGAACCGTGCCGACAAAAGGTTGACCGCTGGGCTTGTCGGGGAGTTTCAAACTTTTTCACCTCGCCGAACCCGGCGGCAAACAGCGGGCGAATACCGCACCGAATCGACCTTCGCTCACTGCAAGAGCCTGACCCGCGCCTCTAGAATCGGCCGCTCATAACAACAACAGTTTGCGGACCTACCTGCCCATGCGTCTGATCACCTTGCTCGCAGCCGCCCTGCCGCTGCTGCCCCTGCCTGCCCTGGCGGCAGACCCGACCACCCCTGAAATCCTGCGCGTCGATCGTTACAGCGACGATGGCCAGCCCGGCACCCTGCGCTGGGCGCTGGAAACCAGCAATTCAGCCCCTGGCCGTTATCGCATCGACATCGTGCCCGTGGGCGAGCCGCCTTATGTCATCCGCCCCAACCGGGCGCTGCCGGAGATCAAGGGGCCGCTGCGCATCACCGGGCTGTCCTGGGCGCGTGACGGTCAATACATCGCCATTGACGGCTCCGGCTACATCCGCGACCAGGGCGTGCGGACCTGCCCCGGCGCCCTGCCCGGCCAGTTCGGCACCAACGTGCGCACGACCCGCTACCCCGGGCTGGTGCTGCGCGACACCCAGGGCGTGCACGTGAGCGGTTTGGAGGTGCGCAATTTCTGCATCGGCATCCTGGTCAACCGCGCCAGCGGCAACGTCATCGAGGACAACCGCATCGTTGCCAACAAGGGCGGTGCCGGCATCATGCTCACCGGCGACGACGGCGCCGGTAATCCGACCGCCACCACCACGATCAATAACAAGGTGTTGCGCAATCAACTGATCGACAACGGCGACGGTCTGGAACTGACCCGTGGCGCGGCCTTCAACCTAGTGGCCGACAACCTGTTCCGCTCCACCGACGCCAATCCCGAGCCGTCCCAAGGCATCGAAATCCTGCTGGGCAACGACAACACCGTGGTGCGCAACCGCTTCGAGCACTACTCCGACGGTCTGCAGATCAACTGGGGCAAGCGCAACTACCTGGGCGCCAACACCTTCACCGGCAACTCCATCGGCGTCAGCGTCACGGGCGAAGACAACGTGCTCGACGGCAACCTGATCCACGGCAACCGCATCGGTGTGGCCCTGCGTCCAGAGCCACAAGTGACTGCCACGCGCCTGACCGCCAACCGCATCTGGGGCAACGGCCTGGACATTCGTCGCTGCCAGGCGGGCGGCTCGTGCGTGCCGAACCAGCGTACCGGGGCCATCGTCTTCGGCGTGCCGGCCCAGGCACATGCGCTGTACGTCGGCTCGCGCGGCGTCGGAGCGGAATTGGCGAAGCAGGACCAGGCGATCATCTGCGACGCCAACGGCCAGCCCCAGCCGTGCCAGCCGCTGCCCAACCATAATCAACCCGCGCCACGACTGTTGGCGTTGGACGGCGCGTTGCTCAGAGGAGAGGTGCAGGGACCGGCCTCGAGCCGGCTGCGTATCGAAGTGTTCGGCAACTCCACGGCCGATGGCCAGGAGGCCGAACATTTTCTGGGCGAGGTGCTGGCCAACAGTGATGCTCAGGGCCACGCACGCTTCGAGATGATGTTGAGCGACATCGACGAACTGCACAGTTTCACCGCCACGGTGACGACCGCCGATGGCGCGACCTCGGAGTTGAGCCCGCCATTACGGCGATGAGCCGGGCCACGGCAGCGACGGCCGGTGCGCCGTGGCTGCCGTGAACCCTGCAGACCTTGCCGCGCCCCGCGCCGCCTTGCACAATGTCAGGCCTTTCAGGCGTCAACCCGCAGGAACCTGCATGAAACTCGACAAACCCACCGCCATTGCCCGGCGCAACGAAGCGCTGGCCCGGCCGGTGCTCGACCGCGACAACACCCTGTTCGCCATCCTCGACAAGAAACGCAACCTGTGGTGGTTCGAGGTGCCGGTGGGCTTGCTGCGCAAAGGCCAGCCCGACTGGGTCAACCTGCTGCTGCACACCCCCGATACCGACACGCTGCAACACTTGAAGGTGCCGGTGAACTTCCTGCGCGCGCATCAGGAACAGATGGAAATCCGCAACCCCGGCAAGCGCCGCTCGACCATCAGCCTGGCACTCAGCGCCGACCGCGACTCGCTGCTGCGCGACACCCGCCCGGGCGGTGAGCAGTTGGACTTCAGCCCCTTCGTGCAGGGCTGATCAGGCGCGCTCGATGCGATCGTCATGGATGACGATCAGCCCTTGCCTGAACAAGCCACCGATCGCTTTCTTGAAGTTGCCCTTGCTGACGTTGAACAGCTTGGCGATGACGTCCGGCGCGCTCTTGTCGCACACCGGCAACACCCCACCGGCCTCCTCCAGGCGCTTGAGGATCTGCGCCTGCAGGTCGTCGGCCAGCGCCGCGCCCACCGGTTGCAGGCTCAGGGCGATCTTGCCGTCGGGGCGCACTTCCTTGATGAAGCCCTGTTCGTGCATCCCCGAACGCAGGAACTTGAACACCTCGTTCTTGTGAATCAGGCCCCAGTGACGACTGTTGATGATGGCCTTGAAGCCCATCGGCGTCTCGCCAGCCACCAGCAGTTCCACCGGCTGACCCGGCGAATAGTCGGCCGGGGTACGATCGAGGTAGCGGTCCAGGCGCGCGGTGGCGGTGATGCGCCGGGTGCGCTTGTCGAGGTAGGCGTGGACCACGCAGTAGTCGCCGATCTTCAGCGGCTGCACTTCTTCGGAGTAGGGCATCAGCAGGTCCTTGGACAGCCCCCAGTCGAGGAAGATACCGGCGCCGTTGATGTCCTTGACCTTGAGACTGGCGAAGCCACCGACCTGGATCTTGGGCTTTTCGGTGGTGGCGATCAGCTGATCTTCGCTGTCCAGGTAGATGAACACGTTGAGCCAGTCGTCCAGCTCCAGCTCAGCGTCTTTGGGGAAGTAGCGCCTGGGCAGGAGGATCTCGCCGTCGGCGCCGCCGTCCAGGTAGAGACCGAACTCCACGTGTTTCACGATTTGCAAACTGTTGTAACGCCCAAGCAGAGCCATTTCCGATGTTCCTCCAGACAAGGCGGCTATTCTACACCCGATGCGCCCAGGCTGCCGATCCGCTGGAACCGCCGAGCGTACCGCCGCGTCTACTCCCTGGTCCGCTACCTGCAAGGATTCGCGCATGCCTGCCCAGCTCATCCGCACCCTGGTGCTCATCGTCGGCCTGGCCCTGACGCTGGGGGCCTGCACGCGTATCGACCTCGCCTACCGCAACCTCGACCGCCTGGTGCCCTGGTCGCTGGGCGACTACCTGGACATGAACCGCCAGCAGAAGGCGCTGCTCGACGAACGGCTCAAGGATCACCTGGCCTGGCACTGCAAAACGCAGTTGCCGGGCTATCTCGACTGGCTCGACAAGGTCCGGCAGATGGTCGCCGACCAGGCGGTCACCGACCAGGCCTTGCAACAGCGCACCGCCGAGGCGCGCCTGGCCATCGGGCGGGTGGCCGAGGCGATCACCCCGTCGGCCGCCGAGCTGTTGCGCGACATGAGCGATGCCCAGGTGGCCGAGATGCGCAAGGCGTTCAGCGACGACATCGCCGAGCGCCAGAAAGAGTACGTCGACACCCCGCTGCCCAGGCAGATAGAAGAGCGCGCCACGCGTATGCACAAGCGCCTCAAGCCCTGGCTGGGCGAGCTCAGCGCCGTCCAGCGTCAGCGGGTGATGAGCTGGTCCCAGGCGCTGGGCGATCAGAACCGCGAGTGGATCGCCAACCGCCAGGCCTGGCAGCAGCAGTTGCTGCTGGCCATGGACCAGCGCCAAACCCCGGCCTTCGAGCCGCGCCTGGCGCAGTTGCTACAAGACAAGCAGAGCCTGTGGTCGCCGGCCTACCGCGCTGCCTTCGACAACACCGAGCGCCAGGCCCGCAGCCTGTTGGTCGACTTGCTGCAGCAGAGCAGCGCGGCGCAGCGCCAGTTGCTGATCGAGCGGCTGGGCAAGGTGCGCCAGGACTTCAGCCAGTTGAAGTGCCTCAAGGGCTGACCGGTTCACATCGCAAGAAACGACAGGAA
Organism: Pseudomonas boreofloridensis; assembly: GCF_030580795.1. Lineage (NCBI taxonomy): Bacteria > Pseudomonadati > Pseudomonadota > Gammaproteobacteria > Pseudomonadales > Pseudomonadaceae > Pseudomonas > Pseudomonas boreofloridensis. Next base: position 76,590 of record NZ_JAUQOQ010000011.1, on the reverse strand, counting down.
AGCCCCTCCCCGCTCACGTACACTCGCGCCCCTGTCCCGTCCACCGGAGATGTCCGTGAGCCCCATCGCCCTCGCCCGCCTGCTGATCCTCGCCGCCTTCTGGGGCGCGAGTTTCCTGTTCATGCGCATCATCGCGCCAGAGCTGGGTGCGCTGCCCACCGCCTTTTTCCGCGTGTCCATCGCCTGCCTCGGGCTGATCGCCATCCTCGCCGCCGGGCGCGTGCGCTGGGACTTTCAGGGCAAGCTCGGCGCCTGTCTGGTACTGGGCATGATCAACTCGGGCATTCCGGCGACCTTCTATTCGGTGGCCGCGCAAGTGCTGCCCGCCGGCTACTCGGCGATCTTCAACGCCACCACGCCGCTGATGGGCGTGCTGATCGGCGCGCTGTTCTTCCATGAGGCCATGACCCTGCCCAAGCTGTGCGGGATTTTCCTGGGGCTGTTCGGCGTGGCCATCCTCAGCGGTGCCGGCCCGGTCGCGCTGGACCTGGCGCTGCTGCAAGGCGCCCTGGCGTGCCTGGCCGCGACCACCTGCTATGGCTTCGCCGGCTTTCTCGCACGGCGCTGGATCAGCGGGCTGGACAGTCGGCTATCGGCCCTGGGCAGCATGCTCGGTGCCACCTTGCTGCTGGCCCCGCTGTTCGCCTGGAGCGCCTTGACCCAGCCGCCGCCCAGTTGGGGCGGCTGGTCGGTGTGGGGCTCGTTGCTGGGACTGGGGCTGGTGTGCACGGCGTTCGCCTACATCCTGTACTTCCGCCTGCTGGACGAGATCGGGCCGGTCAAGGCCACCACGGTGACCTTTCTGATTCCGGTATTCGGCGTGCTCTGGGGGGCGTGGCTGTTGGGCGAGCCGCTGTCGCTGGCGCACCTGTATGGCGGGGTGATGATCGGCGCGGCCTTGTGGCTGGTGCTGCGACCGGCGCGCCGCTGAGGGAAGGCCCCGGCGTCGTCGACAACGCCGGGACAGGCAGATCAGAACAACCAGCGATACAACAGGTAGGCCACCAATACGGCCAGCACCGGTCGCAGCACACGGTAGGCCTTGGGGTTGGCCCGCTTGAACTGTTTCACATGGGTACTGATGCGGTTGCTGAAGCGCTTGCTCCAGGCGTAGGCCTGGTTGATGCCACCCACGCGCTCGTCGTCGGTGTTCTGCGGCGCGGTGGCGCGGCCGAGGAACGCGCTGACCTTGCGGTTGATGCGGGTCATCAGCGGGCTGTTCAGCGGACGCTCGACGTCGCAGAACAGGATCACCCGGGTCACGTCGGTTTCATTCTTCACCCAGTGCACGTAGGTTTCGTCGAACATCACGTCCTCGCCGTCACGCCAGGCGTAGACCTGGCCGTCGACGTAGATGCGGCAGTCGTCGGAGTTCGGCGTGGACAGCCCCAGATGATAGCGCAGGGAGCCGGCGAACGGATCGCGGTGCGGATTGAGGTGGCTACCGCCGGGCAGCAGGGCGAACATCGCACCCTTGACGTTGGGAATGCTGTTGACCAGTTCCACGGTGCGTGGGCACAGCGCCTCGGCCGAAGGCAGGGCCTTGTCGTACCACTTCAGGTAGAAACGCTTCCAGCCCTTCTTGAAGAACGAACCGAAGCCGGCATCGTTGTCCTTTTCCGCAGCGCGAATGTAGCCCTCGTCGAACAGGCGCATGGCCTCTTCGCGAATTTCCTGCCAGTTGTTCTTCAGTACATCCAGCTCGGGAAAGCGCTGACGGTCCAGGTACGGCTTGGACGGCACCCCGGAGAACAGGTACATCAGGCTGTTATAGGGCGCGAACAGCGCCGAATGATTGACGAACTGGCGCAGCACCGGCAAGCGCGCCTTGCCCCGCAGGTGCACGAACAGCACACTGCCGAAGAACACCAGCAGGACACCCGCCTTGGCGAGGAAGGAAAAGGTCATGCAACACTCCTTTGGGGGAATCAGGCCGTCCCCGAATAGCCGGACATGATAAACCCATCCCAGACAGCTGCAACCTGATCCCGATCAAGCCTTTTTTCGAGCGGCAAGTGGCAAGCTTCAAGCGGCAAGCTGATCGGTGGGGTTCCACGGTGCAGCTTGCAGCTTGCAGCTTGTTGGCGCTTAGCGCTGAGCGTCTGCGCTCAGGGCTGGAGTTCCTGGTCGGTGAACAGGTCGCTGAAGAGCATGCTCGACAGGTAGCGCTCGCCGGAGTCAGGGAGGATCACCACCAGCGTCTTGCCTTGCATTTCCGGCTTTTCTGCCAGGCGGACGGCAGCGGCCATGGCGGCGCCGCAGGAGATGCCGCAGAGGATGCCCTCTTCCTGCATCAAACGAATGGCCATGGCCTTGGCTTCTTCGTCGGTGACCAACTCCACCTGGTCGACGATCGACAGGTCCAGGTTCTTCGGGATGAAACCGGCACCGATGCCCTGGATCTTGTGCGGGCTTGGCTTGAGCTCCTCACCGGCCAGGGCCTGGGTGATCAGCGGCGAGGCCGCCGGCTCCACCGCCACCGACAGGATCGATTTGCCCTGGGTGTGCTTGAGGTAGCGTGATACGCCGGTAATGGTGCCGCCGGTGCCCACGCCCGCCACCAGCACATCGACCGCGCCGTCTGTGTCGTTCCAGATTTCCGGGCCGGTGGTCTTCTCGTGGATGGCCGGGTTGGCTGGGTTCTCGAACTGGCCTGGCAGGAAGTAACGCGCAGGGTCGGAGGCGACGATCTCGTCGGCCTTCTCGATCGCGCCCTTCATGCCCTTGGCCGGATCGGTCAGCACCAGCTCGGCGCCCAGCGCCTTGAGCACCTTGCGCCGCTCCAGGCTCATGGACGCCGGCATGGTCAGGATCAGCTTGTAGCCACGTGCAGCCGCGACGAAGGCCAGGCCGATGCCAGTGTTGCCCGAGGTCGGTTCGACCAAGGTCATGCCCGGCTTGAGCTTGCCGCTGCCTTCGGCGTCCCAGACCATGTTGGCGCCGATGCGGCACTTGACCGAATAGCCTGGGTTGCGTCCTTCGATCTTGGCCAGGATGGTCACCCCACGCGGGGCGATGCGATTGATCTGCACCAGCGGCGTGTTGCCGATGGAATGGGCGTTGTCGGCGTAGATACGGCTCATGGCTGCAGTCCTTGAATCGTGGGAAACAGGCGGAAAACCTCAAGGGTAAGCCGGCCCCCAGCACGGCGTAAAGCCCGGTCGAACCAAGCCGGGCAACGGGCGGTCAACCGCACAACCTGACCTGGAGACCCTGGGATGAAAGCTCGCTATCGCTGGCCGCTGCTCGGCCTGGCTGGCCTGGTCGTGCTGTTGGTGGCCCTGCACCTGGCCCTGCCCTACCTGGTGCGCGACTACCTCAACGACAAGCTGGCCGACATGGGCGACTACCGCGGCCAGGTCAGCGACGTGGACTTGGCCTGGTGGCGCGGGGCCTACCAGATCAACGGGTTGAAGATCGTCAAGACCAGCGGCAAGGTGCCGGTGCCGCTGCTCGATGCACCGCTGATCGACCTGTCGGTGAGCTGGCATGCACTGTGGTACGACCAGGCGGTAGTGGCCGAAGTGGCCTTCGTGCACCCGGAACTGAACTTCGTCGACGGCGGCAGCAAGCAGAACTCCCAGACCGGTCAGGGCACCGACTGGCGCGCGCAATTGGAAAAGCTGTTGCCGATCACCCTGAACGAGGTGCGCATCGACGACGGCATCCTGACCTTCCGCAACTTCAATTCCAAGCCCCCGGTCAATCTCAAGGCCACTCGACTGCAGGCCAGCATCCGCAACCTGACCAACGTGCGCGACGAGGCTGGCCGGCGCGATGCCAGCTTCCAGGCCACAGCCTTGATCGCTGGCGACGCCAAGGTGGAAAGCCGCGCCACCTTCGATCCGTTCAGCGACTTCGACGACTTCGAGTTCCGCCTGCGTGCCACGGGTATCGAACTGCGCCGCCTCAACGACTTCGCCAGCGCCTACGGCAAATTCGATTTCAATGCCGGTAATGGCGATGTGGTGATCGAAGCCCAGGCCGAAAACGGCCGGCTCAAGGGCTACATCAAGCCGCTGTTGCGCAACGTGGACGTGTTCGACTGGCAGCAGGACGTGGAGAACAAGAACAAGGGCGTGTTCCGCTCGATCTGGGAAGCGCTGGTCGGGGCCAGTGAAACCGTGCTCAAGAACCAGCCGAAGAATCAGTTCGCCACCCGCGTCGAGCTCAGCGGCAGCGTTCACCAGCAGGACATCAGCGCCTTCGAGGCATTCCTGCAGATCCTGCGCAATGGCTTCGTCCAAGCCTTCAATGCCCGCTACGAACAGCCCGCGCCGACCTCGAATTGAGCACTGCCTGACGGGGCATTCAGCCAGTGAATATCGGGTCTGCATTTTCGCTCGCCGAGGTGCGGGTTATAGTCGCGGGCACATCACAGACACGCGTCGTCAGCGGTGCAGCCTTCGCGGATGAACCCGCTCCCCCAAGGCCACCCCTGACACCTCATAAAGGAACGGTTTCATGAAATTCGAAGGCACCCGCAACTACGTCGCCACCGACGACCTGAAGCTGGCGGTCAATGCGGCCATCACCCTCGAACGCCCGCTGCTGGTCAAGGGCGAGCCCGGCACCGGCAAGACCCTGCTCGCCGAACAACTGGCCGAGGCCCTGGGCGCGCGCCTGATCACCTGGCACATCAAATCCACCACCAAGGCCCAGCAGGGCCTGTACGAGTACGATGCCGTCAGCCGTCTGCGCGACTCGCAGTTGGGCGTGGACAAGGTCCACGACGTGCGCAACTACCTGAAGAAAGGCAAGCTCTGGGAAGCCTTCGAGGCCCAGGAGCGGGTCATCCTGCTGATCGACGAAATCGACAAGGCCGACATCGAATTCCCCAACGACCTGTTGCAGGAACTCGATCGCATGGAGTTCTACGTCTACGAGACCGACGAAACCATCAAGGCCGCCCAGCGCCCGATCATCATCATCACCTCCAACAACGAGAAGGAACTGCCCGACGCGTTCCTGCGCCGCTGCTTCTTCCACTACATCGCCTTCCCCGACCGCGACACCCTGCAGCGCATCGTCGATGTGCATTACCCGAACATCAAGGCCTCGCTGGTCAGCGAAGCGCTGGATGTGTTCTTCGACGTGCGCAAGGTGCCGGGCCTGAAGAAAAAGCCTTCCACGTCCGAGCTGGTCGACTGGCTCAAGCTGCTGATGGCCGACGACATCGGCGAAGCGGTGCTGCGCGAGCGCGATCCGACCAAAGCCATTCCACCGCTGGCCGGCGCGCTGGTGAAGAACGAGCAGGACGTGCAACTGCTCGAACGCCTGGCCTTCATGAGCCGTCGCGGCAACCGCTGAGGGCCTGGCCATGCTGCTCAACCTGTTCAACGAACTGCGCGCAGCCAAGGTGCCGGTGTCGCTGCGCGAACTGCTCGACCTGCTCGACGCCCTGCAGCAGCGGGTGGTCTTCGCCGACATGGACGCGTTCTACTACTTGGCCAGGACGATTCTGGTCAAGGACGAACGGCATTTCGACAAGTTCGACCGCGCCTTTTCCGCCTATTTCAACGGTCTGGAACGCCTCGACCATCACCTCGAGGCGCTGATCCCTGAAGACTGGCTGCGCAAGGAGTTCGAGCGTTCGCTCAGCGCCGAAGAGCGTGCGCAGATCCAGTCCCTGGGCGGGCTGGACAAGCTGATCGAAGCCTTCAAGCAGCGCCTGCAAGAGCAGAAGGAACGTCACGCCGGCGGCAACAAATGGATCGGCACCGGCGGCACCAGCCCGTTCGGCTCGGGCGGTTTCAACCCCGAGGGCATTCGCGTGGGCGATGCCGGGCAGCGCCAGGGCAAGGCGGTCAAGGTGTGGGATCAGCGTGAGTACAAGAACCTCGACGACCAGGTCGAACTGGGCACACGCACCATCAAGATGGCCCTGCGCCGCTTGCGCAAGTTCGCCCGTGAAGGCGCTGCCGAGGAACTCGACATCGACGGCACCATCGACCATACCGCCCGCGATGCCGGGCTGCTGAACATCCAGATGCGCCCGCAGCGACGCAACACCGTCAAGCTGCTGTTGCTGTTCGACATCGGCGGCTCGATGGACGCCCACGTCAAGGTCTGCGAGGAGCTGTTCTCGGCCTGCAAGACCGAGTTCAAGCACCTGGAGTACTACTACTTCCACAACTTCGTCTACGAGACGGTGTGGAAGAACAACCTGCGCCGCAACGCCGAACGCTTCGCCACGTTCGACCTGCTGCACAAGTACGGCGACGACTACAAGGTGGTGTTCGTCGGCGACGCCGCCATGGCGCCGTATGAAATTACCCAGCCGGGCGGCAGTGTCGAGCACTGGAACGAAGAAGCGGGTTATGTGTGGATGCAGCGCTTCAGGGAGAAATTCCGCAAGATCGTGTGGATCAACCCGTATCCCCGGCAGACCTGGGACTACACCGCGTCCACGCACCTGGTACGTGAACTGATGGAAGACCGCATGTACCCGCTGACCTTGCAGGGCCTGGAAGAGGCGATGCGCTACCTGTCGAAGTAGCGCGACCATTCATCCGCGATGGGCCTTAACGCCAACGTTGCAGGTACGCCTGCTGCTCGCGCCATGCAGTGTCCTGCACCACCGCCCTGAAGCGCACCACCGCCCCCGGCATGCACTGCGCCAACTGCGCCAGCGCCAGGGGCGTGAGGGCCCCGAGTCGCGGATAGCCGCCGATGGTCTGGCGGTCGTTGAGCAGCACGATCGGCTGCCCATCCGGCGGCACCTGCACGGCGCCCAGGGGAATGCCTTCGGAAATCATCGGCGGTCCTTGGTACACCAAGGGCGGCCCCAGCAGACGGCTGCCCATGCGGTCCGCTCGGCTGTCCAGGGTCCAGTCGCGGTTGAACGCCTCGAACAGGCTGAGGCCGCTGAACGCGCCGATCTGCGCGCCCATCACCAAGTCCAGTTGGGGCTTGGCCGAAGCGGTCGGGCGCAGGGCGGCAGGCACCTCACGCACCGCTGGCGTGCCCTCGCCGAAGCGCAACGTCTGCCCTTTGGCCAATGGCCCGCCGCAGCCGTCCAGGCCGCCGAGTTGCTCACGTGCCACGGTGGCGCAACTGCCCAGCACCGCCGCCCCGTGAAAACCGCCGGGCGCAGCCACGTAGGCGCGCACGCCCTGACGGGGCTGCCTGAGGGTCAGGCGCTGGCCTTTACCCAAGGCCAGGCTGCGCCAAGGGGCAACTGGCTGGTCATCGACGCACGCGTCCAGGTCGGCGCCGGCCAGGGCCACCACGCAGTCCTGCTCGGCCAGCACCGTGAAACCGCCCAGCGCCACCTCCAGCACCGGGGCGTCCAGGGCATTGCCCAGCAGCCAGTTGGCCCAGTACATCGCCACCCAGTCCAGCGCGCCACCCTGGGTCACGCCCAAATGCCGCACACCCAGGCGCCCGCCATCCTGCAACTGGCACAGGGCGGTGCTGGCCTCGATCGTCAACTGCTTCATGCGTAGGCCTCCTGCGGGCGATCGTCGCCGCCCAGGGCGATGAACTCGGCGTGCGACACGGCCACGAAACGCACCCGGTCACCCGGCTGCAACAGGCTGTAGCCGTCACGGTCACGGTCGAACAGGCGCACCGGGGTGCGCCCGAGCAGGTTCCAGCCGCCCGGCGACACCGCCGGATAGGCCGCCGTCTGCCGCTCCGCGATCCCCACGCTGCCAGCGGCCACGCGCTTGCGTGGCGTACTCAGGCGCGGCGTGGCCAGGCGCTCGTCCACCATGCCCATGAAGCCGAAACCCGGCGCGAAGCCCAGGGCGAACACCGGGTATTCGCGCTCGCTGTGCAGTTGCACGACCTCCTGCTCGCTCAGGCCACTGCGTGCGGCCAGCAGGGGCAGCTCGGGACCGACGCTGGGGTGGTACCACACCGGGATCTCATGGCGGCGTCCGCTGCTGCCTGCGTCGGGCGCAAGTCCCGCCAGCGCCTGATCGATGCGCGCCCGCGCCGAGGCCGGGGCCAGATCGGACTGCAGCATCAGCGTGGTGTAGGACGGCACCAGGTCGATCAGGTGCGCGCCGAACGCCGCGCGCAGGCGCTGGCTGGCGGCGAGGATCCACGGCATGTTGGCCTCGTCGATGGCGTCGAACAGCCGCACCATCAGGCTGTCGATGGCCACCACTTCGATACGCGGGTTCATCGCGGCGCCCTCATGCCTGCAACGCATCCAAGGCCTCGCGGATCTGCCGGACGGCCGCCACCGAGCTTTCGTTGTCACCATGCACGCACAGGGTGGCGGCGTTGAGCCGCAGCGCGCTGCCGTCATCGGCCACCAGCGCCTCACCGCGCGCCAGGCGGACGGCCTGCTCCACGACCAGTGCCGGATCGTGATGCACGGCGCCGGGCAGGCGTCGCGACACCAGGTGACCGCTGGCGGTGTAGGCGCGGTCGGCGAAGGCCTCGAACCACAGCGGCACGCCGACCTCCTCGCCCAAGGCCTGCGCGGCGCTGTCGTCGGCGGTGGCCATCAGCATCAGCGGCAGACCGGCCTCGTACGCCGCCACCGCTTCGAGCACGGTCCGCAACTGACGGGGGTCGGCCATCATGTCGTTGTACAGCGCGCCATGGGGCTTGACGTAGGCCACGCGCCCGCCGAGCACCTTGCAGATACCGTCCAGCGCGCCGATCTGATAATGCAGCAGGTCACGGATCTCCTCGCTGCTGCAGGCCATGGAGCGGCGACCGAAGCCGTTGAGGTCGGGGTACGCCGGGTGAGCGCCGATGCTGACGCCATGCTCCAGCGCCAGGGCGACGGTGCGGCGCATGGTGCCGGGATCGCCGGCATGGTAGCCGCAGGCGATGTTGGCGCAGTCGACGAAGGGCATCACCTCGGCGTCCAGGCCGGTGCGCCAGTTGCCGAAACTTTCGCCCATGTCGCAGTTGAGCAGCAGGCGTTGGCGGTGTGTCGAGGGGTTCATCAGGGCCTCGTCTTGTTGGTATGGTTCGGGGCGAGCCGCGCTGCGGCGTGTGCGTCATTGTCGGAACGCCGCGCAACCGGCGTCCAATGAGAAAAACCTGCGGTCTGGAACAAGAAAAACCGATCGCCCAGCCTTGCGAGCCCTCCATGAACCTGCGCTTTCTCGAAACTTTCGTCTGGGTCGCCCGGCTCAAGAGCTTTCGCCTGACGGCCGAGAAGCTGTTCACCACCCAGGCCTCGGTGTCCAGCCGCATCGCCGCGCTGGAGGCCGACCTGGGCGTGAAGCTGCTGCTGCGCGACTCGCGCGGGGTGAGCCTGACGCCCGAAGGCAGCCGCGTGCTGGAATACGCCGAACGCATGCTCGACACCGCCCAGGCGATGAAGCAGTCCTTGGGCGCCGAGCGCACGCGGGTGGGCCGAGTGCGCCTGGGCATCATGGACACGGTGATCCACACCTGGATGAGCGCGCTGGTGGCCGAGCTGACCGCGCGCTATCCGCAGGTGGAGATCGAACTGGTCGCCGACACCGCGCTGAACCTGCGCGAGCACCTGCACAAGGGCTTCGTCGATGTGATCCTGCAGACCGACCTGCTGCGTGAAGAACGCATTCGCAGCCTGGACCTGGCGCGCTACCCCATGGGCTGGATCGTCGCCAGCGGCTCGGCCCTGCATCGCGAGTACGCCGACCTGGCCGAGCTGGCACGCGAGCGAATCCTCACCTTTTCACGCAACTCGCGTCCGCATCAGGACGTCGCCAGCCTGCTGCAGGCGGCGGGTGCCCACAGCTTGCGGCTCAATTGCGTGAATTCGGTGTCGGCGATCACCCGACTGCTGCGTGACGGCTTCGGCGTCGCTGCACTGCCCCCGGCGCTGGTGGCCAGCGAGCTGGCACGGGGCGAATTGGCCTTGCTCGACGGCCTACTGGCGCCGCCGAGCCTGGAACTGGTGGCGTCCTGGCAGACCGGCGTGGAGCTGGTGGAGGAAGTGGTGGGTGTGTGCCGGCAGGTGCTGGCGCGCTACGCGCAGGAGGCGGGCGAGCGCAGGATCGTGCTGGTGCAGACAAGTAGAGCCTAGCGCCAGCTCTCCTTCACCGCGCCCCGCCGACCACCGAGAATCGCCCAGCCGATGCCCAGCAAAAGGCTCTCGACCAGCAGCGCCAGCAGGAACCCGCAACCGATGCCCCAGCCGATCGCCTCGGGCACCAGCAGGATCTGGTAGCTGTAGCCCTTGAGCGTTTCCTCGCGAAGCTGCGGATCGGCCTGCGCCACGACATGCCAGGTACGGCTGACCCAGTTGCCCTGCAACGCCTGCCACTCGCTCTCCAGCAACTGGTTACGGGTCATCAGGCTTTCGATGCTGTTGGCATCGCTGTTGAACACCGGGTCGTCGCTGCTGCGGTAGTGCCGCAGCAACGCTTGCAGATCGCCGTTGAAGAAGCGCTCGGCGGTTTCCTGGAAGCCCGCCAGGGCCTCGCGCGACTCGAGCATGTGCGCTTCGACGCGCTGGCTGTAGTCCTTGACCAACCCCGGCACCTGGATGCCGGCCAGCAGGCCGACGGTGAACAGCAGCAACCGCAGGTAACTTCTGAACATGCTCGCTCCTCAGCCGTTGGCGACGCACTCGCCATGGCGCCACAGGGCCCACTGGCCAGGGGTATAGCGCTGCCAGGTTTCGTTTTCGGTGAGCGCCTCGGTGGCGATCACCGTGACCACATCGTTGGGGGTGGTTTGCGACTGGAAGTCGACGATCAGGTCGACATCCTTCAGGCGCGCGGCGCCGAACGGGGCGCGCCGGGTGATGTGTACCAGCTTGGTGGAGCAGTAGCAGAACAGCCAGTCGCCGTCGCTGAGCAGGCAGTTGAACACGCCTTTGTCACGGTAACCGGCGCACGCCTCGACCAGCACCGGCAGCAGCGCCTCGGCTTCGACCGGCTCGGGGAAGGCCTCGCGCACGCGGTTGAGCAAGTCGCAGAACGCCGCTTCGCTGTCGGTGTCGCCCACGGGGCGGTAAAAGGTCTTCTCGCCGACGAACCCTGCCAGTTGACCGTTGTGCGCGAAGCACCAGTTACGCCCCCACAACTCGCGAACGAACGGGTGAGTGTTGGACAGGCAGACCTTCCCGACGTTGGCCTGGCGGATGTGGCCGATGACCACCTCGCTCTTGATCGGGTAGCGCTGCACCAGGTTGGCCACTTCCGATTCGCTGCTGGCGGTCGGGTCCTGGAACAGGCGCAGGCCACGCCCCTCGTAGAAGGCGATGCCCCAGCCGTCGCGGTGCGGGCCGGTGCGCCCGCCGCGCTGCATCAGGCCGGTGAAGCTGAAAACGATATCGGTCGGGACGTTGGCGCTCATGCCCAGCAATTCACACATCGACCAGCGCTCCGTGTCAGATCCGGGGTTCGACGCGACCGCCGCCATTGGCGGGACGGCGCGGTGCCGGGGCGGGCGGCTCGCTGCGGTAGCGGTCGCGCGGGTCGACCTGCGGGGCATCGTCGTCCATCGCCTCGTCTTCGGCGGCGCGCCGGCTGGCAGCGGCCTCGGCCCGCGCCTTGCGCTCGCGAGCACGCTTTTCCAGCGGCCAGCGCACCAGCACGAACAGCAGGTACAGGGCGAAGGCGATCATCCCGTACATGGCCAGGTCCGACGCCGCGCGCCAGGCGTTGTTGCCCACCTTGAACGCCAGGTCCAAGGCGGTGATGGCAATGGCCGGGGCGAAGCTGTCCTTGACCGGATCGACGATGGTGGGGCTGAACAGCAGCACGGCCACCAAGACCCGCAGCGGCTCGCGCAGCCAGCGCCACATCCAGCCGGTGAGCTTGAAGGCCACCAGCAGGCAGCCCACGGCAGCAACGGCGTAGAGGCCCCAGGCCAGTGTGTAGTCTTGTTCGATCATGGTGTCCGTGCAAGGCAGGCGAAGAGGCGCCTATGATAAACACTTTTAGGGGCACAGGTGCCCTTTCCATCTCGGGACCTTTCATGCCTATCAGACCCCAGCCCCCCATTGCCCGCCAAGCCCCCGGCCGCGATCCCTACGCCTGGTTGCAGGAACGCGACAACGCCGAGGTACTGGCCTACCTGGAGCAGGAAAACGCCTACCAGCAGGCGTGCCTGGCCGACCAGGCCGAACTGCGCGAGCAGCTATTCGAGCAGATCAAGGGCCGCATCCTGGAAACCGACCTGTCGCTGCCCTCGCCCTGGGGCCCTTTCCTCTACTACACCCGCACCACCGCCGGCGACGAGTATCCGCGTCACTACCGTTGCCCGCGTCCGGCCGACGACAGCCTGCAGGTCGACGAAGGCGCCGAGCAGTTGCTGCTCGACCCCAATGCCCTGGCCGAGGGCGGCTTCCTGGCCCTGGGCGCGTTCAACGTCAGCCCCGACCATCGCCTGCTGGCCTACAGCCTGGACACCCGTGGCGATGAAATCTACACGCTGTACGTCAAGGATCTGGACACCGGCGCCCTCACCGCCCTGCCCTTCGACGACTGCGACGGCAGCCTGACCTGGGCCAACGACAGCCGCACCCTTTTCTTCGCCGAACTGGACGAGACCCACCGGCCCTGGCGCCTGCTGCGCCACACCTTGGGGGAGGCCGACGCGACGCAGGTCTTCGAAGAGTCGGACGGACGCTTTTTCCTGCACTGCTACCGCAGCAGCTCGGAGCGTCAGTTGGTGCTGCTGCTCAACAGCAAGACCACCAGCGAGGCCTGGGTGCTCGATGCCCAGACGCCCAAGGCGCCCTTCACCTGCCTGGCGCCACGGGTCGAAGGCCACGAATACTTCCCCGACCACGGCCAACTCGACGGCCAATGGCGCTGGTTCATCCGCAGCAACCAGGATGGCATCAACTTCGCCCTGTTCCATGCGCCCGCCGACAGGGTTCCCACCCACGCCCAGTGGCAGGTGCTGGTGCCGCACCGCAACGAGATCATGCTCGAAGGCCTTAGCCTGAATGCCAGCGCGCTGACGCTGAGCCTGCGCGAAGGCGGTCTGCCGATCATCGAGGTGCATCCCCAGGGTCTGCCGGCCTACCGCGTCGAACTGCCGGACGCGGCCTACAGCTTGTACGTGCAGGACAGCCTGGAGTTCGCCAGCGCGTCTATCCGCCTGCGCTACGAGGCCCTCAACCGCCCCGCCCAGGCGCGCCAGTTGACCCTGGCCAACGGCGCGCAGCAGGTGCTCAAGCAAACGCCAGTGCTGGGCCCGTTCGATGCCGACGACTACGTCAGCCAGCGCCTGTGGGCCACCGCGGCGGACGGCACGCAGGTGCCGATCAGCCTGGTGCGCCGACGCCAGGACCTGGGCCGCAGCGTGCCACTGTACCTGTATGGCTACGGCGCCTACGGCGAAAGCCTGGACCCCTGGTTCTCCCACGCTCGCCTGAGCCTGCTCGAGCGCGGCGTGGCCTTCGCCATCGCCCACGTGCGCGGCGGCGGTGAGCTGGGCGAAGCCTGGTATCGCGCCGGCAAGCAGGCGCACAAGCAGAACAGTTTCGACGACTTCATCGCCTGCGCCGAACACTTGATCGCCCAAGGCGTGACCCGCTCCGAGCAGTTGGCGATCAGCGGCGGCAGCGCCGGCGGCCTGCTGATCGGCGCCGTGCTCAACCAGCGTCCCGAGCTGTTCCGTTGCGCCATTGCCGAAGTGCCCTTCGTCGATGTGCTCAACACCATGCTCGACCCCGAGCTGCCGTTGACCGTCACCGAGTACGACGAGTGGGGCAACCCCGAAGAGCCCGAGGTGTACGTGCGCATCCAGGCCTATGCGCCCTACGAGAACGTCAAGGCCCAGGCCTACCCGGCGATGCTGGTGGTGGCTGGCTACAACGACAGCCGCGTGCAGTACTGGGAGGCGGCCAAGTGGGTGGCCCGGCTGCGCACCCGCAAGACCGACGACAACCTGCTGCTGCTCAAGACCGAAATGGGCGCCGGCCACGGCGGCATGAGCGGGCGCTACCAGGGCTTGCGCGACGTGGCCCTGGAGTACGCCTTCGTGCTCGATGAACTGGGCGTTACGCGCTAGCGTCAGTCGCTTTTGACCGGCGGCGCGGGCGACAGGCCCGGCAGGGGCTGATCCTTCGGCGGCCCTGGCTTGGGCATGGGCGGCAACAGCGGCCCGCCGGCCTCGCTGCCGCCGGCCTTAGGCGGCACGCTCGGGGTGATCTGTGGATAGGGCGTGGGCGTGGGCGTACCTGGCGCACCGGGCACCGGGGCCAAACCGCCCGAAGGCTGGCCGGCAAGCGCGGCGCACGGCGCGGCGAGCAGCCACACACTGGCAAGCAGTACAGGCAACATCGATCACCTCCCGTCCGGAACCTGCCTACAGGCTACGCCCAATCGCGCGCGTTTGCCTGTGCGCTGCACCGCAGTCGCGCTAGACTCAGCGCAACCACCGTCATAGCCCTGATAACGATAAAGGTAACACCATGAGCTCGGCCTCCACCTCCGCCGCCACCGCCCGTCTCGACCGCATCCTCGCCGACGCCAAGCGCGACAAGGAAATGGGCTACCGCGACAAGGCGCTGAAGATGTACCCGCACGTCTGCGGACGCTGCGCCCGTGAATTCGCCGGCAAGCGCCTGTCGGAACTCACCGTGCACCACCGCGACCACAACCACGACAACAATCCCCAGGACGGCTCGAACTGGGAACTGCTGTGCCTGTATTGCCACGACAACGAACACTCGCGCTACACCGACCAGCAATACTTCGGCGAAGGGTCGCTGAGCACGCCCAAGACCAACGTGGCCACGCACAACCCCTTCGCCGGCCTCGCCGCGCTGATGAACAAGGACTGACCGTCCAATCGCGCCCACACGACGTCGGCGAGCCCGTATAATCGCGCTCTTTTTTTGCGAAGGGCCCCGACTCGTGGCGAACAAACGGTACAGCTGCATCGGCCTGTTCAACCCCAAATCCGCGGAAAACGTCGGCTCGGTGATGCGCGCCGCAGGCTGCTACGGGGTCAACTCGGTGTTCTACACCGGCAAACGCTACGAGCGTGCCCGCGACTTCGTCACCGACACCAAGCGCGTGCACTACGACATCCCGCTGATCGGCATCGACGATCTGCAGCGCATCATCCCGCTGGGCTGCACGCCGGTGGCGGTGGAGTTGGTCGAGGGCGCCCGGCCGCTGCCGGAATACACCCACCCCGACCGCGCGATCTACATCTTCGGCCCCGAAGACGGCAGCCTGGACGACAGCGTGCGCGCCTGGTGCGAGGAAACCATCTACATCCCCACCCACGGCTGCATGAACCTGGCCGCGACGGTCAACGTGGTGCTCTACGACCGCCTGGCCAAGGGCCTGAACACCCGCTCAGGGCCGAAGTTCAAGTAATGGTGCGCAGCGGCCAGCGCCGCCGTGCACCGGACCGCGCGCCTTGGCACCTCCTCACGACGCGTTGATCCAGATGGTCTTGAGCTCGGTGTACTGATCGTGCGCCCAGATCGACTTGTCGCGCCCACCAAACCCGGACTCCTTGTAGCCGCCGAACGGCGTCGAGGCATCGCCTTCGCCGAAGCAATTCACCGTCACCACACCGGCGCGGATTTCCCGCGACAGGCGCAACGCGTTGCGCAGACTGCCGGTATAGGCGGATGCGGCCAGTCCATAGACCGTGTCGTTGGCGATCTCGATCGCCTCGTCGAGGGTCTTGAAACTGGTCACGCTCAGCACCGGGCCGAAGATTTCTTCGACGAACAATCGGTTGTCGCGGCCCACGTTGTCGACGATGGTCGGCTGCACGAACACCCCAGCCTGGGTTTGCCCGCCCTGAACCACAGCAAGCTGCTGTTCAGCCGCATACGCCAGGTACGACTTGACCTTCTCGAAGTGCGCCTTGCTGACCATCGCCCCCAGACGATTCTGCGGATCGAGCGGATCACCCAGCTTCCAGTCCTGCAGATGCTTGCCGATCAGCCCCAGCAGCGCGTCCTTGACGTCCTCGTGAACGATCAGCCGCGAAGACGCCGAACAGTTCTCACCCATGTTCCAGAAAGCCCCGGCGGTCACGAACTGGGCCACCTCGTCGAGGTTCTCGCAATCGTTCATGACCACCGCAGGGTTCTTGCCGCCCAGCTCCAGGACGACGCGCTTGAGGTTGGATTCCGAGGCGTACTTGAGGAACAGCCGGCCGGTGTCGGTCGAACCGGTGAAACTGACCATCGAAATGTCCATGTGCCGGCCGATGGCCTCGCCCACTTCGCGGCCGCCGCCCGGCACCAGGTTGAACACCCCCGCCGCAATGCCCGCCTCATGGGCCAGTTGCGCCACACGCAGGGCGCTGAGCGTGGTTTCCTTGGCCGGTTTGACCACGATCGAGCAGCCCGCAGCCAACGACGGAGCGATCTTCCAAGCCAGCATCAGTAGCGGAAAGTTCCAGGGCAGCACCAGGCCGACCACGCCGATGGCTTCGCGCACCACCAAGGTCACCGCGTCGTGACCGGTGGGCGCGGTCGCGTCGTAGATCTTGTCGATCAGTTCCGCGTGCCAGCGCAGGGTATGAATGGTTTCCGGGACATCGACGGTCTGGCATTCGCTCACCGGTTTGCCGCTGTCCAGGCTTTCCAGCACTGCCAGCTCATGGGCATTGTCCTCCAGCAGTTGGGCGAACCTGAGCAGCAAGCGCTTGCGCTCGCCGGGCTGCAGCTTGGACCAGGAGCCGGCCTCGAACACGCGCTTGGCAGCCGCCACGGCCACGTCGACGTCGTGCCTGTCGCAGGCGGCAACTTCGGCCAGTGGCTGGCCGGTGGCCGGATTGGTGGTGACGAAGGTTCTGCCGCCGATCGCATCGCGGAACTCACCGTCGATGAACGCCTGCGTGCGCGGTTGCAATCTGGCAGCGATGGCCGCGTATTCGGCCTTGCTCAACAATGGGGCCATGGTCCTGTTCTCCTCAATTGATCTTGGCGATGGTGGCCTTGAGTTCGCTGACCACTTGGGCGAGCGCTTGCTGCTCGGCCACGTCGAGGTCTTGCAACGGCTTGCGCACTCCTGCGCTCTTCAGGCCATTGAGCGCCACGCCATGCTTGATCGACTGCACGAACTTGCCGCCCTCGAGGATGTCCATCAGCGGCATCAGGGCGGCCATGATCCGGCGGCCCTTGTCGAAGTTCTTCTCGACCACGCAGGCCTCGTACAGCGCCACATGTTCACGCGGGATGAAGTTGGAGCCGGCGCAGACCCAGCTCTTCGCGCCCCAGGCGAAGAACTCCAGGGCCTGATCGTCCCAACCGCAGGACAACTGGATGTGCGGCCGGCGCGTCGCCAGGCGGTGCAACTGGCCCATGTCACCGGAGCTTTCCTTGATGGCGACGATGTTTCCGACTTCAGCCACGGCGTCGAAGAACGCATCGCCCATGCCCACGCCCATGCGGCCTGGGTAGTTGTAGAGCATGATCGGCAAACCGGCGGCGGCGTCCACCGCCTTCACGTGCAACGCGATTTCCTGCTGGGTGGGCAGTGCATAGGGTGGGGTTCCGACCAGCAGTGCGTCGGCCTGGATCTGCCTGGCGTGTTCGGCGAAGGCCACCGCATCTTCGGTGCGAATGCCACCGGTCCCGACGATCAGCGGCAAGCGCCCGTGGAGCACGTCCTTGGCCTTGGCAGCCAGGTCGATCCGCTCCTGGGCGGTGTGCGCGTAGTACTCCCCGGTCGAGCCGCCGATGATGACGCCATGGATTTTCGCCTCGACCAGGTATTCGAGGACTTCGGCGAATGCAGCCATGTCGATCGAGCCATCGGCAGCCAGCGGGGTGATAGCAGGGGTGTAGATACCTTCGAAGTGCATGACGGGTTCTCCTGTGAATGCAAAGGGTGTCGGCCGCACCGAGACACCGGCGCGGCCGGAGGGATCAGCTCAGCGAGGCTGCTTGTTGCAGATTCAGCGAACGGGTTTCAGGCGCCAGCGCCCAGGACACGACCAGGCCGAGCAAGGTGACCGCCGCGGCGGCGTACATGGTGAAGGCGATGCCGTAGCGATCGAGCACGATCGGCACCAGCCAGGTACCGATAGCCGCACCGACCCGTGACAGCGACGTCCCCACGCCGACGGCGTTGGCGCGGATCTCGGTGGGGAACAGTTCGTTGGGGTACACCAGTTGCAGGACCTGGGCGCCACCGATGAACAGCGCATAGGCACCGAACAAGGCGAGGATCAGCCACTCGGCGCCGGCGTGGAAAACGCCCAGTCCCAGCAATGCCAGGCCCGACCAGAAGAAGCTGTGGATCAGCATGCTGCGCCGGCCCATGCCATTGATCAGGCGCGTGGCGATGATGCACCCGACCACGAACAGCAAGGTGATCGCCACCGAGCCGAACGAGGCCCAGTCTCCTTTCAGGTTGAGCGCGCCGAGCACCTTGGGCGCGAAGGCGTACACGGCGAACACCGGGATCACCGAGCAGGACCAGAACACGGCGACGAACATCATGCGTTTGCCGTAGCCCGAGTGCAGCAGGCTGCGAAACGACAGCGTCTGCTGCTCGGGCTCCTCGGGCAGGTTGCGCAGGCTGAAATCGTTGCCGTATACGCTGCGAATCACGGCGTCGGCTTGCTCCGCTCGCCCTTTGCTGAGCAACCAGCGTGGCGACTCGGGCGTGCCGATGCGCACCACGAACAGCAGCGCGCCGATCAACGCCGGGCTGGCCAGCACCAGACGCCAGGCATCGTCGCCCCCTTGGCGCAAGAGGAAATCGCCGAGCATGTAGGCGAAGGCGGCACCGGCGAACCACAGGATGGTCAACGTGGCCAGGCGCGGACCGCGGTTGCGCTTGGGCAGAAACTCGACCAGCAGCGAAGTCGCTACCGGGTACTCGATACCGACCGCGACGCCCACCACGAAGCGCAGCAGGAACAGCGCCATTGCCGACTCCACCCAGAACTGGCTGAGCGAAGCGAGAATGAACAAGGTCGGACCGACGAAGAACACCCGCTTGCGACCGAAACGGTCGGTCAGCCAGCCGCCCAGGAAACCACCGAAGAAAATGCCGATCAGCGCCGACGCGGCAATCATGCCCTGCCAGAAGCTGTCCAACGACAGTCCGGCGGTCATCTGCACCATGGCGACACCGATGATGCTCAGCACGTAACCATCGACGAAAGAGCCACCGCCGGAACGCACGGTGAGCCACTGATGAAAGCGATTAAGCGGTACGTCTTCAATTGATACAGTATTCGTTGTCATTATTTTTCCCCTGCTTATATCGAACGCAGGCCGTTTTCAGGACGCACGAACCCGCGACACTGAACTTGGCGTCAGCGACGGGAGCCCGAAGTTGTTCTTCGAACCGAAACAGCACGCAATGGAAAGTGCAGGCCGGACTTACCGAGTCCAGCGAATATCAAGTGATGTCGAACGCTTCAATGCCCTTCAGCTTTCTTGCCCGGCGCGGTATTGCCCCCACTTCAGATTGAAATTGAGCCCCAGCGACACCAGCGGCGCCGGGGGGTCGGCACTGGGTCCAGGCGTGTCGAGGACGAACTGGATCAATTCATTGCGTTGGCCTGCCAACCAGTCGCCGAGCAACTTTCCGGTCGCCGTGCCACGGGTCACGCCCAAGCCATTGCAGCCCAACGCACCGTAGACATTGGGCGCCAACTTGCCGAAATGCCCCATGTGATTGCGCGACATCGCCAATGCGCCACCCCAGGTGTATTCGAACGGCAGCGCCGGCAACATCGGAAATCGCCGGGCAAAGGATTGGCGATGCCGCTGGGCGACTCGGGCGAGGTATCTGGCGTTGGCCCGACCGTCCGGGTTGAAGCTGAAACTGTTGCGGATCAGCAACCGGTTATCCGGCGTGCGGCGGACCGTGGTGCCGAAAGGATCGGCCGGAATCAGCCCCCAGTAGGGCTTGCCGCCCAGGCTCGCCTGCTCTTGCGCCGTCATCGGCCGAGTCAGGCTGGCGTAGGTGAAGACCGGCAGCATGCGGCCTTTGAGAAATCCGAAGTTCATACCAAAGGCGTTGGTGGTGAGCACCAACTGATCGGCCGTGATCGACCCTCGCGCATGGGAGAGCACCGTCTTGGCGCCGTACTGCACGTCGGTGATCGGCGTATGCTCGTAAAGTGTCACGTTGGCCGGCAAGTTATCGGCCAGCCCCTTGACCAGCGCCGAGGGCTGGATCAAGGACGTGCCGGGGGTGAACAGCGCCTGGCGGTAAAAATCGGTCCCGACGTGCTCCGGTAGTTCGCCGGCCTCGAGCATCTGATAAGGCTGATCGAGCCGGTCCAGGCCGCGGCGGTAAGCCTCGAGCACGGCAATGCCGCGTGGCTCGACAGCGGCCTGGTACTTGCCGCAATGCGTCATCTGGCACTCGATGGCGTAGCGCTCGACCAGTTCCTTGAGAAACGACTGGCCGCTGAGGTTGAGCTTGAGCGTCTTGCGGGCGATGGCGATATCACCGATGTAGTCTTCAGCGCCGATGTCATGGGGCAAGTCGATGGCGAAGCCCGCGTTGCGCCCGGATGCGCCATAGCCGACCTCCTGGGCTTCGATCAGCACCACCTGATCGTCAGGAAAATGCACAGCCAACTGACGCGCGGCGGCAAGCCCGGTAAAACCGGCGCCGACCACGACCCACCGCGCCTGACTATGGCCGCTGTGGGCAGGCGCGACGCGGCGGCCTTGGCTGAGGTGATACCAGCCACAGGTGCTGTCGTCGGCGGGCAACGAGGTGATCTTTGTCATGTAGGAACCCGATATTGTTGTTAGCGTCTGTCCCTCATCACGCTCGCCCCTGCCAGCGTCCTGCCGGCGTCCAGGGTGACGGTGAGTGCTGCAGCTACAAGGCCAATGCCACTTCCATTCCCTGGGGTGCCGCGTATTCGGCCATGCGGCGCCGGGACAGCTCGAAGTGCTCGCGCACCAGCTCCCCAGCCGTCTGTGGATCGCGACCCTCGATCGCTTCGATCATCTGATCGTGCTGCACGCAGGCCAGCTCCAGGTCGCGCTGCATGTCATCGGTGGTCGGGTGACGGTAGAAAATCTTGCCCAGGCGGGTGTGGTCGATCAGCAGCCGTCGCAGGCTGGGCATCAGGTAGTCGTTGTGCGCCATCTTGCCGATCTGCAGGTGGAAAGCGTCGTTGTACAGCACGCGGTTCTCCACATCCTGTTGCTCGATCGCCGCACGAAACAGCGCCTGTATTCCCTTGAGCTCGTCGATTTCTTCGGCACGGGCATGGGTCGCCGCCAGTTGCGTGGTGGCGATGTAGATCAGCGGCGCAGCCAGGAAAAAGCTGTGCAGAGAGTCATGGTTCATCGCCGCAACGCGCGGGGCGCGGTTGGCTTCCAGTTCGATGTAGCCCTCGGCAGCGATCTGACGCAGCAGTTCACGCACTGGCGGTCGCGACAAACCGAATTCTTCGCACAGTGCCAGCTCGTCTACTCCGGCACCGGGCGCCAGCTCCATGCTCAGAATGCGTCGGCGCAGGGCATCGGCCAGCACCGCCTTGCGATCAGGCGCGACTGTGGGGGCGTGGTGGTCATCGTGACTGACGTTCATGGCGGCTTTTCGAGGGCTCATAGGTCTATGTCTACAATTTGTATAACGAATATAGGGACGCTTTAGACAATGTGTCTACAGCGAATCAGGCGAGGGGTCGGCCTCAGACAAAGGCGTCGCTATTTGACCATAAGTGGGTGTCGGCGCGAGATAAACCGGCGTCTTGGCCAGACCTCTACGCAATGTATACACAAAGAATACAATCTGTCGCGCGCGCTTTTTCCTCCTCTTTCACTTTGCGAGGCGCCTCACGTTGATTGCCAAGAGAACGTTCGGTTCGGCCCTGCATGGCCCCAACTCCCGCTTCATTCCTGCCGACCTGGAGACCGACGGCCCTGCCCTGAACGTAGGCTTCCTGCTGCTGGAGCACTTCTCCCTATTGGCCTTCACCCAGGCGCTGGACGCACTGGTCACCGCCAACCTGATCCAGCCCGGCGCCTTCAGCCACAGCACCTGCAGCCTGGATAGCGCAGCACTGACCAGTGACCTGGCCATCCTGATCGGCCCTAGCGCAAGCCTGAGCGAATGCGTGGCCCAGCCGTTGGACCTGCTGGTGATCTGTGGCGGGCTACGGACCCCGTTGACGTTGCCCGAGGATCTGGCGACCAGCTTGCAGGAACTGGCCCGCCGAAAGGTGGCTCTGGCCGGCCTGTGGAACGGTGCCTGGTTCCTCGGCCGGGCTGGGCTGCTCGACGGCTATCGATGTGCGGTACACCCAGAACATCGCGCGGCGCTCGCCGAAATTGCGCGCCATGGACAAGTGAGCAGCGAGGCCTACTGCATTGATCGCGACCGGCTCAGCGCGGCCAGTCCGGCGGGTGCGTTGAGCATGATGCTGGAGTGGATCGGCCAGCGCCGGGGCCCTGCCCTGGCCGAAGGCATCACAGCCATTCTTGCCTTCGAGTCCTCGCGCTACCGACGCACGACTCCGGCTGCGCAAGCCAACATCAGCGAGCCGCTGCGCGAAGCGATCACCCTGATGAGCGCCAATCTCGAGGAGCCGCTCAGCCAGGACCAGCTCGCGGCATACGTCGGACGCTCCAAACGTCAGATTGGTCGGCTGTTTCAGCGTCAACTCAACACCACACCGGTGCGCTACTACCTGGAGCTGCGGATCACCGAAAGCAGGCGCCTGCTGCAACATTCGGATCTGCCGATCATGGAGGTCGCCGTCGCCTGCGGCTTCGTCTCGGCCAGCCACTTCAGCAAGTGCTATCGATCGTTCTTTGGCTATGGGCCTTCTCGGGAAAAACGCCAGGGCTGCGTCAAGGGCGGCCGACGCCCTGCGAGCCACGCTCACTGAGTCCGCAGCCCATCACGCGCACGGGCCGCTGAGCGATTGCACTGAACGCCAGTCGTGCCCCTGGGTCAGCTGATGAACCCACCCCATCAGGAGATTCCCCCATGTTCGATATCCACTCACCCGCTGCCGAGCACGATCACAACGTCACAGGCTGGGAACGCGTCAGCTCGCTGGCCGGTGGTGCACTGATGGTCAGCAAGGGCATGCGCCGTGGTGGCCTGATCGGCCTGCTGCAGGTAACGGTTGGCGGCCTCGCGCTGGCCCGTGGGCTCAAAGGCCAGTGCCAGGCCAAGGCGTGGCTGCAGAAACAGCGCGCGGACTACCGTCGCCTGAACGCCGAAATCGATCGCGGCGCCGCCGAGCTCAGGGCACTCAAGGACAGCGCCGAATCGGCCACGCGCACAGTGACCGTGACCGGCAAGGATCCACTCAGCGAAGTCTGAGGACGGCCTCTCAGCGCAGCAGTTTGCTCTGCAGGACGTCGGACTGGCGCCCCAGCACACGCTCGCTGATCTGCACGAATTCCTCCGTGCTCACGCTGGGCAGGCGCATCAGGGCACGGGTGACGTCGTCCAGCGAGCGCTGGTCGTGGGTGTGCAGACGAATCTCGCGATCCAGCGCCTGTAGCAGCAACACGCCGCGGGCCACCTGTGCCGCGTCGGCCTGATCGCCGCGCAGCGTGCCTACCTGGGCGCTGTCGTTCTGCAAGCGTGCTTGCACGACGTGGTAGCGGTCATCGCTGAGTCCGCCAGCGCGGCGCAGCAGTTCGGTGGCGTAGTAGTCGGTGAGGCTCTCGCCCAGCCAGTCGCTGCGCTCGCGGTCCTTGATCTGCGCGAACACCTGCACCAGTTCGCGCAGCATCGCACTGCTACCGTTCTCGCCAATCAATGCACGGCCGCTGTGCAGGTACAGCGAGTTGTGAGAGGCCCGAGCGCCGCGCATCACGTCGTCACGCGCGCCGACCACCAGCAGCTTGGCCGGCGTTCGCGGGAACACCGCCTGCACCTGCGGCCACACGAACGTGAGCAATGTCAGGGTGTCCATGCGTCGCATGCCCTGCCCTTGCGGCGCGGCCACCGTCACTTCGGTATCGCCCAGGCGGGCGCGTCGACTGCCCAGGTTGCCCGCCAGCATCCAGCCAGTGGGCCGGTCGAACAGCCGCGAGACGTCATCGATACGGAACCTGCGCTTGCCGATGCGCGGCCAGGCCGTCTCCACGCTTTGCCAGCCCGACGGCAGCTCGAAACTCAGGCGCGCCACCAGCTCGGTGCCGTCCTGCTGATCCAGGCGTGCAGCCGGCACCAGTTGCTCACCGCGCCACAACGCCCAGTGTGGCGTGATCCGCGATTCGTGGGCGCTGTTCGCCGGTTTGACGTCCAACTGCACCCGGTAGCTGAGACGGGTCTTGCCGGGACCGGGTTGCCAGACGCCACGACCGTCGTGCGTTTGCCACTGGCCGTCGGCCTGGAAATCGCTGTAGACACCCTGACGCCCGAGATCGAAGTCCAGGCTGCGCACGGCGCTGCCATCGGCCAGGGTCACACGCACCTCAGCCTGGCCGCTTTTGGGCAACAGGCGCACCTGATAATCCAGATCGACCTTCTTCGCCCAGGCCGGCACGCTGACCAGCAGACCTAGCAGCAACAACCACGGGCGCATATTCAGGTTCCTCGTTCGGCAACAGGACAGACGCCGGGGCTCAACCGGCGCGGAAAATCAGATGGTCTTCCCAATCGTCTTCGTCGACATCGTTCTCGCTGAACATGCGTCCGGATTGGGAAATGCGCTGCTCATGGACTTGCTCGCGATCGCCGCATACCAGGTGATGCCAGGCCGGCAGGTCCTTGCCCTCACTGACCAGACGATAGCCACAGGTGGTCGGCAGCCACTTGAACTGGTCGGCCTTGCCCGGCGTGAGCTGGATGCAATCGGGCACCTGGGCGAAGCGCCCGGGGTAGTCGCTGCACTGGCAGGATTTCAGGTCCAGCAGTTTGCAGGCGATACGGGTGTAGTAAATGCTGTTGTCGTCCTCGTCTTCAAGCTTCTGCAGACAGCACAGCCCGCAGCCGTCGCAGAGCGACTCCCACTCGTGCGCATCGAGCTGGTCGAGGGTCTTGCGCCGCCAGAACGGCGCGGTGTCGGCGATCATCAGACAGGTTCCTGCAGTCACGGAAAAGGCCGCGGCGCGCGGCGGCGCCAGTCTAGAGCCTGTCCCGACGCAATGCCAGACCGCCGGTCAGCGCCCAGACCCTGCGTTGGCCTGGGGAAACGGGTTAATAGCCTCGGGCGAAATCCACTTCGCCGCGCACCGGCTGCCCCGCCGTGTAGGCCCGCAGGTTGTCGATGAACAGTCGCACCATGGCTTCGGGCGAGGTCGGTGCCGAGCTGTGCCCGGTCAGCAGCAAGCCCCAGGCGGTCCAGAACGGATGGCGCTGCGGCAGCGGTTCCTGACGGCACACGTCGATCACCGCACCGGCCAGGTGACCGTTCTTGAGCGCCTCGACCAGGTCGGCATCGACCACCGCCACCCCGCGTCCGGCATTGATGAACAGCGCCGTGGGCTTGAAGCGCTGGAACAGCGCGGCATCGTACAGGTCGTGGGTGGCCGGGGTGTCGGGCAGCAGGTTGAGCACGTAGTCGACCTCTGCCACCCGCTGCGGCAGCGCCTCCAGCCCGGCTACTTCGACGAACGGCGCCTGCTCGCGCGGCGTGCTGGCGATGCCGTACAGGGTCACGCCGAACGGCAGCAGGAACTCGGCGACGCGCTGGCCGATGTCGCCGGTGCCGACGATCAGCACCTTGCGCCCTTGCAGGCTGTTTCCCGGGCGACCGTCCCAGCGCCGCTCCACCTGGCTGACCAGGCGCGCCAGCACGTCACGCTCGTGAATCAGCATGTAGGTGAGCATGTATTCGGCCATGACCTGGCCGAAAATGCCCACGGCGCGGCTCAGCCGATAGTCGCGCGGCAGGCCCTCGGCCAGCAGCGGGGTGATACCGGCCCAGGTGGACTGCAGCCAGTCCGGGACATGCCCCTGGCGCAGCAGGCTGGCGACCAGGTGCGGCTCGCCCAGCCATACCGGGCACTGCGGCGCCTGACGCGCCAGCTCGGCGGAATCGCCACTGGTCAGGACCTCCAGGTCCGGTGCCAGCTCGCCCAGCAGGCGAGCGTAAAGGGCATGATCCTGTTCAGCGATCAAAACGCGCATTTCTAGAAAACCTTGACGTACGACGCAGGCAGTCCGTCAGCGACCGCCTGAATGGGGGTGATCGAACCCGGCTCAAGCCGGATCGTTACGGCGCAGCAATTCTTCGGGCAGGTGCTCGATGTAATCGTCCTGGGGCGGTGGCATCTGCAAGTGATAGCCCTGGCTTTCGAGGTTTTCCAGCACCTTGGCGATGTCCTCGCGGGCCAGGGTTCGCTCGGGGGACAGCACCAGGTCGAAGGCATGCACCGGGGCGCCGAAGAACGGCAGCAGCGCCTCGGGCACGCGCGCCAGGCCATCGGCCTTGAGCACGTAGAGGTACATTTCCTGCTTGCGCGGACTCTTGTAGATCGAACAGATACGTTTCATGGCGTCTCTCCGGCACCTGCCAGATCAGCCAGCAAGGCCTGGCCCATGCGTTCGCGGCGCCAGCCGCGCAGCGATTCGGGCAGTTGGTAGGGGCCGTTGGGATAGCCGCTCTTGAGCAGGGCTTCCAGGGATTTCTTGCGCAGCATCAGTTCTGGCGCGATGCCCAGGCGCTCGCCTTCGGCCTGGCCGATGGCGCGCAGGCGCTTGATCAGGCCGGCGGCCTCGATCGGCAGAGGCTCGGCCAGCACCGCCGGCCATTGCTCGGGCGGTTGGCTGGCGGCGTCCTTGATCAGCTTGAGCAGCGTTTCGCCATCCTGGCGGATGGTGCGCGGATGCATGTCCTCGATCTTGGCCAGGGCCGAGAGGTTGTCCGGCTGCCCTTTGGCCATGGGCCACAGTGCGTGCTCCTTGAGGATGCGATTGCGCGGCACGTCGCGGCTGCGGGCCTCGCGTTCGCGCCAGGCACACAGCTCGCGCAGCACGGCGAGCTGCTGCGGGCCCAGCTTCCAGGCCAGCTTGACCTCGCGGTAGAGCGTCTGCGGATCGACCTCGCGGCGCATCTGCGCCACCAGCTCGGCACCGTCTTCCAGCACCCAGGCGTACTTGTCGTCGGACAACCGCGGGCGCAAGGCTTCGAACAGCTCGGCCAGGTGCACGGCATCTTCGGCGGCGTAGCTCACCTGGGTGTCGGACAACGGTCGCTGCAGCCAGTCGGAGCGGGTCTCGCCCTTGGGCAGCTCGAGACCGAGCACGTCCTGGACCAGGCGCGAATAGCCCATGGAAAAGCCGATGTTCAGATAGCCGCCCGCCAACTGGGTGTCGAACAGCGGCTGCGGCAGTTTGCCGGTCAGGCGCAACAGCACCTCGAGGTCTTCGCTGCAGGCGTGCAGCACCTTGACCACCGTGCTGTCTTCGAGCAACTCGCCCAGCGGCTGCCAGTCGCGGATCGCCAGCGGATCGATGAGGTAGGCCTGTTGACCGTCGCCGACCTGAACCAGGCCGGCCTTGGGATAGAAGGTGTCGACCCGCATGAACTCGGTGTCGACGGCCACGAAAGGCAGTTCGCGCCAGGCCCGGCAGCGTTCGGCCAGGGTCTGGTCGTCACGGATCCAGTGTATTTCGATGGCCACGAGGCTCTCCCACAAACATTGGCGCGCAGTATATACGGCGCGGGCACTGCTGGTGAAACCCGGGCCATCCGTGGTGGCGATCAGCGGTCGCGAGCGCGACCCTCAGCTTTTCGCCGTCAACCAGGGCCGACAGCCGGCGAACAGGTCCAGCGACGGCTGGTAGACCTGGGTGTGCACCTGCAACAGGCCGAGCATCGAATGGAACAGGTTGTCCTGGCTCAGGGGCGTATCACGCAGCTTGGCCAGGCAGTCGGTGTCCACCGCGAAGTCCTGCCGGTAGCTGTCGGAGAACCAGGCCAGCAGCGGGATGTGCTTCTGCTGGTCCGGCGCCAGCATATACGGCGTACCGTGCAGGAACACGTTGTATTCACCCAGCGATTCGCCGTGGTCGGAGAGATAGACCATGGCTGTGTCGACCTTGTCCTGGTGCTTGCGCAGGGTATCGATCAGCGAGGCCAGCACCGCGTCAGTGTAGGTCAGGGTGTTGTCGTAGCTGTTGACGATCGCCTCGCGGCTGCACTGGTTCAGGGCGTTGCTGCGGCACACCGGCGTGAAGTGCTCGAAGCCCTCGGGGTAGCGCTTGTAGTAGTCGGGGCCGTGGCTGCCCATCTGGTGCAGGACCAGCACGGTGTCCTGGTCGAGGTTATCGAGCAAGGCATCGAGGTTCTGCAGCAGGATCTGGTCATGGCACTCGCCGCCAGCGCACAGCACCGGGTCCTTCGCCGTGGTCAGGTTGACGTAGTCGAAGCGCGAGCAGGTGCCTTTGCAACCTGACTGGTTGTCACGCCATTTCACCTGCAGGCCGGCGCGGCCGAGAATGTCCAGCAGCCCCTCGCGACGGCTGGCCAGGCTGGGGTCGTAGTCCTTGCGGGTCATGCCGGAGAACATGCATGGCACCGACACCGCGGTTTCGGTGCCGCACGAGTGCACATCGGTAAAGCCCAGCAGGCCAGGCTCCTTGGCCAGGCGCGGGGTGGTGTCGCGGGCATAGCCCAGTACCCCGAAGTTCTCGGCGCGAGCACTTTCACCGATCACCAGCACGGTCAGCGACTTGCGCGCATGCTGCTGCCAGGCGGCGTCGCGGCGGGCATCCTCACCGTATTTCTGGAAAGGCCGTGCAGCGCTGCCGAGTTTCTCGCTGGCGTAGGTCAAAGAGGCGCCGACGATGTTGCTCGGGGTGAGCATGAGGCGGATCTCGTGGTGGTTGCGAAACAGCGACGACAGGCCCTGGTAATTGATCAGCGCTACCGAAGCCAGCGCGGTCACGCAGGCCCCGCTGACCACCAGTTTGCCCAGCAGCTCACGGTGCCAGGGGCGATAGGCGACCGGCGTCTTCCAGAGCAACAAGGAAGGCAGTACACCGAGCCCGAGCATATACAAGGCAAACTTCAGCGAGAGTAAGTCGCGTACTTCTTCGATGTTGGTTTCCACGACATTGCGGAACATGCCGACATCAATAAGAACGCCATATTGATTCATGAAATAGGCGACCGCCGCGCCGGCCATGAACAGCACGATCAATACCGGTTTCAATACATATTTGAAGGCCAGCAAGGTCAGCAGCAAATTGAAGGCGAACACCATCAGCAAGGCAAACGCCAGACTCAACCAAAGCCCCACCAAACCGGGGGGTACGATGCTCTCCAGGTGTTTCCAGAGAAACAGATTGAGGCCAATCAGCAGGTACAGGCTGGCCAGCAGCGTGACCCATTCGGTCCGCAGGGATCTGATTTTTATCATGGCGTTCGCCGTTAAAGTTGAGAAACGACCAGGCGCGACCGATCGGGCACCTTGGCTGGATGGCCGCACTCTAGGGAAGTTACCATCAATTTTTCGTGAAAACTTCAGGATTATTAAGTTATGAAGTGTATTTCATGATTAACAAAGTTTCACATCTTCACGCTTGGCAACGGCATAAAAGATGAATTGCACCTCTGGCCCCAGCGACGGTCCATTTACACGGCTATCCTGAAGCAGCAGGATCTTTCCGCAATCCCTGAAATCGAGGTGAAAAGATGCCCGTACCGCACGATCTGCTAGCCGACCTGCACACCAGCGCAGACGCCTTCCAGGCCCTGGTCGACAACAACCACGACCTGCACCGGCTGCACAAGGAATACAACGCCAAGGACAAGGAGGTGGTGGCCGCCGAGGGCAACGGCACCAACGACGAGGCGGTCAACCGCCTGCGTCGCGAGCGCCTGCTGATCAAGGACAAGATCGAACGGATCGTCCATCCGCCCAAGGCCTGATCCCTCGCTGAATGACCCTCTGATCGCGGCATCCCCCGCCGCGATCAGTCCTCTCCTGTCACGCCACGGCCGCCGCCTGCAAGCCCGCCTCCAGATCC
Organism: Pseudomonas boreofloridensis; assembly: GCF_030580795.1. NCBI lineage: Bacteria > Pseudomonadati > Pseudomonadota > Gammaproteobacteria > Pseudomonadales > Pseudomonadaceae > Pseudomonas > Pseudomonas boreofloridensis. Next base: position 46,819 of record NZ_JAUQOQ010000011.1, on the reverse strand, counting down.
TCGATCAGGTCGCGGCAGTCCTCGATGCCGATCGACAAGCGCACCAGGTTCTCGCTGATGCCCATCGTCGCCTTCTGCTGCGGGCTGAGCGAGTTGTGCGACATGCTCCAGGAGTGGTTGATCATGCTCTCCACACCGCCCAGCGAATCGGCGAGCACGAAGATCGACAATGCCTCCACCAGTCGGTTGACCGCCGCCCGGTCACCCTTGACCCGCAGCGCCACCACGGCGCCGCCGCTGCGCATCTGGCGCTGACACAGGGCGTGCTGGGGATGGCTTTCCAACCCTGGGTAGAACACCTGCTCGACCTGCGGGTGACGCTCCAGGTGCTGCGCCACGCGCAAGGCATTGGCGCACTGGCGCTCCATGCGCACGTCGAGGGTCTTCAGGCCACGTAGCGCCAGGTAGCAGTCGAACGGGCCCTGGATCGCGCCCACCGCCATGCTGATCTTGCGCAGGCGCGTCAGCAACTCGGGGTTGCCAGCCACCACCACACCGCCGGTCAGGTCGGAATGGCCACCGATGTACTTGCTCGCCGAGTGCATCACCAGGTCCACGCCAAGGGTGATCGGCCGCTGGTTCCAGGGCGAGCAGAATGTGTTGTCGATACAGGTGAGGATGCCGCGCGCCTGGGCCAGTTCGCTCAATGCAGCAATGTCCACCACGTGCAGCAGCGGGTTGGTGGGTGACTCCAGCCAGATCATCTGCGTGTTCGGACGGATCGCGGCCGCCACCGCGTCGAGGTCGTTGAGGTCGACATAGGTGGTGGTCAGGCCACTGGTGTGGGCACGGTAGTCCTCCATCAGGCGGAAGGTACCGCCGTAGACCCCATTCATCACCACCACATGGGCATCCTTGGGCAACAGTTCAAGCACGGTGGCAGTGGCGCTCACGCCCGAGGCGCAGGCCACCGCGCCCACGCCTTCTTCGAGCGCCGCAACGCAGGTCTCGTAGGCATGGCGGGTGGGGTTGGCGACGCGGCTGTAGGCGTACTCGGGATGGTCGTCCAGACCTCGCTTGATGAACGAACTGGAGGTGACGATGGCCGGGAAGATGGCGTTGTCGGCGACGCTGGACTGCTCGCCGGCATGGATGGTTCGGGTGGCGAAACTGCGCGGTTTTTCAGCCATGATCGGGTCCGTCTGCACTGGGGGCGGGGAAAAGTGCCACTATGGCATATCCGGCCCTGACTCGCCGCAGCGACAGGCCCGTGGCCAGCCGTTCCCCGAGTGCGCTAGGCTGCGCACTTCTTGTTCCGCACACACCGGCCCGCACGCAATGGCAATGGACAGTTTCGACCAGCACATTCTCACCCTGCTCCAACGCGACGCCTCGCTGTCGCTCAAGGACCTGGCCGAAGCCGTCAACCTCACCACCACGCCGTGCTGGAAGCGGGTCAAGCGCCTGGAAGACGAAGGGTATATCCGCGGCCGCGTGGCCTTGCTCGATCCACAGCGGTTGAACCTGGGCCTGAGCGTGTTCGTCCAGCTCAAGACCCAGCGCCATGACAGCGCCTGGCTGGAAGACTTCGCCCGCACCGTCACCGCGTTCGAGGAGGTGATGGAGTTCTATCGCATGTCCGGCGACTGGGACTACATGCTGCGTGTGGTGGTCAGCGACATCGCCGCCTACGACCGCTTCTACAAGCGGCTGATCACCTGTACCGAAGGCTTGTCGAACATCACCTCCAGCTTCGCCATGGAGCAGATCAAGTACACCACCGCGTTTCCGGTGTCACGCTGACTGCCGGGCCTGGAGCGTGATAGAGCCCACCTATCGTCCAGTCGGCCAAAGCGATTTGACGTGCCTGCCCACAGGTTATAGCGTGGACCCCATGCGCGGCGACAACGCCGCCCCCTCCTTTCGAGCGCAAACGTGGAACAGAACCCGCCGGCCCTGATCGACGATTTCAACCGAAAAATCGACTACCTGCGGATGTCGGTCACCGACCGTTGCGACTTCCGTTGCGTCTACTGCATGGCCGAAGACATGCAGTTCCTGCCGCGCCAGCAAATCCTCAGCCTCGAAGAGCTGTACCAGGTGGCCGAGCGCTTCGTCGCCATGGGCACGCGCAAGATCCGCCTGACCGGCGGTGAACCCTTGGTGCGCCAGGGCATCGTCGAGCTGTGCGGGCGCATCGCCGCCCTGCCCGGCCTGCGCGAACTGTGCCTGACCAGCAATGGCTCGCAGCTCGGGCGCCTGGCCCAACCGCTGTTCGATGCCGGCGTGACGCGCTTGAACATCAGCCTGGACAGCCTCGACGCCCAGCGCTTCAAGGCCCTGACCCGCACCGGCGACCTTGCCCAGGTGATCGCGGGCATCGACGCGGCGCGCCGTGCCGGTTTTCGTCGTACCAAGCTCAATTGCGTGGTGCTCAAGGGCCGCAACGACCACGAACTGGTCGACCTGGTGCGTTTCGCCATCGATCGCGAACTGGATATCACCTTCATCGAGGAGATGCCCCTGGGGGTGATCGACGAGCACGAGCGCGGCGAGTCGTTCTATTCCAGCGACGCGGTGCGCGAACGCCTGGCCGGGCATTTCAGCCTGATCGAGTCGGCCGAGTCCTCCCAAGGCCCGGCCCGCTACTGGCGCCTGACCGAGGCCCCGCAGACGCGGGTCGGCTTCATCTCGCCGCACAGCCACAACTTCTGCGCCACCTGCAACCGAGTGCGCCTGACCGTCGAAGGCCGGCTGCTGTTGTGCCTGGGCAACGAGCACTCGCTGGACCTCAAGCAGGTATTGCGCAGCCACCCTGGCGACAGCGCCCGTCTGGACCAGGCGATCCGCGATGCCTTGCACCTCAAGCCCTACCGCCATCATTTCGAGGTGGGTGGCGAGGTGCAGATCCTGCGCTTCATGAACATGACCGGCGGCTGATCGGCCGTCTCTGGAACTGCCTTGATCGTCCACGCTCACACCGACCTGCTGCGCATGTTGTTCACCTTGCGCGGTTCCGTGGTCAAGCGCATTGCCGTGCGCTGCCTGATGGTGACCCTGCTGGCCGCACTGATCGTGTTGGTCGAACGGCACTACCCGGCGTTCTTCTACCCGGTCAGCGCTACGCCCTTCACACTGCTCGGGCTGTCGCTGTCGATCTTCATGAGTTTTCGCAACACCGCCTGCTACGACCGCTGGTGGGAGGGCCGCAAGGCCTGGGGACGGATGATCATCGAGGTGCGCTCGTTCGTGCGCGAAAGCGCAGTGATCGACGATCCAACCCAGCGTGCGCGGTTGCTGCGCAGCCTGTGCGCCTTCGCCCATGGCTTGAATGCGCGCCTGCGCAATGAGGACGACCTGCACGCCGCGACGCCATGGCTGCCCAAGGACGCGGACATCTCGGCGCACAACGTTTGCGATGGCATTCTGCGCGACCTTGGCGAGCGCTGCTCGCGTCTGGCCAGCCAAGGACGGATCAGCGAGTTTCGCTACATGACGCTGGAGCAACGCCTGGTCGGGCTGTCGGAGGTACAGGCCACGTGCGAACGTATCAAAGGCACGCCGCTGCCCTTCCCCTACACCCTGCTGCTGCACCGCACCATCTATATCTTCTGCCTGCTGCTGCCGTTCGCCCTGGCCGAGCCACTGGGCTGGCTGGCACCCTTGTTCACCACTATCGTCAGCTACACGTTCCTGGGCCTGGACGCTATCGGCAATGAGCTGGAAGACCCCTTCGGCCGTGACGAAAACGACTTGCCCACCGACTCGCTGGTGCGCCTGCTCGAACGTGACGTGCTGTCGGCGCTCGGCGAGCCGTTGCCGCCGCTGCTCGAACCGGTGGAGCATGTGCTGAGCTGAGTCGAACAGCGCCCAGGCGCTTCACCACCGATTTGTCTCTGCTGGCCTTTTGCGTCACCCTGGCGCTGGCGGCACGCGCGTCCCTTCATCACGACGCCCCGTCCGATCCCCTTTCTTGCCAGGCCGGACCATGGACATCAAGCAGCTCAAGTTCCTCATCGCCCTCGACCAGACCCGGCATTTCGGCCAGGCCGCCGAGCTGTGCCACATTTCCCAGCCGACCCTGTCGATGCGCCTGCGCAACCTGGAAGAAGAACTGGACCTGGTGCTGGTCGAGCGCGGCCAGCGTTTCGAAGGCTTCACCGAAGCCGGCGAGCGCATCCTGGCCTGGGCCAAGACCCTGCTCGCCGCCCACGACGGCCTGCAGGCCGAAGCCGCCAGTTGCCGCGGCCAACTGGTCGGCAACCTGCGCCTGGGCAGCGTGCCGCTGGCCAGCTTCAATCCGATGGCGCTGCTGCTGCCGCTGCGCGAGAAATACCCCGAACTGCACCTGCAATTGAGCTCGCTGAGCTCGCAGCAGGTGGTCGATGGCCTGAGTCGCAATCAGCTGGACCTGGGTATCTGCTACCTGGATCAGGTCGACCTCAGCTTCTTCGAAGTGATCGAACTGGGCACCACCACCATGGGCCTGCTGCACGACACCCGGCATTTCCAGTTCCAGGACGCGCAATTGCAGTGGCAAGCGCTGGCGGGGGTTCCGCTCGGCCTGCTGAGCAAAGGCATGCATTACCGCCAGTCCCTGGACTTGAGCTTCCGCAGTCGCGGCCTGGCGCCCCAGGCAGTGCTGGAAAGCGACTCCACCTTCCAACTGATCCAGGCAGTGAACGCCGGCATCTGCTGCGCGGTGATGCCGCTGGACTGCGGCCTTGAAGCGCTGAACGAGCACCTGCGCATCGTCCCGGTGGCCGACGCCAGCATCCACAGCCCCGTCGGCCTGCTGCTGCGCCGCAGCGAGCCGCGCCCGGCGATTGCCGAACAATGCTTCGAACACGCGCGGGCGTTGTTTGGGCGTAGGTGATGCTCACTACTCTGACTGAACATGGCCGTGAGCACGGTGCCATCAACGTGGAACCCGTTCAGCGGCGTTACAAACGTCCAACTGCGTTTTACCCTCCATGGGCCGTGGTGGATTAAAGATATCTGGGCAGTTATCCCGCGCATCAGGCACACCATCGCCATCACGATCGTCATCGGTCCGCTGCCCGGAGTACTGCCCAAACCGCGAAGGTACGCAACTGGGTTGTAAAGCCGAGGCATCGCACAGAGTCAACGGGTAGCTGTGCGCGTTGCTTCTCTGCAACTGCGCGAACGTACGGCCCGTCTTCTCCAGGCATACCGACTTGGGCGACCCACAGACCTCGCCCATCGCTTCGCATCGTCCCACCAACCAACTGTCGAGCGTAGCGCTGTCGCCGTACAGGGCCTGACCACTGCGTACTGTAAGCACGACATCGGAACTGTCAGCGTTAATCACACTGGCATAGGGGTCGTCCGGCAATTTGGGGTGGATTACTGCGAAGTCGGCTTCATAGCCCACGGCCACTTTGCCCAATCGTTGACCGAGTCCCAACGCTCTGGCCGCATTTTCGGTAGTCATCTGCCACAAGTCTCTGGACGAGAAATACCCGGCCAGGTAGTCCTGGTTGTACGAGGCCGCGCACTGCAGTTCCTTGAACAGATTGATTGAACCAGAGGGTGTCCAGTCTGTTGCAAGGGCGATATTGACCCCTGCGTCTTTGAACAAGGTCACCGGCGCCGTGTTGCCGTACAGTGAGATGTTTGACCGAGGCGACCACACCACACTGGCCTTGGCCTTTGCCATGGCCGCTACATCCTGCTCGGTCACCGCAATGGCATGGATGAACGACGTACTGGGCGCCAGCGTATCGACACCTCGGGACTCGGGGCTGACGCCCCTGCCACTCAGGCACAGTACCTCGTTGTGCGACTGCGCATCGATGCCCTCGGCCACATGGGGCAAGAACGTCAAGCTATCTAGAACTTCAGTGCCCACGACGGCCGGGTAATCACAGGAATCGGTAAGCCCTTGTTCTTGATTGAAATCGCCCAGTGGAAACGTGGCATATCTCACCGCACGGTCGCTCAGAGGGTCTTCCATCAATTCGAGTCTGTCGGGGTTGCGCACCAGACCTTGAGTCCCACCCGATCCGGCCACCGTGGTGGTGCCCGCCATGACATGACGCAATTCGTTCCACAGCAAGGCCTCTGTGGACTTGTCCTGGGTGATGGTTGGAATCTGCACCTTCGCGTTGAGACCCTTGCGCCACTCGTTTCGACGGTCAAAACGATAGGCCGCGCAGCGCCGGTCGGCAAAAGCGTTCAGCGGGTTGTTGCAATGCGCATAGTGCGTGAGCGCACCGGGGTCGCCGCCGGGCGCGATGTTGTTGAAGGTCAGATGATCGTGCGCATTGATCAATCCAGGTGTGAGAAGTTGCCCTCGGCAGTTGATCAGCGTTGCGTCGGGCATTTGCGCTTTACAACCCACGGCAGTGATCTTGCCATCGCTAACATGAATGGCGCCGTCGCGCAGAACGCCCTCTGGCGTCAGGATATCCGCTGCGACGGTATAGTCGCGCGCTGCGGCCGCGCCCATGCGCAGCACATCGCAGCGGTTCGTTGGCGCGGGAAGCGGCTCGCAGGCTACGCTGCCCGGTGAAATCAAAGACCTCATGCTACCCTCGCGACCGCCCTGCTGACCCACACAGCCCATCAACGAAACGACGAAGAAGCACATCATGATCGTGCATAACTTGGTCAGCATGTTTCCCTCCATAACCTGAAGACTAAATTGCAACTGTCGTCAAGACTGTCCGTTTAAATCTAGGCGTCAACGCTACTGAGAGGTAGACACTCGGCTCAACCTAAGCCGCCTGACCTTTCCCTCGGGAACGTGGGATTCGATGATTTCACTCGCACGTTCCCAATCACTGAAAATGAAAAACCACGAGGCTGCCAGGGGCAGATCCTCGTGGTTTTCATCTATCGCCTCGCCTCACTGCTCGTGAGGCCAGCAATCACAACGCCATGTCGTTGGCAGCCTTGCTTTCGACCGGTGCGCTCGACGCCGCACCCGTGCTGGTGCCGACGCTCTGGTCGATCACCGGCGGCTTGTCCAGTTGCAGCACTTCGGCGGTGTAGTTCCACTCTTTCTGCACGGCGGCAGGCGAGTCGTTCAGCTTGGTGCCGTAGCTCGGTACGATCTCGTGCAGACGCGCCTGCCACTCAGGCGTGGCGACCTTGTCCTTGAACACGTTTTCCAGCACACCCATCATGATCGGTGCGGCGGTCGATGCGCCCGGCGAGGCGCCCAGCAGTGCGGCCAGGGTACGGTCGTCGGACGTCACCACTTCGGTGCCCAGCTTCAGCACGCCACCCTTCTCCGGGTCCTTCTTGATGATCTGCACGCGCTGACCGGCTTGCCACAGGCGCCAGTCCTCTTTCTTGGCGTGCGGGAAGTAGGTGCGCAGGGCTTCCATGCGCTCGTCGTCGGAGAGCATCAACTGGCCGGCGAGGTATTCCACCAGCGGGTACTCGTCGATGCCGACGCGGGTCATCGGCCACACGTTATGCACGGTGGTGCTGCTCAGCAGGTCCATGTACGAACCGTTCTTGAGGAACTTCGGCGAGAAGGTGGCGAATGGCCCGAACAGGATCACACGCTTGCCGTCCAGCACGCGGGTATCGAGGTGCGGAACCGACATGGGCGGTGCACCAGTGGAGGCAACGCCGTAGGCCTTGGCCATGTGCTGCATGGCCACCGTCGGGTTTTCCGTGACCAGGAACGAGCCGCCCACCGGGAAGCCGCCGTAGTTTTCGGCCTGCGGGATGCCCGATTTCTGCAGCAGCTTCAGCGCGCCGCCGCCGGCACCGATGAACAGGAACTTGGCGTCGGTGGCTGCGGTGTCACCGGTCTTCAGGTTCTTGTACTCGACGTGCCAGGAGCCGTCCTTGTTACGGGTGATGTCGCGCACTTCGCTGGACAGCTTCAGCTTGAAGTTGTCGCGGGTCTGCAGGTGGCTGACGTACTGACGGGTCACTTCACCCCAGTTGACGTCGGTGCCGATCGGCGTCCAGGTGACCGCCAGCTTCTGGTTCGGGTCACGGCCTTCCATCATCAGCGGAACCCACTTGGCGATCTGCGCGTGGTCCTCGGAGTACTGCATCGGGCGGAACAGCGGGCTGGCCTGCAGCGCTTCGTAGCGCTTCTTCAGGTAGCTGATGTTGTCGTCGCCCCAGACAAAGCTCATGTGCGGGGTGCTGTTGATGAACGAGTGCGGGTTCTTCAGCACGCCCTGACGCACTTGCCAGGCGAGGAACTGACGGGTCACCTGGAAGGCTTCGTTGATTTCAACGGCCTTGGCGATGCTGACGTTGCCGTCTTTATCGATCGGGGTGTAGTTCATCTCGGCCAGGCCGGAGTGGCCGGTACCGGCGTTGTTCCAGCCGTTGGAGCTTTCTTCGGCGACGCCATCGAGGCGCTCGACCATCTCCATCGACCAGCTCGGCTCCAGCTCGTTGAGCCAGACGCCCAGGGTTGCGCTCATGATGCCGCCGCCGATCAGCAGCACATCGACTTTCTTGGTGTCTTCGGCATGCGCCTGCATGAAGGACGCCGCGACAGCCAGACTCAGCAAGGTCTTGCCAGCTTTCTTGAACATTGATCACTTCCAGTCAGTAGAACGGAGGGCCTGTGGCTGGCCCGGGTGTTTCTTGTTCTTCAGCGCAGGCTTTTTGTGATCATTATTCGGCAGCCAGAGAACCCTTAGAGCGCGACAGCCTTTGGTCTGATTGACGCGGGTGGGCTGAAACGGTTGCGGATTGTAACTGAAATGCCAGCACAAACAAATTGCCGATGCGCCCGTCAAGGTGGCGCTTTGTCCCAGGGGCGAGGGACGCCCGGCATGCAGGCCGGGCGCACAGGCGGCTAGAGTTGCGGGTCGATGTCCGCGCCATACATGTCCGACTCTTTATAGAGGTCGTGGGCGTGGCGCAGCAGCACCATGATCACCGCCGCCACCGGTAGCGCCAGCAGCACGCCGGTGAAGCCGAACAGCTCGCCGCCGGCGAGGATGGCGAAGATCACCGCCACAGGATGCAGGCCGATGCGATCGCCCACCAGCAGCGGCGTCAGCACCATGCCCTCCAAGGCTTGGCCGACCATGAACACCGCGACGATACCCAGCATCGGGTACAGGTCGCCGCCGAACTGGAACAGCCCGGCGATCAGCGCCGCGCCAATCCCCACGATGAAGCCCATGTACGGCACGATAGCCGCCAGCCCTGCCAGCAGGCCGATCAACAGCCCCAGCTCCAGCCCCAGCAACGACAGGCCTGCGGCGTAGATCACGCCCAGGGCCAGCATCACCAGCAACTGACCCCGAACGAAGGCGCCCAGCACTTCATGGCATTCGCCCGCCAGCCCGACCACCTGCTCTTCGCGCTGGCGCGGCAACAAGCTGCGCAGCTTGGCCATCATCAGGTCCCAGTCGCGCAGCAGGTAGAAGCCCACCACCGGGATCAGCACCAGGTTGGCCAGCCAGGCGATCAGCGCCAGGCTCGAGGCGGTGGCCTGGGACAGTACGACGCCGACGATATCGGTGGTCTGCCCCATGTGCTCGCCGATGGCGGCCTTGATCTTGTCGAACTTCCAGAATCCATCGGCCAGGCCCAAACGACTCTGCACCCAGGGCAGTGCCACATGCTGCAGCCAGTCGAGCATCTGCGGGGTCAGCTCGTAAAGGCGCACCAACTGTTTGGCCAGCATCGGTACGAGCACCAGCAACAATGCCAGGAAGATGAGGGTAAACAGGCCGAACACCACCACCACGCCCCAAGTGCGCGACAGCCCCAGTCGTTCGAGGCGGTCGACCAGCGGGTCGGCCAGGTACGCCAGCAGGATGCCGATGAGGAATGGCGAGAGGATGTTGTGCAGCAGGAACAACAACAGGGCGATCAACAGGGCCACGCCCAGCCAGGCCCAACGGCGCATATCGGTCATCGTCGACACTCCTTACCAGCGAAAACGTAGGCCATCGAACGCAGCCGGCGCAGGCGTCGGCGCGACAGGCGCGATCTGCTCGGCAGGCACCTCTTGAAGGTGCGCCAGACCCAATTGGGCACGCAACTGCTCGCGATTGCCGCTGACGGCGTAGGTGAGTGTGTCGCCCTCGGCTGCCTGCAGTCGCGGACCGTAAGGCTCGAGCACCCGTCCCAGTTCGGCGTAACGCTGCAGGTTCATGCCCTGTACCTGCACCTGCAGTTCGCTACTCGTCCCGGGCCGCACGACATAGCGCGGCGCCAAGCGGGTGCTGATCGCCAGCATCACGGCGTCGGCCAACGCCGCCTGATCGGCGCCCTCGGCGCTGCCCTGCTCGCGCTGGTCGCCCAACCACAACTGCCACTTGCCCTGCCACTTGCCGTCGGTTTCCTGGGCGTGCACAGCCAGCAAGGCATCGGCGTTGTAGCGCTCGGAGACCTCGCGCAGCGGCGCCGGATCCTTGCCTTCGAGCTGCTTGGCATTGGCCACCAGTTGCTCCTGCAGGTCGGCCAACGGCAGGCGCAACGGCAGGCCACGATGCTGGGCGGCCTGGCGCAGCGGTTCGGCACTGGTCTGGCCATCGCCCACCAGACTGCTGCCCTCGACGGTGTCGTTCAACCACCACCCGAGGATCGACGGCCGATTGCTGCCCCACAGCGCCAGACCGCCCTGGCGCAAAGCGCGCTCGGTGCTGCCGGGATCGAATTCGACCACCACCGTCTCGGGCGGGCCGGCCTCGTTGCCGACCTGATTGATGATCTGCCGCGGATCCTTGCGCAGTGCGGCCACGGCGGGATTCTGAATCGCCTTCGGGTCGCCGGTCAGGCGCAGTACCAGGGTATCCAGTGCCTTGCTGGTGGCCTGGGTACGGGCCTCGCTGCCCTGGCCCTCGACAGGCTCACGGACCTGATACAGGCCCAAAACGGTCTCGGCCTGCGCCGTCGCGGCGATCAGGCCCGCACAGGCCACTGCCAGGTAATGAAAAAAACGCATGAAGAATTCCTGTCCAGGTGACGTTCCTCGCAGAAGCTACAAGCTGCGAGCGGTCAGCGGCAAGCAAAAGCGCACGGCGATACCGCCTGTCTTTTCTTATAGCTCGCCGCCTGGCGGTTGCCACCGGCCGCTCAATGGAGGATGGCCGCTGCCGGGCAACCCTGATAAAATCGCGCGCCTTCGCAGACCAGTCACGTACAGGCAGCCGCCGCCCTCCAAGCCGGCCTTGGCCGCGCTGGTCGTTTTCCTGAATCCCTCCCTCTAAAGGCCTGGATCAATGAGCAAGCAACCCTCCCTGAGCTACAAGGACGCCGGTGTAGACATCGACGCCGGCGAAGCACTGGTCGAACGCATCAAGGGCGTGGCCAAGCGCACCGCACGCCCTGAAGTCATGGGTGGCCTGGGCGGCTTCGGCGCCCTCTGCGAGATCCCGGCCGGCTACAAGCAGCCCGTGCTGGTGTCCGGCACCGACGGCGTCGGCACCAAGCTGCGCCTGGCGCTGAACCTGAACAAACACGACAGCATCGGTCAGGACCTGGTCGCCATGTGCGTCAACGACCTGGTGGTGTGCGGCGCCGAGCCGCTGTTCTTCCTCGACTACTACGCCACTGGCAAGCTCAACGTCGACGTCGCGGCCACCGTGGTCACCGGCATCGGTGCCGGCTGCGAACTGGCCGGCTGCTCGCTGGTCGGTGGCGAGACCGCCGAAATGCCCGGCATGTACGAAGGCGAAGACTACGACCTGGCCGGTTTCTGCGTCGGCGTGGTGGAAAAATCGGAAATCATCGACGGCTCGAAAGTGGTCACCGGCGACGCCCTGATCGCCCTGCCCTCCTCCGGCCCGCACTCCAATGGCTACTCGCTGATCCGCAAGATCCTCGAAGTGTCCAACACCGACATCGACAACACCCAACTCGACGGCAAGCCGCTGGCCGACCTGCTGATGGCGCCGACGCGCATCTACGTCAAGCCGCTGCTGGAACTGATCAAGAAGACCGGCGCGGTCAAGGCCATGGCCCACATCACCGGCGGCGGCCTGCTCGACAACATCCCGCGCGTGCTGCCAAAAGGCGCCCAGGCCGTGGTCGATGTGGCCAGCTGGCAGCGTCCGGCAGTCTTCGATTTCCTTCAGGAAAAAGGCAATGTCGACGAGCATGAAATGCACCGCGTGCTGAACTGCGGCGTAGGTATGGTCATCTGCGTGGCCCAGGACCAGGTCGATGGCGCCCTGGCCGTACTGCGCCAGGCCGGCGAGCAGCCTTGGGTGATCGGTCGCATCGACGTGGCCGCCGAAGGCGCCGCGCAAGTCGAGCTGCACAACCTCAAGGCACACTGATGCCGAGCAAGTCCTGCAATGTGGTCGTCCTGCTGTCGGGGTCCGGCAGCAACCTGCAAGCGCTGATCGACAGTAGCCGCGCCGAGGGCAGCCCGGCGCGAATCGGCGCGGTGATCGCCAACCGCGCCGACGCCTATGGGCTGGAGCGTGCCCGCGCCGCCGGGATCGACACCGCCGTGCTCGAACACGGCGGCTTCGCCGGGCGTGAAGCGTACGATACGGCGCTGATGCACCTGATCGACAGCTATGCTCCCGACCTTGTGGTACTCGCCGGTTTCATGCGCATCCTCAGTGGCGGCTTCGTGCGCCACTACCACGGCCGCCTGCTCAACATCCACCCCTCGCTGCTGCCCAAGTACAAGGGGCTGCATACCCATCAGCGGGCGCTGGAGGCCGGCGACACGGAACACGGTTGCAGTGTTCATTTCGTCACCGAGGAACTCGACGGCGGGCCCTTGGTCGTACAGGCTGTGGTAGCGGTCGCGCCAGGCGACGATGCGCAGAGCCTGGCACAACGGGTCCACCGACAGGAACATCAGATTTATCCGCTGGCAGTGCGCTGGTTCGCTGAAGGACGCTTGCGCCTGGGCGATCACGGTGCATTACTGGATGGCCAGCCGCTGGCGGCCAGCGGCCACTTGATTCGACCCTAGGAGAATGTATGCGTCGCGCCCTGTTTTTGGCTCTCGCCGTGCTTGCCCTGCCGCTCCAGGCAGCTGACCTGAAGCCCTTCTCGGCCAGCTATACCGCCGACTGGAAACAACTGCCCATGAGCGGTACCGCCGAGCGCAGCCTGGTCAAGAATGCCAACGGCACCTGGGACCTCAATTTCAAAGCGTCCATGATGATCGCCAGCCTCACCGAGCAGAGCACGGTGCGCATGGAAAACGACACCCTGCTGCCGCAGAAGTATCACTTCGAACGCGGCGGCCTGGGCAAGGCCAAGAAAGTCGACCTGGATTTCGACTGGAGCAGCAAGAAAGTCACCGGTAGCGACCGTGGTGATGCCATCAGCCTGCCGCTCAACCGTGGCGTGCTGGACAAGTCGTCCTACCAGTTGGCGCTGCAACATGACGTGGCCGCTGGCAAGAAGAGCATGACCTACCAAGTGGTCGACGGTGACGAGATCGACACCTACGACTTCCGCGTGCTGGGCACCGAGAAGGTCGCCACCAAGACCGGTCAGGTCGATGCCGTGAAAGTGGAGCGTGTCCGCGATCCAAGCCAGAGCAAACGTATCACCGAGCTGTGGTTCGCCAAGGATTGGGACTACCTGCTGGTGCAACTGCGCCAGGTGGAGACCGATGGCAAGGAATACGTGATCGTGCTGCAGGACGGCACGGTCGACGGCAAATCGGTAAAAGGCAGCTGATCGCCTCTGTGCTGTTTCCCAAGCCCCGCCCTGTGCGTAATGCTGTTCACTTAATATCTGTATTGCTGGAATTGGGGCTGCTGCGCAGCCCATCGCGGCGCAAGGCCGCTCCCACAGGGTCCGTACAGCCCTATGTTTCAGGGTTTGCGCGGACTTTGTGGGAGCGGCCTTGTGCCGCGAATGGGCCGCGAAGCGGACCCAGCATTCTTTAAGTGACCCGCATTACGCCCTGTGCGGGGCTTTGTTTTGTTCCCCGCACATTGATGAACATTGTTTCATCGTCGTTTTATTTACTTAGCCTGCTAACAAACTCTATAAAGAACGTGTGCGACACAGTGTCGCAGACCAACGAAAGTGGAGTTTACCGATGACTGTCCAAGTAACCGAACGCGACGAATCGAAAATGTCCCACGAAGGCCTGGCCGCTGGCGTGCGGATCTGGGATGTGCACCAGCAGGGCCAACTGGTCGGCATGTTCCATGACGAGCACCAAGCCCATCAGTACCGCCAGGAGCTCGAGACCCTCGAGAACCAGCGCCGCACGCAGTAAGTACCCATTCACGAAAAACCCCGCCTCGGCGGGGTTTTCGTCATTTACCACATGAGATCGTCAGGGATCTTGTAGGCCGCGTACGGATCGTCCTCGTCAGCTTCCTCGACATGGGTGTTGAGCAGCAGGATGCGCTGTGGCGCACGCTCCTGGACCTTCACCGCGGCTTCGCGAGGAATCACTTCATAGCCGCCGCCATGGGCAACGATCGCCAACGAGCCATTGCTCAGCTTGCTGCGCATCAGGGCATTGACGGCGATGCGCTTGACCTTCTTGTCGTCGACGAAGTTGAAGTAGTCCTCGGTATTGAGCTTGGGCAGCCGGGTGGCCTCGATCAGTTGCTTGACCTGGGCGGCACGCGCTTTCTGCTCGGCCTTCTCCTGCAACTGACGGTTCAGTTCCTGGTCTTTCCTGGCCTTCTCGGCCATGGCTTCCTTGGCCTGGCGCTGCTGGCTGTCATCGACCTCCAACTGGCCTTTGTGCTGCAGGCGTTTCTGTTTCTTCTCGGCCTTGTTGGTCTGGGAGACCTGCTTCTGGTTGACCAGACCGGCCTTGAGCAATTGATCGCGAAGGGAAAGGCTCATGGGTGTTCACTCACTTATGCATCGGCTCAGCCGCAGCTGGGCAGGTTCTTTTCCTGACGCTTGGCTTCGCCCCAGAGGGCGTCCAGCTCGTCAAGGCTACAGGCTTCGATCGGGCGGCTGGCGTCGCGCAGTGCCTGCTCGATGAAGCGAAAACGTCGTTCGAATTTACGGTTGGCGCCACGCAGGGCGTTCTCCGGGTCCAACTTGAGGTGGCGAGCCAGGTTCACGGCAGCGAACAGCAGGTCGCCGACTTCATCTTCCAGCGCCAGGGCATCGCCCTCGGCCATCGCTTGCAGCACCTCGTCGAGCTCTTCACGGACTTTGTCCACTACTGGCAGCGCCTCGGGCCAGTCGAAACCGACGGTGGCGGCGCGCTTCTGCAGTTTGGCCGCACGCGATAGCGCCGGCAAGGCGGCCGGCACATCGTCGAGCAACGACAACTGCTCAGGCGTGCTCTTCTCGGCGCGCTCCTCGGCCTTGATCTGCTCCCAGCGCGCCTTGACCTGCGCTTCGCTCAGGCGCGGGGCATCGACGGGTGCGTACAGGTCGCCCGTTGGGAACACGTGGGGATGACGACGGATCAGCTTGCGGGTGATCGAATCGACCACGTCAGCAAAATCGAACCGCCCGTCCTCGCGCGCCAATTGGCTGTAGTAGAGCACCTGGAACAGCAGGTCGCCGAGCTCGCCCTGCAACTGGACCAGATCGCCCTGCTCGATGGCATCGGCCACCTCGTAGGCTTCCTCAAGGGTGTGCTTGACGATGCTGGCGTAGTCCTGCTCCACATCCCACGGGCAACCGAACTGCGGGTCGCGCAGACGGGCCATGAGGTGCAGCAGGTCGTCCAGGGCGTAAGTCATGGGGGCAAGTCCTTCGGTGGCGGTTTCATCGCGGCTGACTCCGCGCCCACTGGGGCGGGGTCAGCCTGACAAGGGGGTACGGTCTCAGGGCGTGCGGTTACGCCGCGTCTCGATGATATTCGGCAGTTGCGAGATGCGCCCGAGCAGGCGCCCCAATGCATCCAGGCCGGGAATCTCGATGGTCAGCGACATGAGCGCGGTGTTGTCTTCCTTGTTCGACCGGGTGTTGACCGCCAGCACGTTGATCTTCTCGTTGAGCAGCACCTGCGACACATCGCGCAGCAGCCCCGGCCGGTCGTAGGCGCGGATGACGATATCGACCGGATAGGTCTGCACCGGAATCGGCCCCCAGCTCACCTGAATGATGCGCTCGGGTTCCTTGCCAGCCAATTGCAGCACCGAGGCGCAATCCTGGCGGTGGATACTCACCCCGCGCCCCTGGGTGATGTAACCGACGATGGCATCGCCCGGCAGCGGCTGG
Source organism: Pseudomonas boreofloridensis (assembly GCF_030580795.1). NCBI lineage: Bacteria > Pseudomonadati > Pseudomonadota > Gammaproteobacteria > Pseudomonadales > Pseudomonadaceae > Pseudomonas > Pseudomonas boreofloridensis. The sequence goes on along the minus strand of NZ_JAUQOQ010000011.1, from coordinate 30,787 downwards.
CAGCAGCCCGCCATCTGCGTGAGCAGGTTGCCGACCCCCTGGATCTGAATGTCGCTGCGCTTGCCGGCACGGGTGCCGCGCGCCGCGCGCGGAATCAACTCGACCTGCTCGATGCGCTCCGGCTCGATCAACTGCTGGGCGGCGTTGACCAGATGAGCCAGGCGCAGATCACCAGCCCCCAGGGCCGCGAACAGGTCTTCGGCAGTCTTGACGTTGGCCTTTTCCGCCAGGCGTTCGAAGTCGACCTGCGGCAGCCCCAAGCGGCTGAGCTCGCGCTCGAGCAGGGTCTTGCCGGCCGCGACGTTCTGGTCGCGCGCCTGCAACTTGAACCAGTGGACGATCTTGGCCCGCGCCCGCGAGGTGGTGACGTAGCCCAGGTTGGAGTTCAGCCAGTCACGGCTCGGGCTGCCGTGCTTGCTGGTGATGATCTCCACCTGCTCGCCGGTCTGCAGGCTGTAGTTCAGCGGCACGATGCGCCCGTTGATCTTGGCGCCTCGGCAGTTATGGCCGATCTCGGTGTGCACGCGGTAGGCGAAGTCCAGCGGCGTGGCGCCCTTGGGCAGGTCGATGGCGTGGCCATCGGGGGTGAACACGTACACCCGGTCCGGCTCGATGTCGACCCGCAGTTGCTCGGCCAGGCCGCCAATGTCGCCGAGTTCCTCGTGCCACTCCAGCACCTGGCGCAACCAGGAAATTTTCTCTTCGTAATGGTTGGAGCTGGACTTGACGTCGGTGCCCTTGTACTTCCAGTGCGCACAGACGCCCAGTTCGGCTTCTTCGTGCATGCCGTGGGTGCGGATCTGCACTTCGAGCACCTTGCCCTCGGGGCCGATCACCGCCGTGTGCAACGAGCGGTAGCCGTTTTCCTTGGGATTGGCGACGTAGTCGTCGAATTCCTTGGGAATGTGCCGCCACAAGGTGTGGACGATACCCAGCGCGGTGTAGCAGTCGCGGATTTCCGGGACCAGCACGCGCACCGCACGCACGTCGTAGATCTGGCTGAATTCCAGGCCTTTGCGCTGCATTTTGCGCCAGATCGAATAGATATGTTTGGCCCGGCCGCTGATGTCGGCCTTGACGCCGGTGGCCAGCAGTTCGTTCTGCAATTGGTTCATCACATCGGAGATGAACCGCTCGCGGTCCAGCCGTCGCTCGTGCAGCAGCTTGGCGATCTGCTTGTACTGGTCGGGCTCCAGGTAGCGGAACGAAAGGTCTTCGAGTTCCCACTTGATGTGGCCGATACCCAGGCGGTGGGCCAGCGGTGCATAGATGTCGAACACCTCGCGCGCCACGCGCAGACGCTTTTCGTCATCGGCAGACTTCACCGCACGGATGGCGCAGGTGCGCTCGGCCAGCTTGATCAGCGCCACACGCACGTCATCGACCATCGCCACCAGCATCTTGCGCAGGTTTTCCACCTGGGCCTGGGAGCCGAGCACCAGCGACTGGCGCGGACTGAGGCTGGCACTGATGGCGGCCATGCGCAGCACCCCGTCGACCAGCTTGGACACCACGGGCCCGAAACGTTGACCGACCTCGGCCAAGGTCACCTTGCCCTCGCGCACCGAGCGATAGATCACGGCGGCGACCAGCGAATCCTGGTCGAGCTTGAGGTCGGCGAGGATCTCGGCGATTTCCAGGCCCGCCTGGAAACTCGAGGTGCCGTCGGCCCAGGAGTGCTTGGCAGGGTTGCCCTTCTTCTCGACGTCCTGGGCGAAATCGCAGGCCTCTTTGAGGGCCGTGCGATCCAGCGCCGAATCGACGCTCACCACATGATCAAGCCATGCATCGAGGTTGATACTGCCGTCGGTGTTGACCGGCTGGTGCACTCTCACCTGTACCATGTTTCGTTTACCTTTCCATACAGCGCGCCCAACGGACGCACTGGCAATCAACCGTACCGCTTCCATTCCGTGGAAGCGCTACCAAGGGGCCAGCCGTTACTGGCCCGCTTCGAATAACGCCATGGCCTCGACATGGGCCGTCTGAGGAAACATGTCGAGAATCCCGGCCCTTTTTAACCGGTACCCCTGGCCGACCAGCACCTGCGCATCTCGCGCCAGCGTCGCGGGGTTGCACGATACGTACACCAATCGCCGGGCCTTGAGCCGGGCGATGCCTTGCACCACCTCGTGGGCACCGTCGCGAGGTGGGTCCAAGAGTACCGCAGAAAAGCCCTCGGCGGCCCACTCGGCAGCGGCCAGCGACTGCGATAAATCGGCCTGAAAAAACCGCACGTTATGCACATCGTTGGCCTGCGCGTTGGCGGCGGCGCGGTCAACCATGGTTTGCACGCCCTCCACCGCGACCACTTCGCGCGCCTGACGTGCCAGCGGCAGGGCAAAGTTGCCCAGGCCGCAGAACAGGTCCAGCACCCGCTCGTCCTGCTGCACGTTCAACCAGGCCAGCGCCTGCTCGATCATCTGCGTGTTGACCTGCGCATTGACCTGGACGAAGTCGCCCGGCCGCCAGGCCAGTTCCAGCCCCCAGGGTGCCAGGCTGAAACCCAGCCTGGAGGCGGGATCGCAGGGCGCAGGCTCGCCCTCGCCTTGCAGCCAGAGCTGCGCCCCGGCTTCCTGGCAGAACGCCTGCAACCGCGCCACATCCTGCTCGGGCAACGCGGACACATGACGCACCAGCACCGACTCGGCGCTGCCGCTGAACAGCTCGACATGCCCCAGGGCCTGCGGCGTGCTCAGGCTGCGCAGCACGGTCGGCAAATGGCGCAGGATCGCCTGCAAGGGCTGTACCAGCACCGGGCAATCGTCGATGGCGATGATGTCCTGGCTGGCCTCGGCACGAAAACCGACCTGCAGCTCGCGGGCCTTGGCGTCCCAGCGCACGGCAAGGCGTGCGCGGCGGCGGTAGCCAAACTCCGGCCCGGCCAACGGCGCGGCCCACGCCTCTGGCTGGACACCCGCCAGCCGTTGCAACTGCTCGGCCAACTGACGCTGCTTGAGCGCCAACTGCGCGGCATGCGGCAGGTGCTGCACGGTGCAGCCACCGCAACGGGCGTAGTGTCGGCACGGCGCTTCGCGACGTTCAGGGCTGCCTTGCAGCACCCGCTCCAGGCGCGCTTCGACGATCTTGCCGCGGGCACTGAGCACCCGCGCCTCGACCGCCTCGCCCGCCAAGGCGCCGCTGACGAACCAGGTGCGCCCCTCGACGAAGGCGATGCCACGACCGTCTCCGGCCAAGCGCTCGATGTCCAGGCGCTGTTTCTTGCCCACGGGCACCTGCGCGCGGCGATCGCCGCCGGCAGGTTGGAAGCGCAGGTTGCTGCTGGTGCTTTTCTTTCTGGACATCAGGTCGCGTCGAACAGGCCGGTGGACAGGTAGCGGTCGCCGCGGTCGCAGATGATCGCGACCATCACGGCATTTTCCACTTCTCGGGACAGACGCAGCATCGCCGCCACCGCACCGCCAGAGGACACGCCACAGAAAATGCCCTCTTCGCGGGCGAGCCGGCGCATGGTCGCTTCGGCTTCTTCCTGGGACATGTCGACCACTCGATCCACCCGCGTGGCGTCGAAGATCTTCGGCAGGTACTGCTCGGGCCAGCGGCGAATACCGGGGATGGCCGAACCTTCCATCGGTTGCAGACCGACGATCTGCACCGCCGGGTTCTGCTCCTTGAGATACTGCGAACAGCCCATGATGGTGCCAGTGGTGCCCATGGAACTGATGAAATGGGTCACGCCGCCCTGGGTCTGCTGCCAGATCTCCGGGCCGGTGCTGGTGTAGTGCGCGATGGGATTGTCGCCATTGGCGAACTGGTCGAGCACCAGGCCGCGGCCTTCGGCCTGCAGTTTGTCGGCCAGGTCGCGCGCGCCTTCCATGCCCTCTTCCTTGGACACCAGGATCAGCTCGGCGCCGTAGGCGGTCATGGCGGCCTTGCGCTCGGCGGTGGAGTTGTCCGGCATGATCAGGATCATCTTGTAACCCTTGATCGCTGCGGCCATGGCCAGGGCGATACCGGTATTTCCGGAGGTAGCCTCGATCAGCGTATCGCCGGGCTTGATCTGGTTGCGCCGTTCGGCTCGGGCGATCATCGACAGCGCCGGGCGATCCTTGACCGAACCGGCAGGATTGTTGCCTTCGAGCTTGAGCAGCAAGGTGTTGCTGGTGTACCCGGCCATGCGCTGCAGGCGCACCAGCGGGGTGTTGCCGACGCAATCGGCGATGGTTGGGTACTGCAGGGTCATGGGCGTGTTTCGCAATCAGGACGGCAGGGGCGACTATCATACCGGCAAAGCCGGTTTGGCCATATCACGCAATCGTTGGGGTCTATAGCATTCAGCTATATCGCTCCAGCGCGTTCTTGCGTGATCCCGCTCGACACCGAGGTGCACAAACCCAGTGCATTGGGGCCGAACGCGGAGTAACGTTCAGCCTGCTCGCCGTCCTGCGTGGACGGCCCGCCCGCACATGACAGGAGACCAGTGTGCTCGATCGTTTGGGAATCAGAAGCCGCGTCCTGCTGCTGGCCCTCCTGCCCGCCGGGCTGATGGCGCTGGTGCTGGGCAGTTATTTCACCTGGCTGCAGCAGAACGAACTGCGCAGCCAACTGCTGCAACGCGGCAAGATGATCGCCGAGCAACTGGCCCCGCTGGCCGCGCCAGCCCTGGCGCAGAACACGCCGGCGCAGTTGGAGCGGATCGCCGCCGAGGCGCTGGAACAGGCCGATGTGCGCGCGGTGGCGTTCCTCGCCCCGAACCGCTCGCGCCTGGCCCACGCAGGCCCGAGCATGCTCAACCCACCGCCCAGCGGCGGCACTGGCACGCAACTGCTGCAACGCAGCGGCAACGACGCCACGCGCTACCTGATGCCGGTGTTCGGCCATCACCGCGACCTGGCCACCGCGGCGGTGCCGGACGAGCGCGAACGCCTGCTGGGCTGGGTCGAGATCGAACTGTCCCACGACGGCACCCTGCTGCGCGGCTACCGCAACCTATTCACCAGCCTGCTGCTGATCCTTGCCTGCCTGAGCCTCAACGCCCTGCTGGCGCTGCGCATGAGCCGGGCGATCAACGGCCCGATCGGGCGCATCAAGCATGCCGTCACCCAGCTCAAGGAAGGCCACCTCGAAGAACGCCTGCCACCGATGGGCAGCGTCGAGCTGGACGAGTTGGCTGCCGGCATCAACCGCATGGCCGAGACCCTGCACAATGCCCACGAGGAGTTGCAGCACAGCATCGACCAAGCCACCGAGGACGTGCGCCAGAACCTAGAAACCATCGAGATCCAGAACATCGAGTTGGACATGGCGCGCAAGGAAGCGTTGGAGGCCAGCCGCATCAAGTCCGAATTCCTCGCCAACATGAGCCACGAAATCCGCACGCCGCTCAACGGTATCCTCGGCTTCACCCACCTGCTGCAAAAGAGCGAGCTCACGCCGCGCCAGCTCGACTACCTGGGTACCATCGAGAAATCGGCCGACAACCTGCTGGGCATCATCAACGAGATTCTCGACTTCTCCAAGATCGAAGCCGGCAAGCTGGTGCTCGACAGCATTCCGTTCAACCTGCGCGACCTGATCCAGGACACCCTGACCATCTTGGCGCCCGCCGCCCACGCCAAGCAGTTGGAACTGGTCAGCCTGGTCTACCGCGACACGCCGTTGTCGCTGATCGGCGACCCATTGCGGCTCAAGCAGATCCTCACCAACCTGGTGAGCAATGCCATCAAGTTCACCCGCGAAGGCACCATCGTCGTGCGCGCCATGGTCGAGGACGAACACGAGGACACCGCACAGTTGCGCATCAGCGTGCAGGACACCGGCATCGGTCTGTCACCGCAGGACGTGCGCGCGCTGTTCCAGGCCTTCAGCCAGGCCGACAACTCGCTGTCTCGCCAGCCCGGCGGCACCGGCTTGGGACTGGTGATCTCCAAGCGCCTGATCGAGCAGATGGGCGGCGAAATCGGCGTCGACAGCACGCCCGGCGAAGGCTCGCAGTTCTGGATCAACCTCAACTTGCCCAAGGCCCATGACGATACCGACGCCTTGCCGCTGCAGGCGCTGATCGGTCGCCGCGCCGCGATCGTCGATGGGCATGAACTGGCGCGCCAGGCGTTGCAGCATCAGTTGGAGGATTGCGGCCTGAGTGTCAGTCTGTTCGGCTCGTTCGACCAACTGCTGCAAGGGGTGCAGGCGGCCAGTCAGGCCGGGCAGCCGTTCGAACTGGCGGTGCTTGGCGCCCACCTCGGCATCCTCGCGCCGGAACGCCTCGGCCAGTACCACCAGCAGCTCGAGCGTCTGGGCTGCCAATGCGTGGTGCTGTGCCCGACCACCGAGCAGGCGCAGTACCACCCGTTCCTGCCCAATGGCCACGGCCAACTGCTGTCCAAGCCCACCTGCACCCGCAAGCTGCGGCGCCTGCTGCTGGAGCTGATGCAACCGAGTCGCCCCAACGTCGATGTGCGCCAGGGCATCGGCACGCGCCTGCCGCGCATCCTGTGCGTCGACGACAACCCGGCCAACCTGTTGCTGGTGCAAACCCTGCTCGAGGACATGGGCGCCCAAGTGGTCGCGGTGGACAGCGGCTTCGCGGCGGTGGAGGCAGTCCAGGCTGCGCCCTTCGACCTGGTGCTGATGGACGTGCAGATGCCGGGCATGGACGGCTGCGCCTGCACCGAACAGATCCGCGACTGGGAAACGCGCCAGAACGATCCGCCGCTGCCCATCGTCGCCCTCACAGCGCACGCCATGGCCAATGAAAAGCGCGCCTTGTTGCACAGCGGCATGGATGATTATCTGACCAAGCCGATCAGCGAGCGCCAACTGGCCCAGGTGGTGATGAAATGGACCGGGCTGAACCTCGGCACGCCGCCGCCGGAGCGCGCCAGCGAACGCCTGCCCGACAGCAGCGAACTGCTGGTGCTGGATCACGAGGAAGGCCTGCGCCTGGCAGCCGGCAAAGCGGACCTGGCCGCCGACATGCTGGCCATGTTGCTGGCGTCGCTGGAGGGCGACCGTCAGGCCATCGCCAGCGCGCGCGAGCTGGGTGACCGCGCGGCGATAATCGAGCGCGTGCATCGCCTCAACGGGGCTTCGCGCTATTGCGGGGTGCCGCAACTGCGTGCGGCCTGCCAGCGCGCCGAAACCTTGCTCAAGCAGGACAGCCCCCAGACCACCCAGGCGCTCGACGAGTTGGACCTGGCCATCGAGCGTCTGGCGCAACAGGCGCACTTGAGCGCCTGACAACCGATTGCCGAAGGAGTATCGCGCATGCGCATCCTGTTGTTCAGCAGCCAACACTACGACCAGGAAAGCTTCAGCCAGGCGGCCATCGACAGCGGCCTGGAACTGCACTTTCAACCCGCTCGCCTGACCCTGGACACGGCACCGCTGGGGCAGGGTTTCGCCGTGGTGTGCGCCTTCATCAATGACGAGCTGGATGCCGAGGTACTGGAATGCCTGGCCAGCGGCGGCACCCGCCTGATCGCCCTGCGCTCGGCCGGCTACAACCACGTGGACCTGGCCGCAGCGGCGCGCCTGGGACTGACCGTGGTGCGGGTACCAGCCTACTCGCCGCACGCCGTGGCCGAGCACGCGGTCGCGCTGATCCTGGCGCTCAACCGTCGCCTGCACCGCGCCTACAACCGCACCCGCGACGGCGACTTCACTCTGCACGGGCTGACCGGCTTCGACCTGCATGGCAAGACCGTAGGCGTGGTCGGCACCGGACAGATCGGCGCGACCTTCGCCCGCATCATGGCCGGCTTCGGCTGTCGCTTGCTGGCCTACGACCCGCAGCCCAATCCCGAGTTGCTGGCACTGGGGGCCCGCTACCTGGAGCTGCCCGAACTGCTCAGCGAGTCGCGCATCATCAGCCTGCACTGCCCGCTGACCGACGCCACCCGTCACCTGATCAACGCCCGCAGCCTGGCCAGCCTGCAGCCAGGCGCCATGCTGATCAACACCGGACGCGGCGCGCTGGTCGACACACCGGCGCTGATCGACGCGCTCAAGAACGGTCAACTCGGCTACCTGGGCCTGGATGTCTACGAGGAAGAAGCGCAGCTGTTCTTCGAGGACCGCTCCGACCAGCCGCTGCAGGACGACGTACTGGCCCGCCTGCTGACCTTCCCCAACGTCATCGTCACTGCCCACCAGGCCTTCCTCACCCAGGAAGCCTTGGCGGCGATCGCTGCCACCACGCTGGACAACGTGCTCCACTGGGCGGCAGGCGATGCGCGCAACACCGTCACGGGTTAGGATACGCGGCATTTCTGGAGGACCCATGGTCGAGCACGATTTCCGCTACACCCTTTTCAACCCGCAACACACCCTGATCGAATGCCGCGCCCTGGTGCCAGGTCGCTACCAGGTGACCGGCAACGGCGGCTCGATGCACAAGGGCGACGCCCTGCTGGTCACCCTCAAGGGCAGCAAGGACCTGTCCATGCGCCTGACCGTCGAAAGCGTGCGCCACCTGATCAACCCGCGCGGCCAGTGGGTTGCCGTGGCCAGCGGCCCGGTGTTCAACGAGCTGGAAATCCTTACCTGGCAGGTCAAGTGCGACCAGTGCGAAGCCGTGCTCGACTTCGAGTTCGCCGTCGACGCCAAACTGGGCAAGAAGGCCCGCCAACCGGCCGCCAGCGCCCGCATCGCCGAACTGGGCTGGCGCAGCGAAGGCGAGCGTCACCTGTGCCGTCAGTGCCAGGCAGGCGCCCAATGAAGCATCTGTTGACCTGCGCGGTGCTGCTCAGTGGTCTGCTCGGCTGCGCCGCCGAGCCTTCGAAGCTGCAGCACGAGCGTAGCTATGTCCTGGAATGGATCGGCGAACGCCCGCTGATCGACAACAGTCACCTGACCCTGACCCTGGCCGACGATGGTCGCGCCTATGGCACCGCCGGCTGCAACCACTGGTTCGCCAGCTACACGCAGAACGGCGAGCGGCTCAGCTTCGGCCAGGTCGGCAAGACCCGCAAGCTGTGCGCCCCGGCACTGATGGAGCAGGAAGAACGCTATCTGAAAGCGCTGCAGAGCGTGCAGCGCTGGGATGTCTCGAGCATCGAGCAGATCCGCCTGTGGCCTGCCGAAGGCAAGCCCCTGCGCTTCTGGGCTGACGAAGACTGAAGTCATTCAGGTCTGCCAAGCACGCCATCGCCGGTCGACCCGCGATGGACTGCGCAGCAGCCCTGATAACCGTCAGGCTCCGCCCTTCAACGCCTTGATCTTGGCCTGGAGCCCTTCGAGCGTCTGCTCGCCGAGCAACTGCTCGCGCACCTTGCCCTTGTCATCGATGATGTAGGTCACTGGCAACGCCTCGCTGCGCGGTAACTCGTAGTGCTCGGCAGGATCCTGCGCCAGCACGGTGAATTCGATGCCGAGCGCCTGGGCCGCCTGCTTGAGATCGTCGCCCTGCAGGCCATCGAAGTTCACCCCCACCACCTTGATGCCCTGCGCCTGCCACTGCTGGGCCGCGCTGTTCAGTTCCGGGATTTCCGTGCGGCACGGACCGCACCACTCGGCCCAGTAGTTGAGCACCAGCCAGTGCCCGTCGAGCTGCTCGGCCTTTACCGTGTTGCCGTGTTGGTCCACGCCGTAGTCTGCACCGCAGCCGCCGAGCAACAGGCTCGCGGTGATCGCCAGTGCAGCCGCCAAACGCCTTGCCATGGGTCAATCCTTCTCGAAGTTTTAAAGCATGAAATGTCGGACGCAGCGGGTAGAATAGCCGCCACACCCAGCTGGATGCGACCCGTCATGCCCGAACTGACCCTCTACCATAACCCACGCTGCTCGAAATCCCGTGGCGCCCTGGAACTGCTGGAAGCCCGCGGCCTGGCACCGACCATCGTGCGCTACCTGGAAACCCCGCCCGATGCGGCCACCCTGCACGCGCTGCTCGGCAAGCTCGGCATCGGCGCACGCCAGTTGCTGCGCAGCGGCGAAGACGAATTCAAGACCCTGGACCTGGCCAACCCCGCCCTCAGCGATGCACAACTGATCGAGGCCATGGTCCAGCATCCGAAACTGATCGAACGCCCGATCCTCGTCGTCGACGACAAGGCCGTGATCGGCCGTCCCCCGGAAAACGTCCTGGAGCTCTTGCCATGAGCGAACCCTACATCCTGGTGCTGTACTACAGCCGTCACGGCTCCACCAGCGAGATGGCCCGGCATATCGCCCGCGGCGTCGAAATGGCCGGGCTAGAAGCGCGGCTGCGCACCGTACCGGCCATTTCCACCGAGTGCGAAGCCGTGGCGCCGGACATCCCCGCCAGCGGCGCGCTCTACGCCAACCTGGACGACCTGCGCCAGTGCGCGGGCCTGGCCTTGGGCAGCCCGACCCGCTTCGGCAACATGGCAGCGCCGCTGAAGTACTTCCTCGACGGCACCAGCAGCCTGTGGCTGGGTGGCGAACTGGTGGGCAAGCCTGCGGCCGTGTTCACCTCCACCGCCAGCCTGCACGGCGGCCAGGAGACCACCCTGCTGTCGATGCTGCTGCCGCTGATGCACCACGGCATGCTGGTCACCGGCCTGCCCTACAGCGAGTCCGCCTTGCTGGAAACCCGTGGCGGCGGCACGCCCTATGGCGCCAGTCACCATGCCGGCGCCGATGGCAAGCGCGAGCTGGACGAGCACGAAATCGCCCTGTGCCGCGCCCTGGGCCAACGCTTGGCGAGCACGGCCAAGGCGCTGAGTCATGCACGTGGCTAAAAAACCCAAGGTACTGCCGACACTCGACTGGCTGGCTCCACGCCTGCGCGTGACCCGCGCACTGGCGCTGGCCTGCTTCTGTGGCCTGATCGCCCTGCTGGTGGTGAACGATGTGTGGTTCGCCGACCTGCACGGCGCCCGCGTCGCGGTGATCCTGGCCATCGAGCTGGTGCCGCTGCTGCTGTTGCTGCCCGGCATGCTGATCGGCAGCGCCCGGGCACATGCCTGGACCTGCTTCGTGGTGAACCTCTATTTCATCAAGGGTGTGCTGGCGGCCTTCGACCCAGCCAGGGCGCTGTTCGGCTGGATCGAAGTGCTGGTGAGCCTGGCGCTGTTCGTCAGCGCCTTGCTGTTCGTGCGCTGGAAGTTCCAGTTCGAACGGCGTATGGCGGGCGAAGGTCGGTAGGCGCCCGCCTCGCCGTCTCAGTGATTGACGGTATGGGCCAGCATCACCGACAACTGACACAGCGGCCGCCCGCTTTCTTCGTGCCAGCGATTGAACACCTCCTGCACCAACGCCAGGTCGCGCTGGCTGGTCGGCGCCTTGTCGATCACCTTCTGGGCGATCAGCGCGGCGGCCATGTCTTCGGTGGGCACGAAGGTATCCTTGCCGACCATGCGCAGAAAGCGCGGCGCCGACAGCCCACCGAGCTGGTTGCCATGCTTGGCCAGGTACTTCCAAAGGCCGACGATGTCGTTCTCGGGCCAGTCGGCGATGAACGCGCCGAAGCTGCCCTTTTCCTTGGCCACGTCGAGGATCATCTGCGCGTTGCGCGGCACGCTCTTGAGCTTGCCCAAGTGGCGGATGATGCGGGTGTCCTGCATCAACCGCTCCAGATGCTCGGCGCTCATCAGCACCACCTTTTCCGGGTCGAAGCCGAAGAACACCTGCTCGAACGCGGGCCACTTGGCGTCCACCAGACTGTGCTTGAGCCCGGCGCGAAAGACCCGCAGCGCCAGGGTCGAGAGGTAGCGATCATCCGGCAGGGCGCGCAACTGGGCGGCCGAGCGCGGTTGCGGCAGGAAGGCTTCGAGCGCCTTGGCCGAGCCGAAGCGATTCAGGCAGTACGTGTGCAGCCACAGATAGTCGCGCATCGGATCAGACGTTCAGCACATCGAGAAAGCGCGGCGTGGCGCTTTCGTCGATCTTCAGGCCCGTGAAGTCGAACAGGTTGCGGTCGGCCAGTTGCGACGGCGCGACGTTCTGCAGCGCGCGGAAGATGCTGTCGGTGCGTCCTGGGTGCTTGCGCTCCCACTCCACCAGCATGTCTTTGACCACCTGGCGCTGCAGGTTTTCCTGAGAGCCGCACAGGTTGCACGGGATGATCGGGAATTCCTTCATGTCCGAGTAAGCCTGGATGTCCTTCTCGCTGCAGTAGGCCAGCGGACGGATCACCACGTTGCGACCGTCGTCGGCGCGCAGCTTCGGCGGCATGCCCTTGAGCGCGCCGTTGAAGAACATGTTGAGGAAGAAGGTCTCGACGATGTCGTCGCGGTGATGACCGAGCGCCATCTTGGTCGCGCCGATTTCATCGGCAAAGGTGTACAGGGTGCCCCGGCGCAGGCGCGAGCACAGCGAGCAGGTGGTCTTGCCCTCGGGGATCAGTTCCTTGACCACCGAATAGGTGTCTTTCTCGACGATGTGATACTCGACGCCCAAGGTCTTCAGGTAGGCAGGCAGCACATGCTCGGGAAAGCCCGGCTGCTTCTGGTCCATGTTCACCGCGACGATCTGGAAGCTGATCGGCGCCACCTTCTGCAGGTGCAGCAGAACGTCGAGCATGGTGTAGCTGTCCTTGCCCCCGGACAGACAGACCATGACCTTGTCGCCATCCTCGATCATGTTGTAGTCGGTGATGGCTTCGCCGGCGAGACGACGCAGGCGTTTTTGCAGTTTGTTCTGGTTGACCGAGAGGGTGCCCATAGCGCTTGAATCCGCGAGGTGTGACAAAAGCCGAGCATTTTACCTGCAAACCGAGCCCAGGCGTAGGGCCTTCTGATCAGCAGCGCCATGCCGAGGCTGACCGGCGGCTCGTCGGCCGCCGATGGCTTGCGGCATAATGGCGGGCCAGGAGAATTGCCCCGCCATGCCCGAGCTGCTCACGCAACGCGTCGAAACCTGTTACCAGCTAGCCGAAACCTTCTTCAAACGCACCTTCCCGCGCCCGCAGGTCAGCTTCAAGCTGCGCGGGCAGAAGGCCGGCGTCGCCCATCTGCATGAAAACCTGCTGCGCTTCAACCTGCAGCTGTACCGCGAGAACCACGACGACTTCCTGCGCCAGACCGTGGCCCATGAAGTGGCGCACCTGATCGCTCACCAGTTGTTCGGCGACCGCATCCAGGCCCACGGCGAGGAATGGCAGTTGATCATGCGCGGGGTCTACGAGCTGCCGCCCGAGCGCTGCCACCGCTACGAAGTGCAGCGTCGCGTGGCCACGCGCTACATCTATCGCTGCCCCTGCCCGGACAGCGACTTCGCCTTCACCGCCCAGCGCCACACACTGGTACGCCAGGGGCGCCGCTACCTGTGTCGGCGCTGTCGGCAAGTGCTGGTCTTCAGCGGACAGACCCGAGTCGAGTAAGCACCTGCCGCGCTAGGCATGAAAAAGGCGACCCGAGGGTCGCCTTCCTTTATCGCACTACCACCACGATCAACGCACGGCTGGACCTTCGGCCACGCCCAGGTCGTCGGTCGGACGAGTCTCGACCAGCGGCGAGCCACCGGAGGCCAGCTCGGACTGCAGCTTGTCGGTATCCAGCTCCTTGACCCACTTGGCGACCACGACGGTGGCAACGGCGTTACCGACCAGGTTGGTCAGCGCACGGGCTTCGGACATGAAGCGGTCGATCCCGAGGATCAGCGCCAAGCCAGCAACCGGCAGGTGACCGACCGCCGACAGGGTGGCGGCCAGGACGATGAAGCCCGAACCGGTCACACCCGCAGCCCCTTTGGAGGCGACCAGCAGCACCAGCAGCAGGGTGATCTGGTGAGTGATGTCCATGGTGGTGTCGGTGGCCTGGGCGATGAACACCGCAGCCATGGTCAGGTAGATCGAGGTGCCGTCCAGGTTGAACGAGTAGCCGGTCGGGATCACCAGGCCAACGACGGATTTCTTCGCGCCCAGGCGCTCCATCTTGGTCAGCATGCGTGGCAGGGCCGACTCCGACGAAGACGTACCCAGCACGATCAGCAGCTCTTCGCGGATGTAGCGGATCAGCTTGAGGACGCTGAAGCCGTGGGCGCGGCAGATGGCGCCCAGCACCACCAGCACGAACAACAGGCAGGTGATATAGAAGCAGGCCATCAGGTAGCCCAGTTGCACCAGCGAACCGACACCGTACTGGCCGATGGTGAAGGCCATGGCACCGAAGGCACCGACCGGCGCCAGCTTCATGATCATGTTGATGATGTTGAACATCACATGGGCGAAGCGATCGATCATCTCCAGCAGCGGTTTGCCGTAGCTGCCCAGGCGGTGCAGGGCGAAGCCGAACAGCACCGAGAACATCAGCACTTGCAGAATGTCGCCGTTGGCGAAGGCACCGACCACGGTGGCCGGGATCACGTTGAGCAGGAAGCCGACGGTGGTCTGCTGCGCACCGGCCGAGGCGTAGGCCGCGACGCTGCTGGCGTTCAGGGTGCTGACGTCGACGTGCATGCCGGCGCCAGGCTGGACCACGTTGACCACGATCAGGCCGATGATCAGGGCGATGGTGGAAACGATCTCGAAGTACAGGAGTGCGTAGCCGCCGGTCTTGCCAACCGACTTCATGCTCTGCATGCCGGCGATGCCGCTGACCACGGTACAGAAGATGATCGGAGCGATGACCATCTTGATCAGTTTGACGAAGCCGTCACCCAGCGGTTTGAGGGCGACGCCGGTTTCCGGATAGAAATGGCCGAGCAGAATACCGATGGTGATGGCAACGATCACCTGGAAATACAGGGATTTGTACAGCGGCTGACGTTTCGTCATGGCGTGATCTTCCTCAAGTGTGCCGATTCACCCTTCCCAGGGCGAGGCACCTAAAGCGCGAACCCTCCTGCACCCGGAGGGATTTGTCATTGTGTTAGAGCTGCCTGGGCAGGTCTCTGACAAAGCTGTAGCAAGGCTGATGCCAAAATGCCCAATCCGGGTGCAACACGAGTGTTTACGGGAAGTTTCTGCCCAAGGACAGGGCAACAAGACGTGTAGGATATGGCGGAATTCCGCCCTGTGGCGAAATTCGTACACCCTGAGTGGCGGGAATCCGCCCACGGCCGGCGCAACCTGGGCGGATCATTCCTGGTTGAAGGTGATCCTGAACGCAGCGCCGCCGAGCGGCGAATCCTCGAGCGTCAGGCGCCCGTCGAAGCTGTCGATGATGTCTTTGACCACCGCCAGGCCGATGCCCTGACCTGGATGCTGGCGATCCAGGCGCTCACCGCGCTGCAGAATCCGCTCACGTTGACTGGCTGGCACACCGGGGCCGTCGTCTTCGATGCACAGCACCTGTTGGCCCGGCAACGTCTCGAAGCTCACCCGCACCTGCTCAAGGCACAGGCGATAGGCGTTCTCCAGCAAGTTGCCGAGCAGTTCGAGCAAGGCGCCCTCCTCGATCGGCGCGCGCGCCTGCGGGGCAACGTCCAGTGTCACCGCCACGCGCTTGTCGCGATACACCTTGTCCAAGGTGCTGCACAAGCTGTCGAGCACCGGCGCCAGGCGCACCTGGTGTCGCACCAGGCCACTCTTGCGCAGGCTGGCGCGCTGCAATTGGTAGTCGATCTGCTGACTCATGCGCTCGATCTGGCTCTGCAGCACGCGCGCCTGTTCACGCTCGCCACCGCCGCGCCCCATGCTCTCGCCCATGCCTTGCAACACCGCCAGCGGCGTCTTCAAGCTGTGCGCCAGGTCGTCCAGCGAATCGCGGTAGCGCTGGCGTTGTTCGCGCTCGCTGTGCAGCAGCCGGTTGAGCGAGCCGGTCAGGCGCAGCAGTTCGCGCGGATGCTCGCGACTCAGGCCCTCGCGGGCGCCGCTCTCCACCTCGTCCAGTTCGTGGCTGAGCCTGCGCAGTGAACGCAGCCCCCAGGTCAGGCCGGCCCACAGCAACACCATCAGCGCCAGCAAGGCCGCGCCAAAGCCCAAGTAGAGCTTCTCGCGCAGGCCGTCGAGGGTGTGCTGGTACTCGCGCACCGGTTGCAGGGCGACGATGCTGAATGCTGCGCTGCGACCACCGAGCAGTTTGACTTCCACGTCATAGACGAAGAATTCGTCGCCATTGTCCTGGCGGATTCGGGCGAACTCGTTGCCATGGCCGTCATAGCGGGGCTGGTAGTTGATGTGTCGGTCGGTGGTGGCACGCGAACGCCACACCAGACGCCCTTCTCGGTCGAAGATGTAGCCGAGCAGGCCGACGCTGGGCAGGTTGTAGCGCTCGTCAGGCAGCAGATCGGGCATCTGCAAATGGCCGTGCTCGACGCGCGCGGCAGAAATCAGCGTGGTGATGTCCGAGGCCAGGCGCTGCTCGATCGACTCCTGCAAGGCCAGGCTGAAGGCCTTCTGCAAGGCCGGCAGCAGCGCCAGCATGAACAGCAGCGCCAGCACGGCGGCGGCCAGCATCAGGCGCACGCGCAGCGAACGAATCATCGGCAGCGCTCGGTGAACAGGTAGCCCAGGCCGCGAACGGTGTCGATCGGTTTGAAGCCGTTGTCGCCCTCGAGCTTGCGGCGCAGCCGGCCGACCAGCACCTCGATGACGTTCGGATCACGCTCCTCGTCATCCGGGTAAAGCTGTTCCATCAGTCGATCCTTGGCCACCACCTGCTGGTGATGACGCATGAGGTATTCGAGGATGCGGTACTCGTAGGCGGTCAGTGCCAGCGGCTGCTCGTCGAGGGTGGCCTGCTTGCGATTGAGGTCCAGCAACAAGGGCCCAGCGGCAATGGTCGACTGGGTGAACCCGCTGGAGCGGCGCAGCAGCGCGTTCAGGCGGGCTTCCAGCTCCTCGAACTGGAAAGGCTTGACCACGTAGTCGTCGGCACCTGCAGCCAGGCCTTCGACCTTGTCTTGCCAGTTGCCGCGGGCGGTGAGAATCAGGATGGGAAAAGTCTTGTCCTGGCTGCGCAGTTGGCGGATCAGGTCCAGGCCGCTCATGCCCGGCAGCCCGAGGTCGATGACGGCGAGATCGTGGTTGTACTGGCCGGCCTGGTACAGCGCCTCCTCGGCATCGCCGACCGCTTGGACCACATGTCCGGTCTCGCCCAGCCGTGTGTACAGGTGGTGACGCAGCAGCGCTTCATCCTCGACCACCAGCAACTTCATGTCGTTCTCCTTGGTTTCTCTCGCCCCGCCTGAACTAGAGGCGGGCTGGCACAGCATAACAGCGAACCGGCAGGGGGAACCCCGGCCGGTTTCGTCGAGCCTGTCGCGTCAGAACTTGTAGGTGGCGGCCAAGTAGGTCTGGGCGCTGCTGGTCAGGCGCAGTGCACCTTCCTTGTTGCCGGCATGGGGCGTGAGTTCGGTGGAGGCGTTGGTGCGCAGGTAGCGGTAGCCCAGTTCCACCGAGGTGTTGTCGGTGACCTGCTGGATCACACCGGCCTGCAGCCCGGCGGCGTAGCCGTAGTTGGTATCGCGGCTGTAGCCGGATGAGGTCTGGGTCATTTTGGTCATGCCCAGGCTGGCGCCGCCGAACAGCTTGGCGGTATCGGTGACCGGCAGGAACAGGTCGTAGCTGCCAAGCAGGTTTTCCTGGCGCAGCTTGATGCCGCTATGGCTGTTGGAGACGTTGTCGTAGGTCAGGTAGTAACGGCCTTGGTCGTTCATCTGCCCGACCCGCAGGCCCCAGGTGCCGTCCTTGTTGATGATGCCGTCGGTGTTGAGGTGATCGGTGTTGCGTTGCAGCAGACCGGACTTGCGAATCTTGTCGCTGGTCTGGCCGTAAGTCACGCTGGCGAACGTGTCGTCGGCCTGGGAGGTAGCGGTGAAGCCGGAGGCGCAGACAGCCATGGCGACCATCAGGGTATTGAGTGCTTTCATGCTTTGTTTCTCCAGTGAGGTGCGCTGTGTGGGTGTGAGGGCTAGAGTAAGCAGGACAGCCTGAACCGCCCCTGAACCCCGACTGAACCTCGGCTGAACGAACCGAACGTGAACAGCGCCCGCACCTGGAGATCCCCCATGCGTTTCCTGCTTGCCCTGGCCCTGATGTGCAGCGCCGCCCTCGCCCAGGCGGCGGTACAGACCCGCGAGATTCGCTACCAGGACGCCGACGGCACGCCGCTGATCGGCTACTACGCCTATGACGACGCCCTCGATGGCAAGCGCCCCGGCATCGTCGTGGTGCACGAGTGGTGGGGGCTGAACGATTACGCCAAGCGTCGCGCCCGCGACCTTGCCGCGTTGGGCTACAACGCCCTGGCCATCGACATGTATGGCGACGGCAAGCACACCGAGCACCCACAGGACGCCCAGGCCTTCATGGCCGCCGCGCTGAAGGACCCGGCTGCGGCCGCGCGGCGCTTCGACGCGGGCCTGGCGCTGCTCAAGCTGCAACCCAACACCAACAAGCATGAGCTGGGTGCGGTGGGCTACTGCTTCGGCGGCAAGGTGGTGCTCGATGCCGCTCGCCGGGGCGAGAAGCTCGATGGCGTGGTGAGCTTCCACGGCGCGCTGGTCACCCAGACACCCGCCCAGCCAGGCGTGGTCAGGGCCAAGATTCTGGTCGAGCATGGCGAAGCCGACAGCATGGTCACACCGCAGCAGGTGGAGGCTTTCAAGCAGGAAATGGCCGCTGCCGGTGCCGACATGACGTTCGTCGGCATTCCCGGTGCCAAGCACGGCTTCACCAACCCCGACGCCGACCGCCTGAGCCATGGCGAGCATGGCGGGCCGGACATCGGCTATGACAAGGCTGCTGATGAAAGCGCTTGGCGGGACATGCAGGCGTTCTTCAAACAGGCCTTCAAATAGGCGGTCAGCCCCGCGTGCGGGGCGGACCCGGCAAATGGCACAATAGCGCCCATGAACAGACTGCCTACCTGCTGCGCCCCGCTCCAGCACCACTGGCCCCTGCCCCAGCCCGTGCCCGGCGCGGTGCTGGTCAGTTGCGCCTTCGATCCCCAACGCCTGGCCGCCGACGACTTCCAGCGCGCCGGCATCGAGCAGAGCACCAGCCTGCAACGCTCGGTGGCCAAGCGCCAGGCCGAGTACCTGGCCGGGCGCGTCTGTGCGCGTGCGGCTCTTCAGCACCTCGACGGTCGCGATCACGTGCCCGGCACCCATGAGGACCGCTCGCCCATCTGGCCTGGGGACATCCGTGGTTCCATCACCCACGGCCAGGGCTGGGCCGCCGCCGTAGTCGCGCCCGCCACGGCCTGCCAGGGCATCGGCATCGATCAGGAAAGCCTGCTCGACGACGCGCGCGCCGAGCGCCTGGCCGCTGAAATCCTCACCCCCAGCGAATTGCAGCGCCTGGATCCGGCGCAGATCGGCCTAAGCGTGACGCTGACCTTTTCGCTCAAGGAAAGCTTGTTCAAAGCGCTCTATCCGCTGACGCTCAAGCGCTTTTACTTCGAGCACGCCGAGCTGCTCGAATGGAGCGCCGACGGCCACGCGCGCTTGCGCCTGCTCACCGATCTGTCGGCCGAATGGCGCAGCGGCCGCGAGCTGGCGGGTCAGTACTGTGTGCAGGACGGCCATCTGCTCAGTCTGGTCAGCGCCTGACCCTCAGTGGCGCGGCTGCCGGGCGGGCCAGCTCAAGCTGAAGCAGGCGCCGCCCAGGCCTTCGCTGCGCCCAACCAGTGCCCGCCCACCATGCCAATAGATGATCCGCCGCACGATCGACAGTCCCAGACCGTGACCGCCCGAGGCGCGGGTGCGGCTGTCGTCCAGGCGCGTGAACGGCGTGAAGATGCGGTCCCAGAACCCCTCCGGAATGCCCGGCCCGTCGTCTTCCACGTCGATGCGGCAGCGCTGCGCGTCGAGCTGGTAACTCAAGCGCACCTGCGACTCGGCGTGGCGCAACGCATTGCCCACCAGATTCTGCAACGCGCGGTGCAGATAACGCGGCTCGGCTTCGACCCACCGTGGCGCGCCGTCACGGTCTGGATCCTCAGCTTGCGTCACCCGGATATCCGCGCGCAACGGGGCCAGCTCGGTCACGATCCTGTCCAGCAATTGCCGTACATCGACGCGCTCGAAATGAAGGGCCGGGGCGCCTTGTTCCAGGCGGGCATAGGTGAGCATCTCGTCGACCAGCCGGTCCAAGTCCTGGATGTCGCTGTCCATCCCCGCCAGGTGCTTGGCCCGCGCCTGTTCGGTGTCGGCCTCCTCGATCATCTCCAAGCCGAAACGCAGGCGTGCCACCGGCGTGCGCAATTCGTGTGACACCGCACGCACCAGCTCGCGCTGCATGCTCAGCGAGCGCTGCAGGTGCTCGGCCATGCGGTTGAACGCTGCAGCCAGGCGTCCGACCGAGTCGGCATCGCCGGCCGGCACCCGCGTCTGCAGGCTGCCCTGGGCGATGTGCGAGGCCGCCAGTTCGAGACCCGAGACGCGGCGCTCGAGCTGACGCACCAGCAGGTAGACCACCAAACCGATCAAGCACAAACCCACTGCCGCGATCAACACCAGCAATGCCGGTGGATAGGGTTTGAACGGGTAGAGTGGTCCAATCTCCAGCACCCAGGGCGAGCCGGACAGCCCAGAGAACACGCGGATGGCGTCCCCGTCGCGGCTCAACGCCATCACCGTGTCGCCCTCCTCCACCCGCCGTCGCTGATCGTCGTCCAGATCCGCGCGCTCGATGCGCTGCAAGCCGATGTCGAAACCAAATCCTTTGCTCTGACGGATCTGCGCCAGGCGCTGTGGCTGCTCGGTCACCGGGTAGCGCACCAGCTCGTCGGCCAGCAGGTACAACGTCGCGCGGGCGAGTTGCTCGCTGATCTGCTTGACCTGCGCCACCAGCACCTGGTCCTCCTGGGCCAACTGGCGCAGTACCTTGGCCGCGTGCGGCCCGGTCTTTTCGACCACCACCAGACCACGCGCCAGACGGCTGCGTTGGCCGGCATCCAGGGGTTGCGCGGATAGCGCCAGCAGATCCAGTGGCACGCCGAGCAGCCGCTCCCAGATCACCAGCGATCGCTTGCGCTCGACCTCGCTCTGCAGCGCCAGGTTGTCCGCCATCAGACTGAAGGTGCCTTGCGCCAGATCCTCTCGGTACTGCGCGGCACGCACGTGGTTGACCAGCTGCAGGCTCAGGACCCCGAGCACGGCGACCAATACCAGCACCGCCAGCATGCCGCCATAAATGCGCAAGAAGATCGAATTCATGGCCCGACATCGCCGAC
The DNA here is from genome assembly GCF_030580795.1 of Pseudomonas boreofloridensis. Lineage (NCBI taxonomy): Bacteria > Pseudomonadati > Pseudomonadota > Gammaproteobacteria > Pseudomonadales > Pseudomonadaceae > Pseudomonas > Pseudomonas boreofloridensis. The sequence continues at coordinate 9,800 of NZ_JAUQOQ010000011.1, read as the reverse complement.
GAACAGATAACCCTTGCTGCGCAGCGTCTTGATCAGACGCGGGTGTACAGGATCGTCGCCGATCTTCGGGCGAATCTTGGAGATGCGGATATCGATGGAGCGGTCCTGGCCGTCATAACCGACGCCGCGCAGCGACGTGCAGATCTGCTCGCGCGACAGCACCCGACCGGCATGGCTGGCCAGCAACCAGAGCAGGTCGAACTCCGCGCCGGTCAGCTCGATGGCCTGCTCGCCCAGCCAGGCCTCGCGCGCACGGTTGTCGATGCGCAGTGCACCGAAGCACAGGCTGTGGGCCTTGCCCAGAGGCGCGTCGCTACGTCGCAGCAGCGCATTGATGCGCGCCAGCAGCAGACGCGGGCGCACGGGCTTGCACACGTAATCGTCGGCGCCCAGGTCCAGGCCCTGGACCTGATCGAGTTCGTCACTGCGCGCTGTCAGCATGAGGATGGGATTGGCGAACTGGCCACGGACCTTTCGGCAAATGCTCAAACCGTCTTCGCCAGGCAGCATCAGGTCGAGCACCACGAGATCGGGCTGGCTGTCGAGGATACGCCGCACGGCCCGCGCGCCATCATGCTCGACCGACACCTCGAAACCATTACCCTGCAAGTACTCGGCAGTGAGGTCGGCCAGACGCTGATCGTCCTCGACGATGAGGATGCGCTGGAGGGGCTGATCCATCGCCTTCTCCCTTCTTGTTGTGGTGGTCGGGGGCGTCCTGACCTATAGACAGAGGGTCATGTTGCCCTCGGATACTACGTCCAGCCGTAGGGACTGCCAACCACTCGGCAGCTTCTTGCACAGGTCCGGAAAGCGCAAAAAAACGTCCGGACCTGTAGCGACTAGGCCTACAGCGGCGGTCGGCTATTCACTCACAAAGTACCCACAAGATATCCACAGCCCGCTGCCTTGCAATACCCCCCATACCGCATTATCTTGTATCCCCAGCGCGGCGAACCACTACATGTTGTGGCTTCGACCTTGAGCACAACCATAAGTCAACGCAGAAACTCAAGCGATTTTTCTGCCGGAACTTACGCTGATTTCAGCAGCCAAACCGCTCCTGCACAGGCGCGACCGAGGCAAGCCCCCGTGGCCTTGTTCGGGTATGGGTGTTGCAGGCATGGCCTGACACCCAACAGCAACAGTTCCTGGGCTCGCCCAGGATCTTTGACTTCGGCCAGGGAGCGGCAAGCGATTGCCCTTATTCCTGAGTCTGTCCCGAAGTCGGTAAGCCCGAGTGGCCGACGCACCTTCGCGTGCCGTCCGCCCACGGGCCGGGCCAACTGACTGGATGGAACGGTGGGCGCCCACAAGGCGCCCGAACACTATAGAAACTGTGGAGACACCCACCCATGCACACCGACACAACTCGCGAGAACCCGCAGGCCAAGGCGCCGCAGGCCACCGATTCGAATCAGGATCTGGCTGCGACCGCTCCGGGCCAACTGCGCGTGATCAAGCGTAACGGCACTGTCGTGGCCTACACCGACGACAAGATCACCGTTGCCATCACCAAGGCGTTCCTCGCAGTTGAAGGCGGCACCGCCGCCGCTTCGTCGCGTATCCACGACACCGTCGCGCGCCTGACCGAACAGGTCACCGCCACGTTCAAGCGTCGCATGCCGTCGGGTGGCACCATCCACATCGAAGAAATCCAGGATCAGGTCGAACTGGCCCTGATGCGCGCCGGCGAGCAGAAAGTCGCCCGCGACTACGTGATTTACCGTGACCAGCGCGCCAAAGAACGTGCCACTCGCGCCAACACCGATTCGGTGGTCGAGCCGCACCCGAGCATCCGCATCACCCTGGCCGACGGCAGCCTGGCGCCGCTGGACATGGCGCGCCTGAACACCATTATCAGCGAAGCCTGCGAAGGCCTGGCCGAAGTCGATGGCGAACTGATCCAGCGCGACACCCTGAAGAACCTCTACGACGGCGTGGCCCTCAAGGACGTCAACACCGCCCTGGTGATGACCGCCCGTACCCTGGTCGAACGCGAGCCGAACTACTCGTTCGTCACCGCCCGCCTGCTGATGGACACCCTGCGCGCCGAAGGCCTGGGCTTCCTCGGCGTGGCCGACAGCGCCACCCACCACGAGATGGCCGAGCTGTATGCCAAGGCCCTGCCAGCCTACGTCGCGAAAGGCGTCGAGTTCGAGCTGCTCGACCCGGCCCTCAAGGGCTACGACCTGGAGCGCCTGGGCAAGGCCATCAACCACGAGCGTGACCAGCAGTTCACCTACCTGGGCCTGCAGACCCTCTACGACCGTTACTTCATCCACAAGGATGGCGTGCGCTTCGAACTGCCGCAGGTGTTCTTCATGCGCGTGGCCATGGGCCTGGCGCTGCAGGAAAAAGACCGCGAAGCCCGTGCCATCGAGTTCTACAACCTGTTGTCGTCGTTCGACTACATGGCCTCGACCCCGACCCTGTTCAACGCCGGTACCCTGCGTCCGCAGCTGTCGAGCTGCTACCTGACCACCGTTCCGGACGACCTCTCGGGCATCTACAAGGCCATCCACGACAACGCCATGCTGTCCAAATTCGCCGGTGGCCTGGGCAACGACTGGACCCCGGTGCGTGCTTTGGGTTCGTACATCAAGGGCACCAACGGCAAGTCGCAGGGCGTCGTGCCCTTCCTCAAGGTGGTCAACGACACCGCCGTGGCCGTCAACCAGGGTGGCAAGCGCAAGGGCGCGGTCTGCGCCTACCTGGAAACCTGGCACCTGGATATCGAGGAATTCCTCGAGCTGCGCAAGAACACCGGTGACGACCGTCGTCGTACCCACGACATGAACACCGCCAACTGGATTCCAGACCTGTTCATGAAGCGTGTCTTCGACGACGGCAAATGGACCCTGTTCTCGCCTTCGGAAGTGCCGGACCTGCACGACCTGACCGGCAAGGCCTTCGAAGAACGCTACGAGTACTACGAAGCCCTGACCGAGTACAACAAGATCAAGGTGTTCAAGACCGTCCAGGCCAAAGACCTGTGGCGCAAGATGCTGTCGATGCTGTTCGAGACCGGCCACCCTTGGCTGACCTTCAAGGACCCGTGCAACCTGCGCTCGCCGCAGCAGCACGTGGGCGTGGTGCACAGCTCGAACCTGTGCACCGAGATCACCCTGAACACCAACGCCGACGAAATCGCCGTGTGCAACCTGGGTTCTATCAACCTGCCGAACCACATCGCCGACGGCAAGCTGGACACCGCGAAACTGGCGCGTACCGTCAAGACCGCCGTGCGCATGCTAGACAACGTGATCGACATCAACTACTACTCGGTGCCCCAGGCGCAGAACTCGAACTTCAAGCACCGTCCGGTCGGCCTGGGCATCATGGGCTTCCAGGACGCGCTGTACCTGCAGCACATCCCTTACGGCTCGGACGCGGCCGTCGAGTTCGCCGACAAGTCCATGGAGGCAGTCAGCTACTACGCCATCCAGGCCTCGTGTGACCTGGCCGACGAGCGCGGCGCCTACCAGACCTTCGACGGTTCCCTGTGGTCCCAAGGTATCCTGCCGCTGGACTCGCAGCAGATCCTGATCGAGGCCCGTGGCGCCAAGTACATCGACGTCAACCTGGAAGAGTCGCTGGACTGGGCTCCGGTGCGCGATCGGGTCAAGAAAGGCATCCGCAACTCGAACATCATGGCCATCGCACCGACCGCGACCATCGCCAACATCACCGGCGTATCGCAGTCGATCGAACCGACCTACCAGAACCTGTACGTCAAGTCGAACCTGTCGGGCGAGTTCACCGTGATCAACCCGTACCTGGTCCGCGACCTGAAAGCCCGCGACCTGTGGGACTCGGTGATGATCAACGACCTGAAGTACTACGACGGTTCGGTGCAGCAAATCGAGCGTATCCCGCAGGAGCTCAAAGACCTGTACGCCACGGCCTTCGAAGTCGACACCAAGTGGATCGTCGATGCCGCCTCGCGTCGCCAGAAGTGGATCGACCAGGCTCAGTCGCTGAACCTGTACATCGCCGGCGCCTCGGGCAAGAAGCTGGACGTGACCTACCGCATGGCTTGGTACCGTGGTCTGAAGACCACCTACTACCTCCGTGCCCTGGCCGCCACCAGCACCGAAAAATCGACCATCAACACCGGCAAGCTCAACGCCGTTTCCAGCGGCGGCGACAGCGCCCCGGTCCAGGCCGCAGGCCCTGCGCCAGTGCCGAAGGCCTGCGCCATTGACGAGCCGGATTGCGAAGCCTGCCAGTAAGGCTTGGCTGAGGCTTCCCCCGGGAAGCCTCTTTTTCCGTGTCACCACACGGAACCCTGTGGCAGCGGGTTTACCCGCGACGCGGCCGGCATTGCCGTCGCCTGCCCCACAGCCAAACACAATAAGCCTGGGCGCCATTGCCTGGGCCAGCCTCTCAAAGGGCAATCAGATTTGCGTGCACGGTAGTACCCCCTTCGGGACCAAAGCAGCGCAACCAAGATCCACCGGCCATACTCCAGAGATGGCCCTCAAGCAGGAGCACTTAGCATGCTGAGCTGGGACGAATTCGACAAAGAAGATGACGGCGAAGTCGCCGCCAAAGGCAACCCCCCCGCACAGGCCCACGCCGCCGCGACCCTGGACAAGCTGGACAGCGCCGGTGGTGCCGCCGCCCTGGAAGCCCGTGCCGCCACCGCTGCCGATTCCGAAGCCGTGAAGCGCGCCAAGGCCGCCCTCGACGCCCTCGACATCGCCGAGGGCCTGGCTGAGCTGGAAGGCTCGTCGGCCCGCGTCGCCGTTGACGAGAAGCGCATGATCAACTGCCGCGCCGACCTCAACCAACTCGTGCCTTTCAAGTACGATTGGGCCTGGCAGAAGTACCTCGATGGCTGCGCCAACCACTGGATGCCGCAAGAGGTCAACATGACCGCCGACATCGCACTGTGGAAGAGCATGGACGGCCTGACCGAAGACGAGCGCCGCATCGTCATGCGCAACCTCGGCTTCTTCTCCACCGCCGACTCGCTGGTCGCCAACAACCTGGCCCTGGCCGTCTACCGCCTGATCACCAACCCCGAATGCCGCCAGTACATCCTGCGCCAGGCCTTCGAAGAGGCGATCCACACCCATGCCTACCAGTACTGCATCGAGTCGCTGGGCATGGATGAAGGCGAGATCTTCAACATGTACCACGAGATCCCGTCGGTGGCGAAAAAAGCCGCCTGGGGCCTGAAGTACACCCGCGCCATTTCCGATCCGGAATTCAACACCGGCACCGTCGAAACCGACAAGGAACTGCTGCGCAACCTGATCGCCTATTACTGCGTCCTGGAAGGCATCTTCTTCTACTGCGGCTTCACCCAGATCCTGTCCATGGGTCGCCGCAACAAGATGACTGGCGTCGCCGAGCAGTTCCAGTACATCCTGCGCGACGAGTCGATGCACCTGAACTTCGGTATCGACGTGATCAACCAGATCAAGATCGAGAACCCGCACCTGTGGGATGCGGCGATGAAGGAAGAAGCGACCCAGATGATCCTGCAAGGGACTCAGCTGGAGATCGAATATGCCCGCGACACCATGCCACGCGGCGTGCTGGGCATGAACGCGGCAATGATGGAGGACTACCTCAAGTTCATTGCCAACCGTCGTCTGACTCAAATCGGTCTTAAAGAAGAGTACCCAGGGACCACCAACCCGTTCCCATGGATGAGCGAGATCATGGACTTGAAGAAGGAGAAGAACTTCTTCGAGACGCGCGTGATCGAGTATCAGACCGGCGGGGCGTTGAGCTGGGATTGATGAAGAAGCCACCGAAAGGTGGCTTTTTTGTACCTTTGATTGGTATCGAAGGGCCTAGTACATCCTCAAGGCTGTGGGGCATCTGCCTCGACCCGCTCCACTACCACTTCCTGCTGCGTCAGCAGATCCGTCAGAATGATATCGCGCTCATTCAAATCGGGCGTAATCATCACCGAACGAATGAGGCGAATCGTTTCCCCGCCACGAGCTTGAGTATTCTCGAACGTCACGACGATCGATTTGTTGCGCCAGTGGGCGATATCGAAGCCGCCTGCTGCCAGAAATACCTCGATATTGCGCTCGTCGTTGAATGCCTTGGCCGGTAGCACCAGCGGCCGGTCGTTGAGGAATACTTGATAATACTGATGGGTGCTCGCAGGAAAGTTGTGCTGGACCACATGTTCGATTCGCCAGTGGTAAACGGTGTTCTCGTATACCACGTGACGCTCTGTCTGGTGGCCGCTGCAGGCGGCGAGCAGCGGCATGGCCAGCAGACCGAGTCTATTTCGGAGAGTACGCAGAATCATCGTGGAGGTCCGCTGTAGTTCATCATTACCGGGGCTATAGCCTACGCATCCTGTAGGCCAGCGCGCAATGCGGCGAAGACGCTGGCGCTTGCTTCGTCGGCCTGCACCAATGTGACTTTGTTCGTCCACAGCGAGTCGACGACACCCTCGGAAAAGATCTCCAGAACGTAGTTGCCGTGGTAACCGAAGGCGCTCAGCTTCTCCAGCAGCGGACAAACGGTAGGTGGCGCCCCAGCGCGCGGCTATCATGCAGCGAGCGCGGACGACGCCAGTCGGCCAGTTGCACCCGAAACAGCCCTTAGGCACTGATGCTCTCAAGCAGCCCGACATCTTGCCAGCTGTTGTACAAGTCCAGACACCTGCGTCCTCTTGCAAGGTCAATGGTGCGGTGGTGATCTGGCTAATGGCCAGGTTGCGCAGAGTACCTCCAGGATGGTGTGGATGAGCGAGGTGATGACCCCACCTTTCACTGGTAGCCAAATAGGCTCACTGGTTCAGATAACCCTCAATGTTCGATCAGATGCCGGTGGCTGCGCAGGTAAGTCACTAGACGATCAATGAGGCTCCGCACCTCGGCCGAGCCAGATGTGCTCTCCCGCTGTGATACAGGATTGGACCAGAGTGACTCTTCGAATACCGTCAGCACGCCATACCGTTAGGCTGATCCTGCGCACAATTAACTGGCGCGAGCATGTCTGCGGGAAACAATTGCTCGTTTGGCCTGAAGAAATGGTTACATTGGCCTACGCTGCTTTATTCAATGCATGGGCCGATGATGGTAACGATAAAGCGCTCGGATGGCCTCAAGCAACTGCGGCACGCAGGCTTGACGATCCGCGGCGCTCATTGTATCGAGCAGTTCGACGTTGTCTTCAAGACCGTGCAGGGAAATCGCCTTTAGCAAGGCGTCCTGTTCGCGGGGCAGGGTCGGCCATTGAGTGACTTGAGTGCCACGCATGTAACCGAAGCACCATTCCTCCAGCACGATGACCGTGCCCTCCTCGGTCTCGCTCTCTTCCAACAGCGGTTGGAATCGATCAAGGTCATCGGCCAACTCCTCGGCGACCTGACTGGCGTAGCGCAACATCAGCGCGGTATAGGCTTCTTCATGGGCGGGCTTCTTGAATTTTGGCACCTTGCCGCCTGCGACGGCCGGAAGCCAATGTTCAGGCGTGACCTTGACTGGCGAACTGGCCAAGGCGGTAAAGAAGCCGTTGAGTTCAGCAAGGTTGATCACTGAGTATTCATTACCGTAGCTGATCAACAGATCTTCAAGACGATTGAGTTCTTTTTCACTCAGAGTGGGCAGCATGGGACAGTCCTGGATAAGGGAAGATGCACCCTAGCACAGGCACGGCGAAGGAAGGATTTTGCTGGAAGGGGCATGCTGGCTAGTGGTGGCCAAGCCAGCCGACATTCGAGGTCGATGGTCAGTTGGAAGAAGCCGCCTGCACTAGCCAGAGGTAGTACAGGCGGGGGCGTCGCTGAGTCAAACAGCTAGTGCGCGCTCACGCAGCTCGCTATTCAAGATCCGGTCGTTCTCGCTGTAATCGACCGGGCAATCGATGACGTGCACGCCTGGCGTCTTGATGCAGTGTTCCAGCAGCGGCAACAGCCCTTCGGCGCTTTCCACGCGGTGACCATTGGCGCCGTAGGCTTCGGCGTATTTGACGAAGTCGGGGTTACCGTAGTCCAGGCCGAAATCGGTGAAGCCCATGTTGGCCTGCTTCCAGCGGATCATGCCGTAGCCGTCGTCGCGCAGGATCACCACGGTGATGTGCATGCCCAGACGCACAGCTGTTTCCAGCTCCTGACTGTTCATCATGAAGCCGCCATCGCCGCACACCGAGATCACCGGGCGGTCCGGGTACACCAGGTGCGATGCCATGGCCGACGGCAAGCCGGCGCCCATCGTCGCCAAGGCGTTGTCCAGCAGTACGGTGTTGGGTTTGTGCGCTTTGTAGTTGCGGGCGAACCAGATCTTGTAGATGCCGTTGTCGAGGGCGACGATGCCTTCGGACGGCAGCACGCGACGGATGTCGGCCACCAGACGCTGTGGGTAGACCGGGAAGCGGTCGTCGTCGGCGCCTTCGACGATCTGCGCTTCGTTGGCTTCACGGATGGCCATCAGGCGGGTGAAGTCCCAATGCGAGGTGTCGCCCAACGCTTCGCTAATCTGCCACACGGCGTTGGCGATATCGCCAATCACTTCGACCTGCGGGAAGTACACCGCATCCACTTCCGCCGAACGGAAGCTGATGTGGATGACTTCGGTACCGCCGCGGACCATGAAGAACGGCGGCTTCTCGATCACGTCGTGGCCGATGTTGATGATCAGGTCGGCCGCTTCGACAGCGCGGTGCACGAAATCACCAGACGACAGCGCAGCGTTGCCCAGGAAACGCGGGTGACGCTCGTCGACCACACCTTTGCCCATCTGCGTAGTGATGAACGGGATGCCGGTCTTGTCGATGAGCTGCTTGAGCACCTTGGCAGTCATCTTGCGGTTGGCACCCGCGCCGATCACCAGGATCGGATTGCGTGCGTTCTGCAGTTTCTGCACGGCGGCGTCGATGGCCACGTGCTCGGCCAGCGGACGGCGGTGAAGGCTGCGCGGGATCGGCAAGGCATCGGTCTGCTCGGCGGCGATGTCTTCAGGCAACTCCAGGTGCACCGCGCCGGGTTTCTCTTCTTCGGCCAGGCGGAAGGCTTCGCGCATACGGGCCGGAATGTTGTCGGCCGAAGCGAACTGGTGGGTGTACTTGGTGATGGGGTCCATCATGCCGCACACGTCGATGATCTGGAATCGACCCTGCTTGGACTTCTTGATCGGCTTCTGGCCGGTGATCATCATCATCGGCATGCCGCCCAGATAGGCGTAGGCGCTGGCGGTGACCAAGTTGGTCGCGCCGGGACCCAGGGTCGACAGGCTGACGCCGGTCTTGCCGGTCAGGCGTCCATAGGTTGCAGCCATGAAGCCTGCGGATTGTTCGTGGCGGGTCAGTACCAGCTTGATCTTCGACTTGCGCAAGGATTCGAGCAGGTCGAGGTTCTCCTCGCCGGGGATGCCGAACACATACTCGACACCTTCGTTTTCCAGGCATTGCACAACGACATCGGCGGCCTTGGCCATCTTGCTTCTAACCTCAAGTAATAGGACGGTGAAAGTCCAGAAATGCGCAGCGCGCTGCGCTGGCATCGCTCGGTCCAGGTGCCAGGATTGCCCCGAACCTAAGTCTTGACGCAGGGTAGGTACGGGGAAGTCACGTATTGTGACAGCAACATTGTCGCACCGATGAGGAGACTTGCGTGGCGGCCGGAGGGCAAAGAGACAGCTAACTGATGGTGGCGCTTTTTTAGCGCACCAAAGACAAAACCCCTACCTGCTCGCGCAGATAGGGGTTTTGCGAAATGAATCTTGACGATGACCTACTCTCACATGGGGAAACCCCACACTACCATCGGCGATGCATCGTTTCACTGCTGAGTTCGGGATGGGATCAGGTGGTTCCAATGC
>NZ_JAUQOQ010000010.1:0-189496 GCF_030580795.1 Pseudomonas boreofloridensis | reverse complement strand
GTGGAAGGTATGTTTGCCGATGTCGATGCCGATCAGGGTCACGTTGCTCATGATGACGGTCTCCGAAGTAAAAACACCCTACGAAAGCGTACGCCTCGTAGGGTGCCGGGGTGACCATCTCATTAAGGGGGTCGCCGTAAGGGCGAAAAGGTGACTAAGCCTCACCAAAAAATCCGGATATTCACCCAAAACCACCTCCCAGAAATCCCTCAACCAGAGAAAACGAAAAAGCCCCACACAAGGCGGGGCTCTTCGTTTACAGCAAGGTGGGGAGGACCTTACATCATGCCGCCCATACCACCCATGCCACCCATATCCGGCATGCCACCACCGGCCGGCTTGTCTTCCGGCAGATCAGCAACCATCGCCTCGGTAGTGATCATCAGACCACCGATCGAAGCAGCCGCTTGCAGGGCCGAACGAGTCACCTTGGCAGGATCCAGAATACCCATCTCGATCATGTCGCCGTACTCGCCAGTCGCAGCGTTGTAGCCGTAGTTACCCGAACCCTGCTTGACCTTGTCGGCCACCACGCTCGGCTCGTCACCGGCGTTGGCGGTGATTTGACGCAGCGGTGCTTCGACAGCGCGACGCAGCAGTGCGATACCAACGTTCTGGTCTTCGTTGTCACCTTTCAGGTCGGCGATCGCAGCCAGGGCGCGAACCAGGGCAACACCGCCGCCAGGCACCACGCCTTCTTCGACGGCAGCACGGGTAGCGTGCAGGGCGTCTTCGACACGGGCCTTCTTCTCTTTCATTTCGACTTCGGTGCCAGCACCGACCTTGATCACGGCAACACCGCCGGCCAGCTTGGCCAGACGCTCTTGCAGCTTCTCACGGTCGTAGTCGGATGAGGTCTCTTCGATCTGCGCACGGATTTGCTTGACGCGTGCTTCGATGTCGCCGTCTACACCCGCACCGTCGATGATGGTGGTGTTTTCCTTGGACAGGATCACGCGCTTGGCGTTACCCAGGTGCTCCAGGGTAGCGGTTTCCAGCGACAGGCCGATTTCTTCGGAGATGACCTGGCCGCCAGTCAGGACAGCGATGTCCTGCAGCATGGCCTTGCGACGGTCGCCGAAGCCTGGGGCCTTGACCGCAGCGACCTTGACGATGCCGCGCATGTTGTTGACCACCAGGGTAGCCAGTGCTTCGCCTTCGACGTCTTCGGCGACGATCAGCAGCGGACGACCCGCTTTGGCCACGGCTTCCAGAACCGGCAGCAGTTCACGAATGTTCGAGATCTTCTTGTCGACCAGCAGCAGCAGCGGGCTGTCCAGCTCGGCGACCATGGTGTCAGGCTTGTTGACGAAGTACGGCGACAGGTAGCCACGGTCGAACTGCATGCCTTCGACGACGGACAGTTCGTTTTCCAGACCCGAACCTTCCTCGACAGTGATCACGCCTTCCTTGCCGACTTTTTCCATGGCTTCGGCGATGATTTCACCGATGGAGTTGTCGGAGTTGGCGGAGATGGTGCCGACCTGAGCGATGGCCTTGGAATCGGCGCATGGCTTGGACAGGTTCTTCAGCTCGGCGACGACGGCGGAAGTGGCCTTGTCGATACCGCGCTTGAGGTCCATCGGGTTCATGCCGGCAGCGACAGCCTTCAGGCCTTCGTTGACGATGGCCTGGGCCAGGACGGTGGCGGTGGTGGTGCCGTCACCGGCCGCATCGTTGGCCTTGGAAGCGACTTCCTTGACCAGTTGCGCGCCCATGTTCTCGAAGGCGTCTTTCAGTTCGATTTCCTTGGCGACCGAAACACCGTCTTTGGTGATGGTCGGCGCGCCGAAGCTCTTGGCCAGGACCACGTTGCGGCCTTTCGGGCCGAGAGTCGCTTTTACCGCGTCAGCCAGAACGTTGACACCAACGAGCATTTTCTTGCGAGCGGAATCGCCGAATTTTACGTCTTTAGCAGCCATGATCGTTTAATCCTTGGAATTCTGTGGAGTAACGGGAAGTCGGGGAAATCAGCCTTCGATGACGGCCAGGATTTCGTTCTCGGCCATGACCAGCAGGTCTTCGCCATCGACTTTCACGGTGTTGCTGCCCGAGTACGGGCCGAAAACCACTTTGTCACCCACTTTCACGGCCAGCGCGCGCACTTCGCCGTTATCCAGGACACGACCGGTGCCAACGGCGACGACTTCGCCACGGTTGGGTTTTTCAGCGGCCGAACCTGGCAGGACGATACCGCCAGCGGTTTTCGATTCTTCTTCGCTGCGACGGATGACGACGCGGTCATGCAGAGGACGAAGCTTCATTGTCGATCTCTCCTAATGTGTGGTTTTCATCGGCCGGTGTGACACCGGCGGGTTGAGCTATCCGGCGTTGCCGGTGGGGGCCCGCACCGGGCGAGCCCCGCATGTCATGTCTGGTGTCGCCACCAGAAACCTTGCGGTGACCACTACATGAGGTCGCGCAGTTCGATTACAAGGGTGAAGCTGGAAATTTTTTTCTCCCAGCCGCCTATAAATGAACAAGCCCGCGCCACCGAAATGGCACGGGCTTGATAGACAGGGGACTGGTTACTGATCGCGGCGCTCGTACTCGCCCTCGATGACATTGGGGCGATGACCGCCATCACGCGGCTGCCCATGCAGCGGGTCATCCTGGAACGCACGCTGGCGGGTGGCCTGGGCCTCGGCACGCTGGCGCAGTTTGCGCGCCGCCAGATGGCGAGTGAAGGGCAGCAAGCACAGCAGACCCAGCACGTCGCTGATGAAACCCGGCAGCAGCAGCAAGCCACCACCGACCGCCAGCATCATGCCCTGGAACATGTCTTCGGCAGGCAACTCGCCACGCTGCAGGCTCTCACGGGCACGCAGCGCCGTGGCCAGGCCCGCGATGCGCATCACCAGCAGCCCCAGGGCCGAACCGGCAACGATCAGCAGCAAGGCTGGGAAGAAGCCAATCGCGGCGCTGACTTTGACGAAGACGAACAACTCCAGCACCGGAAAAATCAGGAACAGCAATAGAAAAGCACGCATCAAGGATTCCTCGACGGAAGTGAACCTTCCAGTAAGACCATCAGATGGATGCCGATGCTACGGATTTCAACCCCGATTCATTTCGTAAACCGGCCAGCGGTCAGCACGCGCCAGCAAAACCAAGGCTTCGCGTACTTGTGTCGGCGTATTGCAAATGCTGGGAAACGCCAGCCAATGGACCGCATGGCCGATGCGCAGGTGCAGCCCTTCGCTGTCGATGCCGACCAGTTCGGCAGGCACACGGCGCGGCAGGCCACAGAGCTCGACATAATGCGCGATGGCGCTGGCATGATCGCTGTTCATGTGCGCAATCATGCTGGCCTCGACCGCGCCCGCGAAGGGGTTGGCCAGGGTCACCTGATCGAGCCAGTGAATGGCGCCAAAGCCGCCGATGTAGCGGTGACGCACCGGCTCCAGCACCCAGAAATCGAAGTCGTGGGCCTTGTGGTAGTCGCTGGCATCGGGGAAGTAGCGGTAGTAGCGGTCGGCAGCAGCCTCGATGGCTTCCGACTCGACCAGCTTGCGCGCCTCGGCCATCACCGTCAGGCGCCCCACGGCCTGCACATCCTCGGCCTCGCGCTCGCCCACCAGCAACGAGCACTTGGGGTCTTGCTGCAAGTTATGGGTGTGCTGGGCAATGCGGCTGATCAAGAGCAGCGGCCGCCCTTGCTCATCGAGGCAGTAAGGCACCACCGAACCGAAGGGAAAGCCGGGCATGGACTTGGACAGGGTCGACAGCACGCCGCGGTATTCCTTGAGCAGCAGCTCCCGAGCGGGTCGAATGGCGTGGGTACTCACAGCGGATCTCCTTGGCAGTCAGCTACGGAAAGCAGCTGCAAGCTATTAGCTACAAGCGGCAAGAAAAAGCAAGCGTGGGACGTGCCTCGGCGGCACCTCCCACCATTCTTCTTGCCGCTTGTGGCTTGCCGCTGCCTTACCAGGCGACGCCGAAGCCTGCGGTGTAGCGGGTCTTGTCCAGGTCGCTGTCGCGGGTGCCGCGGATCAAGTCTTTCTCGGCCTTGAGGTTGAGGGAGGCCCAATCGGTGACCTTGTAGCGCAGGCCCATTTCGGCATCCAGCGAGTAATCGGCCACCGAACCGATCGGCTTGCCAAGCTCGCCGTTGGTGAAGAACTCGACCTTCTTGCCGATCAGGTAGCGGTTGTAGTCCCACTTCACGGCGGCGGAATAGAAGTTGTCCTTGCCGCCGTCGCTGTACTCGTAGTCGGTGCGGTTGATCAGCGTTCCGAGCGAGAAGGCGCCCAGTTCGTTGTCCCAGAACTGATAGCCCGGGCCGGTACCGACCGTGCGCTGGCGCGCCAAGTCTTCGATCATGTCGCGCTTGTACTCCAGGCGCCCCTGCCAGAACCACTTCTCGGTGAGGAAGCGGTCCAGCGCGTACTCGGCGCTCCAGTTGTTGGTGGTGGTGACGTCGTCCTTGGTTTCGCGGTTGTACTCGCCTTCGGCGGTGTGCCGCCAGCGGCCGTGGCGGGCGGTGGTCTTGAAGTCGATGTCGTAGTCGTCGGTGTTCTTCTCGGCGCGCTTGTAGTCCAGCGCCAGGTCGACGTTGCCCTTCCACATGAAGTCTTCCACCAACGGGCGCGGCTTCATGATCTGCTCGATGCTGGCGAGCTCGACGGTCTTGGGCGCCTCGCCGTTGGCCAGGATCACCTTGCCGGACTCGGCAGGCTTGAGCGACTTGGCTTTCTCGCCGGTCTCGGCATCCTGCTTGACCAGCAACTCCTGGTCGCTTTCCAGGGTCTTGATCTGCTTCCAGTCCAAGGCAATGTTGCCGCCATAAGGCGTCTGCAGTAGCAATTTGCCGCCATCGAAGACCTTGATCTTGCCGGTCAGGCGGTCACCGTTTTTCATCCAAACGGTATCGGCCAGGACGGGCGCTGAAAGGGAAGCGGCGAAGAGGCACAGCAGGGCTCTAGAATACATAGGCAAATTTGCGTTCGATTGACTGGAAACGTCGGGCATTATCCAGATACCCGGGATCGGAGCAAGGAAAGACCAGACCTATGCCTACGAGTTCAATTCTCATTTCGCTCATTCATTTGGGTGCTTTCCTTCGCAGCCCAGGGATAGCCTGATGTTGGAACAATCGATTCCGCACAATGGCGACCCTCAAGTCCGACGAACGGCACTCTATGTGGTGCTCGATCAAGTGCCCGCAGGCAAAGTGGTCAGCTACGGCCAGTTGGCGGAAATGGCCGGTCTGGGGCGAGCGGCGCGCTGGGTCGGGCGTACCTTGGGCCAGTTGCCGAGCGACACGCGTCTGCCCTGGCACCGCGTGCTGGGCGCCGGCGGACGACTGAGCCTGGCACCGGGCACCCCCTCTGGCGACGAGCAGCGCGCCAGGCTGCGCGCAGAGGGCGTGAATGTCGCCAACAATCGCGTGGATATGTCGCGCCATGGCTGGCGCCCGATGGAGCACAGCGGTTAGAGTGCGCGCTTTGTTTTCGCAAATTTGAGGCAGATGTTGGCCCATGCCCCGTAAAACCTGGCGCGCTGCGCTCGCTGCCTATGCCAGCCCGTCAACGCTGGTGCTGTTGTTGCTCGGCTTTGCCGCCGGCCTGCCTTACATGCTGGTGTTTTCCACGCTCTCGGTGTGGCTGCGCGAAGCGGGAGTCGCCCGCGAAACCATCGGCTACGCCAGCCTGATCGGTCTGGCCTATGCCTTCAAGTGGGTCTGGTCACCGCTGCTGGACCAATGGCGTCTGCCGGTACTGGGCGGCATGGGCCGACGTCGCTCCTGGTTATTGCTGTCACAAGTGCTGGTGGTGGTGGGGTTGATGGGCATGGGCCTGTGCGACCCGCAGAAGCACCTGTCTTGGCTGATTGCCCTGGCGGTGCTGGTGGCGTTCGCCTCGGCCACCCAGGACATCGCCGTCGATGCCTACCGCCTGGAAATCGCCGACGACCAGCGCCAGGCCGCCTTGGCGGCCAGCTACATGGCCGGCTATCGGGTCGCTGCACTGCTGGCCACCGCAGGCGCGCTGTTCTTCGCCGAGTGGTTCGGCTCCACCGGTTTCAGTTATCTGCACAAAGCCTGGACCGGCACCTATGTCCTGTTCGGCGTGCTCATGCTGCCCGCGCTGTTCACCACCTTGGTGATGCGCGAACCGGCGGTGCCGCTGCGCACCCAACTGTCGGCCGCGCGCTATGGCCTGATGCACCAGTTGGCCTCGGTGTTCGTGCTGATCATCCTATTGGTGTCGGTACCGGCAAGCTTCACCCAGATGTTCAACACCGACTGGGCCAGCGTGGTGTTCGGCAATGCGACGATGCTCGACCTGCTGCGCGAAGACCGTGCCTTCCTGCGCCTGATCCTGTACGCGCTGCTGACCTGGGCCTGTCTGTCTTCCATGGGCCGGCGTGGCCTGGCGCCGGTGCTGACGCCGGTCAACGACTTCATCGTCCGCTACCGCTGGCAGGCCCTGCTGTTGCTGGGGCTGATCGCTACCTATCGAATGTCGGACACGGTGATGGGCGTGATGGCCAACGTGTTCTACATCGACATGGGCTTCACCAAGGATCAGATCGCCAGCGTGAGCAAGATCTTCGGCCTGATCATGACCTTGGTGGGTGCTGGCGTCGGCGGGCTGCTGATTGTGCGCTTCGGCATCCTGCCGATCCTGTTCATCGGCGGCATCGCCTCGGCGGCCACCAACATCCTGTTCGTGATGTTGGCCGACATGGGACCGAACCTGGAGATGCTGGTGGTGACCATCTCGCTGGACAACTTCAGCTCAGGGATGGCCACCTCGGCCTTCGTCGCCTACCTGTCGAGCCTGACCAACCTGAAGTTCTCTGCCACCCAATACGCGCTGCTGAGCTCGATCATGCTGCTGCTGCCACGCCTGATCGGCGGCTACTCGGGCGTGATGGTGGAGAAGTTCGGTTACCACAACTTCTTCATCATCACCGCCCTGTTGGGCGTGCCGACGCTGATCCTGATTGCCCTGCACTGGCATCAGGAGATCAAACGCGGCAAGCAGGTCGAGGCGCAAACCCAGACGAGCGAGCAGCCCTGATCGATCGCCGCGCCGGCCCCGGCAGGCGCGGCGCCGCGCAGCAGCGATCGATTCACGCGCGCCTCAACCCGCGACGACCCCTTCCCCGCCCCGCCCGCCAACGATGAACCACAGCGGCCAGATCGCCAGTGCACCGGCGATCCCCGCCGCCAGCGCGAAGTGCAGCAAGCTGGCGCCGGCGCCGATCATCGCCAGCAACGCGCCGCCGAGCCCCAGCAGGGCGATGGTGATCATGCCCAGCATGGCCGAGACCAGCCCCTTGCTCTGCTCGCTGGCAAACAGCGTCATGCGGTACAGCACCGCGTTGGCCACACCCAGGCCCAATGCGTACAGCGACATGCCGGCCACTACGCTGATCACCGTCGGTCGTAGCCAGGTCGCCAGCACCAGCAACCCCAGACCCGCCAGGTAAGGCCACAGCGCACCGCGCACCAACGCGGGTAGCGGGTAACGGTCGGCAATCCGGTTGATGATCAGATTGCCCAGGATCAACCCGCCGAACACCGGCAATTGCCACAGGGCGTAATCCAGAGTGCTCAGCCCTTCGTCATGGATCAGCAGCACCGGCGACAAGCCGATCCAGCCAATCAGTGGCAGCCCCACCAGACCCAATGCCGCGCTGCCAGCAACGAACTGACGGTTCTTCAGCAGTTGCCCGTAGCCGGCCAGCAGCGGCAGCAGATGGATCGGCGTGAATGCCAGGCGCGAGCCATCGCGACGTTCCACGCCCAAGGTTTCGGGCATCAGCCGGTACAACAATCCCCAGCACAACAAGGCACCGACGGCGAAGGCCACGAACAGCCAGCGCCAGTCCAGCCATTGCAGCAGCAAGGTGCCGACCAGCGGTCCGAGCAACGGCGAGAGCAGGGCGATGTTGGCCAGCAGCGCCATCATCCGCACCGCGTCCGCCTCGCTGAAGGCTTCGTTCAGCGCCGGATAGCTCACCGTCACCACGAAGCCCAGGCCGATGCCCTGCAGCAGGCGCAGCAGGTTGAACAGACCAATGTCCTGGACCCAGAAGGTCGCCAGGCAGGCAATGCCGAAGAAAATGCAGCCACCCAGCAGCAGCGGGCGACGGCCATAGCGGTCGGCCAAGGGTCCGATCAGCCACTGCAGCAGCACGCCGCCGAGCAGGTAGAGGTTCAGCGCATGGGGAATGAACTCGGGACTGGCCTGCAGGTGGTCGACCACCACCGGCATGGCCGGCATCACGGCGTCGCTGGCCAGGTAGGTGAGCAACTCGAACAGCGCCAGGGTGAGGCCGAAGAGCAGCGCGCGCAGAGGGGTGATGTACAGCAGTGGTTTCATGGTGGGGTATCGCGGCAAGGCAAAGGGAGGGCCAGGGTATATGCCATAAACGGCGGGCCAGTGTTGTGAGCAAGTGTAAAGGTGCTACTCGCTGACCGTGCTGAGACGGCAAAAGGCCGCGCTGGCTGGGGAAGATTCCCTGCAAGCGCGGCCTTTTGCCGCTGAAAAGCCGGCCATGCGCCGGCGCAGGAGACGCGCTTATTGCGCAGCCGCCTCCTGCACCACGCGAACCACCCGCTGAGGGAACGGAATGTCGATGCCCTCGGCCTTCAGCCGGTCACGGGCCTGCTCGTTGAGCATGAACATCATGTCCCAGTAGTCGGAGGTCTTGGTCCACAGGCGCAGCGACACGGTGATCGAACTGTCGCCCAGGTTCGACACCACCGCCACCGGCGCAGGATCGGCCAGTACGCGCGGATCCTTGGCCAGCTCCAGCAACACATTGCGCGCTTTCTGCAGGTCGGCTTCGTAATCGACGCCGACATCGAACACCACCTTGCGCGTCGGCTGGCGGTTGGTGTTGGTGATGATGCCGTTGGACAGGCTGCCGTTGGGCAGGATCACCGTCTTGTTGTCACCGGTGCGCAGCACGGTATGGAAGATCTGGATGCTGTCGACGGTGCCGCTGACGCCCTGGGCTTCGATCCAGTCGCCGATGCGGAACGGTCTGAACAGCAGGATCAGCACGCCGCCGGCGAAGTTCGCCAGGCTGCCCTGCAGCGCCAGACCGATGGCCAGTACCGCACCCCCCATGGCAGCGACGAACGAGGTGGTTTCGATGCCGATCATCGAGGCCACACTGATCGCCAGCATCACTTTCAAGGCGATATTGGCCAGGGTGCGAATGAAACCCTGCAAGGCCGGATCGGCGACGCGCAAGCCCACCAGCCGTCCCAGGCGGTCACTGATCTTGCTGGTGACCCACCAGCCGATGGCGAGTGTGAGCAGCGCCAGCAACAGGCGGCTGCCGTAGGCCATGATCAAGGGAATCCAAGTCTGGGACTGGCGAACCAGTTGGTCGACTTCGGCGTTCAAATCCATGTTCTTCTCCTGAATGCCTGACGGCAGGTCTTGAATGAAGCAGGCCGCCGTGCGTCCAGCGGCCCGGAACCGATGGACCGCTCATGCCGCCATCGGGTTCCTGGGAAAAGCCTGATCAATCGCGGAAGTTGTTGTACTGCAACGGCATCTCGAATTCCTTGGTGCGCAGCAGGGCAATGGCTTCCTGCAGGTCGTCACGCTTCTTGCCGGTGATGCGGACCTGCTCGCCCTGGATGGCGGCCTGGACCTTGAGCTTGGCATCTTTGATGGTGGCGACGATCTTTTTCGCCAGGTCCTTGTCGATGCCCTCGCGGAACTTGGCTTCCTGCTTCTTCTCCTTACCGGAGGCGTAGGGGTCTTGGGTTTCCAGGCACTTCACGTCGATCTTGCGCTTGACCAGTGCCAAGCGGAGGATCTCCAGCATGGCCTCGAGCTGGAACTCCTCCTCAGCAGTCAGCAGTATGGTCTGATCTTTGTCCTTGAACTCGAAGGTGCCCTTGCCCTTGAGGTCGTAGCGGCGGTCCAGATCCTTGATAGCGTTGTCGACCGCGTTCTTCACTTCGTGCTTGTCCAGTTCCGATACCACGTCGAACGACGGCATGGGTGTTCTCCATAAAAAAGCGCGCTCGATGCGAAGATGGAGCGCGTCGGGTTTGACGGTTAAAATGCCCGCTCATTATAACGGGTTGCGAAACGCAGATGAGCAGCACCTGGCACATTCTCGGCGCCGGCAGCCTCGGTAGCCTCTGGGCCTGCCGCCTGGCGCGGGCGGGCAAAGCCGTTCAGTTGCTGCTGCGCGACCACCAGCGCCTGGCCGCCTACCGGGCCGCCGGTGGGCTGACGCTGGTCGAAGCGCAGCAGACCACCTCGTTCGCCATTCCCGCGCAGTGTTGCGGCGACAGCGGCCCGATCCATCGTGTGCTGGTGGCCTGCAAAGCGTATGACGCTGCGGCTGCCGTCGCCTGCATCGCCCCACGGCTGGCGAGCGACGCGCAGTTGATCCTGTTGCAGAACGGCCTGGGCAGCCAGGACGAGGTGGCGGCGCTGGTCCCCCAGGCGCGTTGCATTTTCGCTTCCAGCACCGAAGGCGCGTACCGTGAGCAGGACTGGCAGGTGCGCTTCGCCGGCCAAGGCTTCAACTGGCTAGGCGACCCGCTGAATCCAGCCCAACCGGACTGGTTCGGCGACCTGCAAGACGCCGGCATCCCCGCCGAGTGGACCGTGGACATCCTCACTCGCCTGTGGCGCAAGCTGGCCCTGAACTGCGCGATCAACCCGCTGACAGTGCTGCACGACTGCGCCAACGGCGGCCTGCTCGGGCACCTGGACGCAATCGACAGCCTGTGCCGGGAGCTCGGCGAGTTGCTCGAACAGGCCGGCCAACCCCAGGCCGCGCAGGATCTGGCCGAGGATGTGCAGCGGGTGATCCTGGCCACCGCTGCCAACTATTCTTCCATGTACCAGGACGTGCAGGCCGGACGCCGCACCGAGGTGCACTACCTGCTCGGGTACGTCTGCCGTGTCGCCAAGCGCCATGCCGTGGCGACACCTGCCCTGGAACGCCTGCACCAGCGGCTGGTCGATAAGCTGCAGGCGCGCAACCTGCCCTGCGACTGACGTCGCCCACCCTTCCACACGGACCTTGCCATGACCTTGCGCCAACGCCTGGAAAACCTCCCGGTCGGGCAGAAACTGCTGGCCGCGCTGCTGGTGCTTTTGGTGACCATTCTGCTGGTAGCCAACCTGGCCTTCATCAGCGCCGCCTACTGGATCACCCAGGACAGCATGGGCCCGCAAGCCCTGCAGACCATTGGCCGCCTGGTGGCCAATCCACAGCTTTCGGCGCAGGCCAGCGAATCCGCGGAGGACGCCCACGCCCTGCTCAAGGAATTGGACAGCTACACGCCACTGCGCGCCGCGGCCGTCTACGGCAGCGATGGCAAGCTGCTCGCCCAGCTCCAGCATGGCCAAGCGTTGAGCATGCCCAAGCGCTACCGCAACATCGACGGCTGGCGCCTGACCGAATTTCGCAATACCCAGTTGATCGCCCTGCCGCGCCCCGGCAACCCGCCCGCGCACTTGCTGCTGGTGGCCAGCAGCGAGCTGCCGATGGCCTTCTACACCGGCACCCTGTCGGCGAGCCTGGCGATCCTGGTGTTCAGCGTGCTGCTGTGGGTGGTCATCGCCCGGCAGATCAAACGCCTGATCACCCAGCCGATCAACCGTCTGGAAGAGTTGTCGCGCCAGGTCACCCGCGAAGAGAGCTACGCCCTGCGCGCCCAGCGCGGCAACGACGACGAGATCGGCAGCCTGGCCGCGGCCTTCAATACCATGCTGTCGCGCATCGAGGCGCGCGAAGACCAGCTCAAGCGTGCCCGCGACGAGTTCCAGTCGGCCTATGACCAGGCCCAGGGCCTGGCTGAGGAGACCCGCCACACCAACCGCAAGCTGGAGCTGGAAGTGCAGGTGCGCAGCAAGATCGAGAAGAAGCTCACCGGCTTTCAGAACTACCTCAACAGCATCATCGACTCCATGCCTTCGGCGCTTATCGCCCTCGACGAACAGCTCTACGTCACCCAGTGGAACCAGGAGGCCACGGCGCTCTCCGGCACGCCACTGCACCAGGCGCTGAACCAGCCGATCTTCATCGCCTTCGAGCCGCTCAAGCCGTTCCTGCCGCAACTCAAGGACACCGTGCAGAAGCACCGGGTGGCCAAGATCGACCGGGTCACCTGGCCCAAGGACGACGAGCCGCGCCACTACGCCCTGACCTTCTATCCCCTGACCGGCGGCGGCGGACGCGGCGTAGTGATCCGAATCGACGACATCACCCAGCGCCTGTCGTTGGAGGAAATGATGGTGCAATCGGAAAAGATGCTCTCGGTGGGCGGTCTGGCGGCGGGCATGGCGCACGAGATCAACAACCCGCTTGGCGCGATCCTGCACAACGTGCAGAACATCCGCCGGCGATTGTCGCCGGAGTTGCCGCGCAATCAACAGCAGGCTGAGGAATTGGGCATCGAACTGGCTACCGTCAACCGCTACCTGGACAGCCGCGAGGTGCCGCAACTGCTCGAAGGTATTCGTCAGGCAGGCGCGCGCGCAGCGAAGATCGTCACCCACATGCTCAGTTTCAGCCGCCGCAGCGATCGACAACTGGCGCCCTGCGACCTGCCCGCCCTGATCGACCAAGCGCTGGAAATTGCCGGCAACGACTTCGACCTGACCGGCGGCTTCGACTTCAAGGGCCAGGCCATCGTCCGCCAGTTCGATCCAGAATTGGGGCCAGTACCGTGCACGGCGAACGAACTGGAGCAGGTGCTGCTCAACCTGCTGAAGAACGCTGCCCAGGCCATTCACCAGCGCCCGGCGCCCAGCGAGCCGGGGCGCATCGTGTTGCGCACACGGCTCAATCCCCCGTGGGCCGAGATCCAGGTGGAAGACAACGGCGTGGGCATGCCCGAGTCGGTGCGCAAGCGCACTTTCGAGCCATTCTTCACCACCAAGGAGATCGGCCAGGGTACGGGCCTGGGGCTGTCGGTGTCGTACTTCATCATCACCAACAACCACAAGGGGCAGATGGAGGTGCACTCCACCCCGGGACAGGGCACCTGTTTCACCCTGCGCCTGCCCCTCAGTCAAGCGGGCGCGCACCGCTCGCAGCAGACGGAGGCATGACATGGGCTATCGCCTGTCGAAGATCTACACCCGCACCGGTGACCAGGGCGAAACCGGCCTGGGCGATGGCCGCCGCGTGCCCAAGGACCACCCGCGCATCGAGGCCATCGGCGAGGTGGACATGCTCAACAGCCAGTTGGGCCTGCTGCTGGCGGGACTGGCCGAACACGGATTGGTCGAACTGAGCGAGGTGCTCGAACCTTGCCAGCACCGGCTGTTCGACCTCGGTGGCGAACTGGCGATGCCCAGTTACCAGGCGCTGAACCAAGCGGAGGTGGGCCGACTTGAAGCGGCCATCGACCGTTGGAACGACGAACTGGGACCGTTGAAGAACTTCATCCTGCCCAGCGGCTCGGCCTTGGTGGCCCAGGCCCACGTATGCCGGGCGCAGGCCCGTAGCGCCGAGCGGCGGTGTCAGCAGCTCAATGCCCTGGAGCCGTTGGAAGGGGTGGGGTTGGCGTACATCAATCGGCTGTCCGATCTGCTGTTCGTGGCGGCAAGGATTATCGGAAGACGCCAGGGTGTTGCTGAGGTGCTGTGGCAGGCGGCAGAGAAACCGCAGGGCTAGACGGGTGGCGGCAGAACGCGGGCCGCATCGCGGCCCTGCCCTGCTGCACCAGAGCCAAACTCGTCAGACCTCAGGCCAGAACGCCCGAATGCCTGCAACGCCCTGCCCGCCCACCTGCCAGGCGCGCACTCGGTCCTCAGGACCGACGCCACCCAATAGAAACACCGGATGCTCGAACCCAGCGATCAACCGCTGCGCTTGGCCCCAACCGATTGGCGTCGCGTCGGGATGCGTTTGCGTCGGCTGCACGGGCGACAGGGTGACGAAGTCAACCCCCATCTGCCGCGCCAGCTCCAGCTCCTCGGCGCCATGGCACGAGGCCGCCAGCCAACGGTCGGTGGGAAACGGACGACCTTTGGCGGCGTACTTGCGCAACTGCGCCGCAGTCAGGTGCCAACCAGCGGAAGGAAAGTCGCCCAGCCACTCCAACGGCCCCTTGAGCATCAACTGCGCCTTGCCCGCGCACAGTCCTACCGCATCTACCGCCACATCGCGGTACTGCGGGTCGTACATGTCCGGGGCACGCAGTTGAATCAAGCGGATGCCATCAGCCACCGCCTTCTGGATACCGCGCAACAGTTGCGGTGTTTCCAGGCCGTCCGGGGTGATCAGATAGCGGTCGGGCAACCGCGCTGCGGCCACGATCGGTGTGTTGGCCTCGGGGAAGCTGTACTGCGGCAACTCGCGCGGCGACACCCAGGCCAGCGGCTGGCCCTCGGCACCGTGGGGCTGGCCGCTGAACGCGGTGACCTCACGCACATCCAGCAGCACTTGCTTGTCCGGATAATCGTGACTGACCTGGATCAGCGGACGCGAAGCGCCGACTTCGATGCCCAACTCCTCGCGCAGCTCACGGGCCAGCGCCGTCTCGACGTCTTCACCCGATTCGACCTTGCCACCGGGAAACTCCCACAAGCCGCCCTGATGCTGGGAGTCGGCACGCCGGGCGATCAGGATGCGGCCATCCTCGCCGCGAATCACGGCTGCCGCGACATGCACCCGCTTCATCCGGCACGCTCCGCCAGACCGGCTTGCTGCCAGGCCTGGAAGGCCGGCCAGTTGTAGATCGTCTCGATGTAGGCCGCAGCCTCCGCCGGCACGGCCACGCGATAGGTGCGCAAACGCACGGCTACCGGGGCGAAGAAGGCATCGGCCAGGCTCGCACGACCGAACAGGAAGGGACCGCTGTCCTTGGCCACCAGGCGGCACTCGGACCACAGCGCGACCATGCGGTCGATGTCGGTCTGCACGTCGAGCGGCACACTGTCCAACGCCTGATTGCGCGACAGGTCGAACGGCATGGCACCGCGCAAGGCGAAGAAGCCACTGTGCATCTGCGCACAGGCCGAGCGGGCCTGAGCGCGCGCGGCCACGTCCGCCGGCCACAACTGCGCCTGGGGATGCTGTTCGTTGAGGTACTCGGCGATGGCCAGGGAGTCGGCGATGGTGCCGTGTTCGGTCTTGAGTACGGGTACTTTACCCGTGGCCGAATAGGCCAGAAGACGCGTGGAGGTATCGGCCTGGTTCAGTTTGACGAGCGTTTCCTCATAAGGCACGCCGGCCAGTTCCAGAGCCAGCGCACCGCGCAGGGACCAGGAGGAATACAGCTTGTCGCCGATGATCAGGTGATAGTTCATGGGGTCGGCTCCATCGATCGGAAGAGGTGGGGCCGCCCTGCGGCCCCGGGTGTATCAGGTACGGTACTCGGCGTTGATCTTCACGTACTCGTGGGACAGGTCAGTGGTCCAGATCGTCTCGCTGCACTGGCCCCGGCCCAGCTCGATACGGATGGTGATCTCTTCCTGAGCCATCACCGCCGAGCCCTGCTCCTCGGTGTAGCTCGGGCTGCGCCCCCCCTGGCTGGCGATGCACACGTCCCCCAGGTAGACATCGATCAAGCTCACGTCCAACTGCGGTACCCCCGCACGGCCGACGGCCGCGAGAATGCGCCCCCAGTTCGGATCGGAGGCGAACAGCGCGGTCTTGATCAGCGGCGAGTGGGCCACGGCATAACCGACGTCCAGGCACTCCTGGTGATTACCGCCGCCGTTGACCTGCACGGTGACGAACTTGGTCGCCCCTTCGCCGTCGCGCACGATGGCCTGCGCCACCTCCATGCACACCTCGAATACCGCCTGCTTCAGCGCCTCGAACAGCGCGCCGCTGGCCTGCGTGACCTCCGGCAGGTCGGCCTGACCAGTGGCGATCAGCATGCAGCAGTCGTTGGTCGAGGTATCACCATCGATGGTGATGCGGTTGAACGACTTGTTGGCGCCGTCGAGCATCAGGTCCTTGAGTACGGCCGGGGCGACCTTGGCGTCGGTGGCGATGTAGCCGAGCATGGTGGCCATGTTCGGGCGGATCATGCCCGCGCCCTTGCTGATCCCGGTGACGGTGACGGTCACGCCGTCATGCTGGAACTGGCGGCTGGCCCCCTTGGGCAAGGTGTCGGTGGTCATGATGCCGGTGGCGGCTTCAGCCCAGTTGTTTTCCGACAGATCGTCCAGCGCCGCCTGCAAGGCGCCCTCGATCTTCTCGACCGGCAGCGGCTCGCCGATCACACCGGTCGAGAATGGCAGCACCGCTTCGGCAGGCACGCCCGCCAGCTCAGCGAGCTTGGCGCAGGTGCGCTCGGCAGCGGCCAGCCCCAGCGCGCCGGTACCGGCGTTGGCGTTGCCGGTGTTGGTCAGCAGGTAGCGCACAGGACCGTGGACACGTTGCTTGGAGAGGATCACCGGCGCCGCGCAGAAGGCGTTGAGGGTGAACACGCCGGCCACGCTGGAGCCTTCGGCGCAGCGCATGACCACCACATCCTTGCGTCCGGGGCGCTTGATGCCCGCCGAGGCGATGCCGAGTTCGAAACCGGGAACCGGGTGCAGGGTAGGCAGGGGACCGAGACCGACAGCCATTGGAACGCTCCTTGGAAATGAATGGATTGCGAAAAGCAGGGCCGCTTTGCGCCCCATCGCGGCACAAGGCCGCTCCTACAGTGAGTTGAAATACCTGTAGAAGCGGCCTTGTGCTGCGATGGGGCGCGAAAGCGGCCCCGGATGTTACGTCACCGCGAGAGGATCAGATCACTCGATCTGGCCGTGGCAATGCTTGAACTTCTTGCCCGAGCCACACCAGCACGGCTCGTTGCGACCCAGCTTCTGCTCGTTGCGAACCGGCATGGCAGCCACGGCAACCTCAGCGCCCTCTTCGCTCAACGGCTCGCTTTCCAGGCCTGGCGCAGGCGCATGCTGGAACTGCATGCGGCTGGCCAGTTCTTCGGCTTCACGGCGCAGGCGGGCCTCTTCCTCGACTGGATCTTCGCGGCGCACCTGAACGTGGGACAGCACACGGATGGTGTCGCGCTTGATCGACTCCAGCAGCTCCTGGAACAGGGTGAACGACTCGCGCTTGTACTCCTGCTTCGGGTTCTTCTGGGCGTAGCCACGCAGGTGGATACCGTGACGCAGGTGGTCCATGGTCGACAGGTGGTCTTTCCACAGGTCGTCCACCACGCGCAGCAGGATCTGCTTCTCGAAGGTGCGCAGGGCATCGATCCCGGCCTGGTCTTCCTTCTCGGTGTAGGCGGTGGTGATTTCGTTCAGCAGCTTCTCGCGCAGGGTTTCCTCGTAGAGGTGATCGTCCTCGTCGAGCCACTGCTGGATCGGCAGCTTCATGGCGAAGTCACTGGACAGCGACGCTTCCAGACCGGCGACATCCCATTGCTCAGGCAGCGATTGCGGCGGAATGTGCTGGCTGATGGTAGCGTCCAGCACTTCCTTGCGGAACTCGCCGATGGTGTCGCCGATGTTCTCGGCGGCCAGCAGGCTGTTACGCATGTGGTAGATGACCTTGCGCTGCTCGTTGGCCACGTCGTCGTATTCGAGCAGTTGCTTGCGGATGTCGAAGTTACGGCCTTCGACCTTGCGCTGCGCCTTCTCGATGGCGTTGGTGACCATGCGATGCTCGATGGCTTCGCCGGACTGCATGCCCAGGGCCTTCATGAAGTTCTTCACCCGATCGGAGGCAAAGATACGCATCAGGCTGTCTTCCAGCGACAGGTAGAAACGGCTGGAACCGGCGTCGCCCTGACGACCAGCACGGCCGCGCAACTGGTTGTCGATGCGGCGCGACTCGTGGCGCTCGGAAGCGATCACGTGCAGGCCACCGGCTTCCAGCACCTGCTGGTGACGCTTCTGCCAGTCGGTCTTGATGTGGGCGATCTGCTCTTCGGTGGGGTTGTCCAGGGCGGCGACTTCGGCCTCCCAGTTACCGCCCAGCAGAATGTCGGTACCGCGACCGGCCATGTTGGTGGCGATGGTCAGCGCACCCGGCGCACCGGCCTGGGCGATGATCTCGGCTTCCTTCTCGTGGTACTTGGCGTTCAGAACCTTGTGCTCGATGCCTTCCTTGTGCAGCAGGTTGGACATGTGCTCGGAGGTCTCGATGGTCGCAGTACCGACCAGTACGGGACGGCCCTTGGCCATGCTCTCCTTGATGTCGGTGATGATCGCCGCGTACTTCTCCTCGGCGGTCAGGTACACCAGGTCGTTGAAGTCCTTGCGCGCCAACGGCTTGTTCGGCGGGATGACCATCACGTTGAGGCTGTAGATCTGGGCGAACTCGAACGCTTCGGTGTCGGCGGTGCCGGTCATGCCGGACAGCTTGGTGTACAGACGGAAGTAGTTCTGGAAGGTGGTCGAAGCCAGGGTCTGGCTCTCGGCCTGGATGTTCAGGTTTTCCTTCGCCTCGATGGCCTGGTGCAGGCCCTCGGACAGGCGGCGACCTGGCATGGTCCGGCCCGTATGTTCGTCGATCAGCAGGATCTGACCGTCCTGGACGATGTACTCGACGTTGCGGTGGAACAGCTTGTGGGCACGCAGACCGGCGTAGACGTGGGTCAGCAGGCCCAGGTTGTGCGCCGAGTACAGGCTCTCGCCCTCGGCCAGCAGGCCGACCTGGGTGAGCATTTCCTCGATGAACTGGTGACCGGCTTCGTTGAGCTCGACCTGGCGGCTCTTCTCGTCGATGGTGAAGTGACCTTCCTGGGTCACCTGGCCTTCGACCTCCTCGATGTGCTGCTTCAGGCGCGGGATCAGGCGGTTGATCTCGGTGTACAGCTTGGAGCTGTCTTCGGCCTGGCCGGAAATGATCAGCGGGGTACGCGCTTCGTCGATGAGGATCGAGTCCACTTCGTCGATGACCGCGAAGTTCAGCTCACGCTGGAACTTCTCGTCCTGGCTGAAGGCCATGTTGTCGCGCAGGTAGTCGAAGCCGAATTCGTTGTTGGTGCCGTAGGTGATGTCGGCCGCGTAGGCGGCGCGCTTTTCTTCCGGCGGCTGGAAGGCCGAGACGATGCCGATGGTCAGGCCGAGGAACTCGTACAGCGGACGCATCCAGTTGGCGTCGCGACGGGCGAGGTAGTCGTTGACCGTGACCACGTGCACGCCTTTGCCGGACAGTGCGTTGAGGTACACCGCCAGGGTGCCGACGAGGGTCTTGCCCTCACCGGTACGCATCTCGGCGATCATGCCCTCGTGCAGGGTCATGCCGCCGATCAACTGGACGTCGAAGTGGCGCATGCCCATGACGCGCTTACCGGCCTCACGGGCCACGGCGAAGGCTTCGGGCAGCAGTTGGTCGAGGGTTTCGCCTTTGGCCAGGCGCTCTTTGAACTCTGCGGTCTTGCCGCGCAGTTGTTCGTCGGAGAGGGCCACCATCTTCTCTTCGAAGGCATTGACGGCACTCACCGTCTTGAGCATGCGCTTGATCTCACGCTCGTTCTTGCTTCCAAAAAGTTTTTTCAACAAAGGCGCAAACATATCGGCTGGTTCTTCCACACTTAGGGATGGAGGGCGGCCCCGAGAGTCGCCCGTGCAGCCCTTGGGCCGCATGCGAACGAGCATTCTACCCGGAAACGATGGTGAGGAAAGTGGTGGATTTCCACGATGCTGGCACAGCGCTTTTAGCGGGGCTTACCTAACATAGGGATATTTTTTCCAAGTTCAAGGCGCCAGATCATGAAAGCTGCGATTGCCGCACCTGCCCCCGCGCATCGGTGCGCTGAGGCACGCCGCACAACGGCGGCGATGCCATCTGTTAGACTGCCGATCTTGTAACCTCGTGCGTACCCCGATGGCCTATAAACCGCCTTCTGCCCAGCCCCCCGCCGCCCTGCTGCGCCAGGCCAGGCCACTGCGTCTGCTGCTCAACCAGGCCGAGCGCCTGGAGCACCTGCAGCGCCTGCTGGAAAGCCAACTGCAGCCGGCCGCCCGCGAGCATTGCCATGTCGCCTCGTGGCGCGATGGTTGCCTGCTGCTGGTGGTCACCGACGGGCACTGGGCGACCCGCCTGCGCTATCAACACAAACGGCTGCTGACGGCCCTGCGCGGCATGGACGCCTTCGGCAACCTGCAGCGCATTCGCTTCCAGGTGCAGCCGCCGGTGGCGGCGCCGAAACGACAGATGCACGCCAGTGAGTTATCGCGCCAGGCTGCGCAGAGCCTGCGCGAAACCGCCGAAGCCATCGAAGACCCGAAACTGCGCGCAGCGCTCGAACGGCTGGCCGCCCATGCGCCAGACAACAGCTGATCGCAGAATGAAAAAAGGCCACCCGAAGGTGGCCTCAATGAACTAGAGAGTGTTCGAACTTACACGGCCGCAACAGGGCGCATGTAGGAGATCGGTGCCGTGCTGGCATCTTCGAAGGTGACCACTTCCCAGGCATCGGTTTCGGCGATCAGCTTGCGCAACAGTTGGTTGTTCAGCGCGTGTCCGGACTTGTAGCCCTTGAACTCGCCGATCAGGCTGTTGCCCAGCAGGTAGAGATCGCCGATGGCGTCGAGGATCTTGTGCTTGACGAATTCGTCTTCGTAACGAAGGCCGTCCTCGTTGAGCACACCGGTCTCGTCGACCACGATGGCGTTCTCGACGCTGCCACCGAGCGCCAGGTTATGCTGGCGCAGGTACTCGATGTCGCGCATGAAGCCGAAGGTGCGTGCCCGGCTGACTTCCTTGACGAAAGACGTGCTGGAGAAGTCGACGCTGGCGCTCTGGGTCCGGTTGCGCAGGACCGGATGGTCGAAGTCGATCTCGAAGCTCACCTTGAACCCGTCGAAGGGCATGAAGGTGGCGCGCTTGTCGCCCTCCTCCACGGTCACTTCGCGCAGGATGCGGATGAACTTCTTGGCGGCGTCCTGTTCTTCCAGGCCGGCGGATTGAATCAGGAATACGAAGGGTCCGGCGCTGCCATCCATGATCGGCACTTCCGAGGCGGAGAGCTCGACGTAGGCGTTATCGATGCCCAGGCCCGCCATGGCGGAGAGCAGGTGCTCGACCGTATCGACCTTGATGTCACCGTTGACCAGCGTCGTCGACATGGTGGTCTCGCCGACGTTGGCCGCACGTGCCGGGATCTCGACCACAGGGTCAAGGTCGGCACGGCGGAAGACGATGCCGCTATCCACCGGTGCCGGCTTCAGAGTCAGGTAGACCTTCTCTCCGGAGTGCAGGCCGACACCTGTGGCACGAATGGTATTCTTCAGGGTGCGTTGTTTGATCATGGCATTGGCCGCTTTAGCGCTAATTGCGAATTGGTATCAACAAAGGCTGGGAATGATAGCAGACCCGGCCTTTGCTGAACACCAATCACCCTCATAGCCCTGATAAATTCCATCAATCGGCCTGGCGACGCAGGAAGGCCGGGATGTCCAGGTAATCCAGATCGTCCTGTGGGTTGAGTTTGGCCGCAGCGGCAGCACCGGCGTGAGCCTGGTTGCGCATCACGGTCGGACGCTCCAGCTCACGGTAATTGACCGATGGCTGTTCTGCACGCACGGGTGCCGGATTAGACGCTTCGTACACCTGTTGCGCGGTCTGCAGGGTGTTGTCCACCACTTTGACCGGCTTCTCGATACGCGCACCCAGGCCGGTAGCGACCACGGTGACGTGCAGCTCGTCGCGCATGTCCGGATCGATCACGGTACCGACCTTGACCATTGCGTGGTCGGAGGCGAAGGCTTCGATGATGCTACCCACATCGGAGTACTCACCCAGCGACAGGTCAGGACCTGCGGTGATGTTCACCAGGATGCCGCGGGCGCCCTGCAGGTTGACGTCTTCGAGCAGCGGGTTGCGGATCGCCGCTTCGGTGGCCTCGCGGGCACGGTT
This sequence comes from Pseudomonas boreofloridensis, assembly GCF_030580795.1. Lineage (NCBI taxonomy): Bacteria > Pseudomonadati > Pseudomonadota > Gammaproteobacteria > Pseudomonadales > Pseudomonadaceae > Pseudomonas > Pseudomonas boreofloridensis. The sequence continues at coordinate 167,713 of NZ_JAUQOQ010000010.1, read as the reverse complement.
CGGACCGCTGGCGCAGCCGGTACCCATCATGGCCATACCCATTTCGCCCATCACTGTGCGCACGTCGGCAAAGTCGACGTTGATCATGCCGGGACGCTTGATGATGTCGGAGATACCGCGCACGGCACCGGCGAGCACATCGTCCGCCTTGGCGAACGCCGACAGCAAGCTGGCGTCCTTGCCCAGGATGGTCAGCAGCTTCTCGTTGGGAATGGTGATCAGCGAGTCGACGCTTTCAGCCAGCATGCGAATGCCTTCGTCAGCGATCTGCATGCGCTTGCGGCCTTCGAACGGGAACGGACGGGTCACCACCGCAACGGTGAGAATGCCCATTTCCTTCGCCACTTCGGCGATGATCGGCGCTGCACCGGTACCGGTACCGCCGCCCATGCCGGTGGTGATGAACACCATGTTGGTGCCCTGCAGGACTTCGGCAATGCGCTCACGATCTTCCAGCGCGGCCTGACGACCGACTTCCGGATTGGCACCTGCGCCCAGGCCCTTGGTGACGCCGGTACCCAGTTGCAGGATGGTGCGTGCACCAATGCTCTTCAGCGCCTGTGCATCGGTGTTGGCGCAGATGAACTCCACACCCTCGATGTTGCTTTTGACCATGTGGTTGACGGCGTTGCCACCACCACCACCGACGCCGATCACTTTGATGACCGGGCTTTGCGGGACGTTGTCTACGAGCTCGAACATTTTCCCTCTCCTTACAGTTCTCTAGTTTTTTAGCGCCTACCACTACTGCTTTGAAACTTAGAAATTGCCTTGGACCCAGCGCTTGAAGCGCTCAAGCACCGGGGCCTTCGGTTCATCGCCATAGCTGTTGCTGCTGCTGTTGCCGGTCAGGGGCAGGTCCTCGGTCTGCTTGTGCAGGCCGTAGGTGAGCAGTCCCACGCCGGTTGAATAGATCGGGTTGCGCACCACATCGCTCAGCCCCCGAACGCTGTGCGGCACGCCAAGGCGTACCGGCATGTGGAAAATTTCTTCGGCCAGCTCCACCGCGCCTTCCATCTTCGCGGTACCGCCGGTGAGGACGATGCCGGCCGGCACCAGGTCTTCGTAGCCACTGCGGCGCAGCTCGGCCTGAATCAGGGTGAACAGCTCGTCGTAACGCGGCTCGACCACCTCGGCCAGGGCCTGGCGCGACAGTTCGCGCGGCGGACGATCGCCGACGCTCGGCACCTTGATGGTTTCGCCGGCACCCGCCAGCTTGGCCAGGGCACAGGCGTAGCGGATCTTGATTTCCTCGGCGTACTGCGTCGGTGTGCGCAGGGCCATGGCGATGTCGTTGGTGACTTGGTCGCCTGCAATCGGAATCACGGCGGTGTGACGAATCGCGCCTTCGGTGAAGATGGCGATGTCGGTGGTGCCGCCGCCGATGTCCACCAGGCACACGCCCAGTTCCTTCTCGTCGTCGGTCAGCACCGAGTAGGCCGAGGCCAGTTGCTCGAGGATGATGTCGTCGATTTCCAGGCCACAGCGGCGCACGCACTTCTCGATGTTCTGCGCTGCGTTGACCGCGCAGGTGACCACGTGGACCTTGGCCTCCAGGCGTACGCCGGACATGCCCAGGGGCTCACGCACGCCTTCCTGGTTATCGATCACGTAGTCTTGCGGCAAGGTGTGCAGCACGCGCTGGTCGGCAGGAATGGCCACGGCCTGGGCGGCGTCGAGTACGCGCTCCAGGTCGGCGACGCTGACCTCGCGGTCGCGGATGGCGACGATACCGTGGGAGTTAAGGCTGCGGATGTGATTGCCGGCCACGCCGACGAACGCCGAGTGGATGCGGCAGCCCGCCATCAACTGCGCCTCTTCCACCGCGCGCTGGATCGACTGCACGGTCGATTCGATGTTCACCACTACACCTTTCTTCAGGCCGCGGGACGGATGAGTACCGATCCCGACGATCTCCAGGGTGCCGTCCGCAGCCACTTCGCCCACCAGGGCGACGACCTTGGAGGTGCCGATGTCCAGCCCGACGATCATTTTGCCGCTATGCGCGTTTGCCATGGTCCTGCCTCTCTCTAATTCTTCGCAACGGCGGGTTGGGCCGTCGTCGGTGCAATCGGTTCCCGCCAGCCAACGGCTAATCCGTTGGCGTACCGCAGATCGACGCGGGCGATGTTGGCGATCTGCTCTTTGAGTGTCTTGTCGTAAATGGCAATGAACCGGCGCATCTTCTCCACCAGATGATCGCGTCCCAGCAGCAGCTCGATGCCTGGACCGGTGCTACCCGCACCCGTGGTCAGGAACCAGCTGCCTCGCTCGCGCAGCTCCAGGCGAGCGATGGAGAACCCGAGGGGACGCAGCATCTGGCTCAGTACCTGATACTGCTGCATGACTTGTTGCTGAGCGCGTTGCGGGCCGAACAACTGCGGCAGGTGCTCATAGTTGGCCAGCTCGCGCGGGGTGAAGGCCTGGCCCTGGTTGTTGAGCAAGGCCTCGTCGCCCCAGCGCGCGACAGGCAACTGTTCCTCGAGGCGAATCACCACCTCGTTGGGCCAGACCCGACGCACTTCGGCGTGAGCGATCCACGGCATCTGCTCGAGCTCGGTGCGCATCGCCGGCAGGTCGACGCTGAAGAAGCTAGCCGCCACGTAGGGCGCAATACGCTGCTGTACCGCCTGCTGGCTGATGTAGCTGAGGTCGCCCTGCACGGCGATCTTGGTGATCGGCCGGTCGGCATAGGGCATCAGCCTGATCGCGCCCTCATAGGCGCCGAAACCGGCCGCCACCAGCAGCACCGGCCACAGCAGGCGCTTGAGGCCGCCGAAGTTCGGCCGAGGCAGGCGCGCCGATACGGGCTCGTCGGCCACCAGTCGGCTGGCACCGCGCGGCACCGGCTTGCTACGGCCGGTCACGGGTTGCTGCTGACGTATCATTGCGCCTTGCATGGTGATTAACCTCGCGTCGCTACGCTGTCGGCCAGGATCGCCAGCACCAGTTGCTGGAAGTCCAGTCCGGCCGCGCGGGCCGCCATGGGCACCAGGCTATGATCGGTCATGCCCGGTGCGGTATTGACTTCGAGCAGCCAGAACCGGCCCTGCTCGTCCTGCATCACGTCCAGACGGCCCCAACCCTCGATGCCGATGGCATCGCAGGCGCGCGCGGTCAGGTCGATCAGTTCCTGTTCTTTGTGGCGGTCCAGCCCGCACGGAATGCGGTACTGAGTGTCGTTGGCGACGTACTTGGCGTCGTAGTCGTAGAACACGTGCGGGGTACCCAGCGCGATCGGTGGCAGCACTTGGCCGCGCAGCACCGCGATGGTGAACTCCGGGCCGTGGATCCACTGCTCCACCAACACTTGGGAATCGTAGCGAGCGGCGTCCTGCCAGGCAGCGACCAGTTCCTCGACGTTGTTCACCTTGGCCATGCCGATGCTCGAACCTTCATGGGCAGGTTTGACGATCAGCGGGAAGCCCAGTTCCTTACCTGCCTCGACACAGTCGTTTTCAGTGCTGAGCACGGCGTGACGCGGGGTCGGAATGCCCAGGCTCTGCCACACCTGCTTGGTGCGCAGTTTGTCCATGGCCAGTGCCGAAGCCAGGATGCCGCTACCGGTATACGGAATGCCCAGGCACTCCAGCAGGCCTTGCATGCTGCCGTCTTCGCCGCCACGGCCATGCAGAATGATGAACGCGCGGTCGATCCGCTCGTGCTGCAGGCGCTCGAGCAGGTCGTCGCCGACATCGATGGCCACCACGTCCACACCCGCTGCCGTCAGCGCCTCGATCACCGCAGCGCCGGATTTCAGCGACACCTCACGCTCGGCGCTCTTGCCACCGTAGAGTACGGCCACCCGGCCGAAGGCCTTGATGTCGAGGGTGGAGTGCAGTTTGTCGTACGCGGTACTCACAGCGATTTCTCCTGCTGGGCGACGGCGCCAGCGAACAACGGGCTTTTCATCAGTTGTGGCGCCAGGCCGCCGACATCGCCGGCGCCCTGGCAGATCAGGATGTCACCGGCGCGCAGCAGCGGCTTGACCAGGGGCGCGAGTTCGGCGCCGCGCTCGATGTAGATCGGGTCGAGCTTGCCGCGCTGGCGGATGCTGTGGCACAGCTGACGGCTGTCAGCGCCCGGAATCGGCTCTTCACCGGCCGGGTACACCTCCATCAACAGCAGCACGTTGGCATCGCCCAGCACCTGTACGAAATCGTCGTACAAATCGCGGGTCCGGCTGTAGCGGTGCGGCTGGTAGACGATCACCAGGCGCCGGCTTGGCCAGCCACCACGCACGGCCTTGATCACGGCCGCCACTTCGGTCGGGTGATGACCATAGTCGTCGACCAGCATCACGCTGCCACCTTCGACCGGCAGTTCGCCGTATACCTGGAAGCGTCGCCCAACGCCCTGGAAACCCGACAAGCCCTGGACGATGGCCTCGTCGCTGATGCCCTCGTCGGTGGCGATGGCGATGGTGGCCAGCGCATTGAGCACGTTGTGGTTGCCGGGCATGTTCACCGACACCTCCAACGGCTCGCGGTCGCGGCGCAGCACGGTGAAGTGGGTCTGCATGCCCTGCTGGCGTACGTTGATGGCGCGAATGTCGGCCTCGTCGCTGAAACCGTAGGTGACGGTCGGACGTTTGACCTGGGGCAGGATTTCACGCACCACCGGATCGTCCAGGCACATCACCGCCAGACCGTAGAACGGCAGGTTGTGCAGGAACTCGACGAAGGTCTTCTTCAGCTTGTTGAAGTCACCTTCGTAGGTCGCCATATGGTCAGCGTCGATGTTGGTGACCACCGCAACCATCGGTTGCAGGTGCAGGAAGCTGGCATCGCTTTCATCGGCCTCGGCGATCAGGTAGCGGCTGGTCCCCAGTTGCGCATTGGTGCCGGCGGCGGTCAGGCGACCCCCGATGACGAACGTCGGGTCCAGGCCACCGGCTGCGAACACCGACGCCAGCAGGCTGGTGGTCGTGGTCTTGCCATGGGTGCCAGCCACGGCGATGCCGTGACGGTAGCGCATCAGTTCGGCGAGCATTTCGGCGCGTGGCACTACCGGAATACGACGTTCCAGGGCAGTGGCGACCTCCGGGTTGGCCGGGTTGATGGCGCTGGACACCACCAGCACGTCGGCGGTGGCCGCGTTTTCGGCGCGGTGACCCACGAAAATCTCGGCGCCGAAGGACTCCAGGCGCTGGGTGACCGGCGAGGCCTTGAGGTCCGAGCCGGATACTTCGTAGCCCAGGTTCAGCAGTACTTCGGCGATCCCGCACATGCCCACGCCGCCGATACCGACGAAGTGGATACGGCGGATGCGGCCCATCTTGGGTTGCGGCATGGCTTTCTGGCTTTCAACCATGGGCCACCTCCAGACAGATGTCGACTACGGTGCTGGTTGCGGCAGGTTTGGCCAGGCGGCGAGCGGTGCCGGCCATGGTGTCGAGTTTCTCGGGTTGCATCAGCACCTCGTTCAGGCGTTCAGCGAGCTGCGCTGCGCCAGTTGTCGCTTGTGGCAGCAGGAAGGCGGCGCCTTCCCGAGCCAGGTATTGGGCGTTGTGGGTCTGGTGGTCGTCGATGGCGTGGGGCAAAGGCACCAGCATCGAAGGCAGGCCCGCCGCCGCGAGTTCGCTGACGGTCAGGGCTCCGGCCCGACACACCACCATGTCTGCCCAGCCGTAGGCATGGGCCATGTCCTTGATGAAGGGCTCCACCTGGGCGTCGATCCCGGCCTCGCGATAACGCTCGGCGGTGACCTCGGCGTGTTGCTTGCCGGCCTGGTGGAACACCTCGGGACGAAGGTCGACGGACACTTCGGACAGGGCCTTAGGCAGCAATTTGTTCAATGGTTCCGCACCCAGGCTACCGCCGAGCACCAACAGCCGTGCGCGGCGCTCGGCCAGGGGCAGGCGTGGCGACTCCAGGAACAGTTCGCGGCGTACCGGATTACCGGTGGTGCGGCGTTTCTCGCTGGCCTCGAAGGTGTCGGGGAAGGCTTCGCAGACCCGCGCAGCCAATGGCACAAGCAAGCGGTTGGCGGTACCAGCGCGGGCGTTCTGCTCGTGGATCACCAGCGGCACGCCGCACAACCGCGCGGCGACGCCGCCGGGGCCTGTGACATAGCCACCGAAACCGAGCACGCACACCGGTTGCAGTTCGCGGATGATGCGCCGTGCCTGCAACACGGCCTTGACCAAGGTGAACGGCGCCTTGAGCAGGGACAGCTTGCCCTTGCCGCGCAGACCGCTGACCTGGATCAGGTGCAGCGGCAGGCCAGCCTGCGGCACCAGCTCGTTCTCGATGCCGCGAGGGGTGCCCAACCAATGCACGCTGTAGCCACGGGCCTGGAATTCACGCGCGCAGGCCAGCGCCGGGAACACGTGCCCGCCAGTGCCACCGGCCATGATCAAGACGTTCTTGCCGTCAGCGCCCATGACTGGTCTCCTCGGCAAAATCGCTTTCCTTGAACTCGTGCTCTTCGCTGCCCAGGTGCGTTCGGCTCTCCCATTCGATGCGCAGCAGCAGCCCTACGCAGGCGCAGCAGATGACCAGCGAACTGCCCCCGTAACTGAGGAACGGCAGGGTCAGGCCTTTGGTAGGCAGCAGACCGACGTTCACACCGATGTTGATGAGGAACTGGCCGATCCACAGGAACGCCAGGCCGAATGCCATGTAGGCGGCGAAGAATTGCTTGGCCTTCTCGGCCCACAGACCGATGTAGAGGGCGCGGATGGTGACGAACACGAACAGCGCCACGGTGCACAGCGAGCCAACCACACCCAGTTCCTCGGCCAGTACCGAGAACACGAAGTCGGTGTGCGCTTCGGGCAGGTAGAACTGTTTCTGCACGCTGTTGCCAAGGCCCACGCCCAGCCACTCGCCGCGACCGAAAGCGATCAGCGCCTGGGTGAGCTGGTAACCGGAACCGAACTGATCGGACCAGGGGTCGGTGAAGGTGATCAGGCGCGCCATCCGATAAGGCTGAGCCTGCACCAGGACGAACACCGCGACCACCGCCAGTACCACCATCAGCGAGAAGCGGAACAACCCCACCCCACCTAAGAACAGCATCGCGGCCGCAGCGCCCATCATCACCACCGTGGCGCCAAAGTCCGGCTCCATCAGCAGCAGGCCGGCCATCGGCAGCAGCACGATGAACGGCTTGAAGAAGCCCATCCAGCTCTCGCGCACTTCGGTCTGCCGGCGTACCAGGTAACCCGCCAGGTAGATCACCACGAACACCTTGGCGATTTCCGATGGCTGTACGTTGAAGAAGCTGAAACCGATCCAGCGCATCGAGCCGTTCACTTCACGGCCAATGCCGGGCACCAGCACCAGCACCAGCAGGCCGAAAGCGCCGATCAGCATCATGAAGCCCATGCGCTGCCAGGTGGCGATCGGCACCATCATCGTCACGCCGCAGGCGCCAAGGCCCAGGGCGACATACACCAGGTGGCGAATCATGTGGTACAGCGGATTGCCCGACTGCACCGCAGCCACTTCCGACGAAGCCGAGGTGATCATCACCAGGCCCAGGCCCAGCAGCGCCAGGCAGCCGGCCAGCAGCGGGAAGTCCAGGTCGATGCCACGCCCGCTGATGAGCGGTGACGGATACGGCTTGATGATGCCGAAAATCATGCCAGCCCCTCCGCTGCCTGGGCGAACAGACGCCCGCGTTCTTCGAAATTCCTGAACATGTCCAGGCTGGCGCACGCAGGCGACAGCAGCACCGCATCGCCCGGCTCGGCGAGTTCAGCGCAGCGCTTCACGGCCTCCTCCAGGCTGGCGACTCGCACCAGCAGCACCGCGCCTTCAAGCGTCTCGCTCAGGCGTTGGGCATCACGACCCAGCAGCACTACGGCGCGGCAATGCCGGCCGGTCGGCTCGCGCAGGGCGGCGAAATCAGCCCCCTTGCCGTCACCGCCGGCGATCAGGACCAGCTTGCCTTCGATGTCTGCGCCCAGGCCTTCAATGGCCGCCAGCGCGGCACCGACATTGGTGGCCTTGGAATCGTCGTACCAGTTCACACCGTTGCGCTCGCGCACCCATTGGCAGCGATGAGCCAGGCCGGTGAATTCGCGCAGCGCCTCGAGCATCGGCTGGAACGGCAACCCGGCTGCATGACCCAGGGCCAACGCCGCCAGGGCGTTGCTCTGGTTGTGCGCACCGCGGATCTTCAGTTCACGCACCGGCATCAACGATTGAAATTCGAATGCCAGGTACTTCTCGCCATCGGCTTCTCGCAGGCCGAAAGCCTTGAAGTCCGGCGCGTTGAGACCGAATGTCCAGCAGGGACGCCCTTCGACCGGCAGCGGCCGGCTCAAGGCGTCCTGACGGTTCACCACCACCTGGCGAGCACCTCGGAAAATGCGGTGCTTGGCCAAGTGATAGGCCGGCAGACCGCTGTAGCGGTCCATATGGTCTTCGCTGATGTTGAGCACGGTGGCCACTTCAGCGTTGAGCTGATCGGTGGTTTCCAACTGGAAGCTCGACAGTTCCAGCACGTACAGCTCGACGCTGTCGTCGAGCAGATCCAGTGCCGGCGTGCCGAGGTTACCGCCGACGGCCACGCGCTTACCGGCCTTGGCGGCCATCTCGCCCACCAGAGTGGTGACCGTGCTCTTGGCGTTGGAACCGCTGATCGCCACGATCGGCGCCTTGGCCTGACGAGCGAACAACTCGATGTCGCCGGACAGCGTCACGCCACGCGCGGCGGCCTGTTGAAGCGCTGGCGTGGACAGGGCCAGGCCGGGGCTTACGTACAAGGTGCTGGCGCGGCACAGGAAGTCGACGTCCAGCTCACCACAGCGTACTTCCACCTGCGGGTAGTCACGGCGCAGGGTGTCCAGTTCCGGCGGTTGCTCGCGGGTGTCGGCGACCGCAAAGGCGATGCCCTGGCCCGCCAGGAAGCGAACCAGAGACATGCCGCTCTTGCCGAGGCCGACAACGATGCGGAATTGGTCGGAAGCGATCAGTGACACGCTCGTTTACCTCAGTTTCAGGGTGGCAAGGCCGACCAGCACCAGAATCACGGTGATGATCCAGAATCGGACGATCACCCGCGGCTCGGGCCATCCCTTGAGTTCGAAGTGATGATGAATCGGCGCCATGCGGAACACGCGCTTGCCCGTGAGCTTGAAGGAGGCGACCTGAATCACCACCGACAGGGTTTCCATGACGAACACACCGCCCATGATGAACAGCACGATTTCCTGACGGACTATCACGGCGATGGTGCCCAGCGCAGCGCCCAGCGCCAGCGCGCCGACGTCGCCCATGAACACTTGGGCCGGATAGGTGTTGAACCACAGGAAGCCCAGGCCGGCGCCGATCAGCGCGCCGCAGAACACGATCAATTCGCCCGAACCCGGCACGTAAGGAATCAGCAGGTACTCGGCGAACTTCACGTTGCCCGACAGGTAGCAGAAGATGCCCAATGCGCCGCCGACCATCACCGTCGGCATGATCGCCAGACCATCGAGGCCATCGGTCAGGTTGACCGCGTTGCTCGAGCCGACGATGACGAAGTAGGTGAGGATCACGAAGCCGGCACCCAGCGGGATGGTGAAGTCCTTGAGGAACGGCACAATGAGGGTGGTTTCGACGCTGGTGGGTGCAGTCATGTAGAGGAACACCGCAGCGCCCAGGCCGAATACCGATTGCCAGAAGTATTTCCAGCGGCTTGGCAGCCCCCGGGAATTCTTCTCGATCACCTTGCGGTAATCGTCGACCCAGCCAATGGCGCCGAACAGCAGGGTGACGATCAGCACCACCCACACATAGCGATTGCTCAGGTCCGCCCACAGCAAGGTGCTGATGGCGATGGCCGAGAGGATCAGCGCGCCGCCCATGGTGGGCGTGCCAGATTTGGACAGGTGCGATTGCGGGCCGTCGTTACGCACGGCCTGACCGATCTGGCGAATCTGCAGGGTACGAATCATCCACGGCCCCAGCCACAGCGCCAGGGACAGGGCAGTCAGCACGCCCAGGATCCCGCGCAGGGACAGGTACTGGAAGACCGCGAAGCCCTTGTAGAACTGTTGCAGATACTCAGCCAACAGCAGCAGCATTAATGTTTCTCCCCGCTGGTCTCGCACAGTGCAGCCACGACGTGTTCCATCGCAGCGCTGCGCGAGCCCTTGATCAAGATAGTGGTATCGCCGGCGGACTCGACCTGTACGGCGTCGATCAGCTCGGCTTGAGTGGCGAAATGGCGGCCATGGGCGCCAAATGCTTGGACCGCGTGGGCCATGTTGGAACCGGTGGCGTACAAAGCGTCGATCTTGCCCTGCGCGTACTCGCCGACCTGACGGTGGCCTTGCTCGGCCCACTGGCCCAGTTCGCCGATATCCCCGAGCACCAGGACGGTGCGGCCGGAAAAGCCGGCGAGTATATCAATGGCGGCGCAGACCGAGGTGGGATTTGCGTTGTAGGTGTCGTCGATCACCCGCACGCCACTCGGGGCGATCTGGGCGACCGAACGGCCCTTGACCGGCTGCACCGCCGCCAGCCCTGCCGCGATGCCCGGCAGGCTCACGCCGACGGCGTGGGCAGCGGCAGCGGCGGCCAGGGCGTTGCTGACGTTGTGCACGCCCAGCAGATTCAGTTGCACCGCTGCGCTGCCCGCCGGGCTGTGCAGGGTGAACGAGGGACAGCCACGGGCATCGCGACCGATGTCGCTGGCGTGGAAGTCGGCGCGCGGGTCGCTCAGGGCGAAGCTCAGCACTTTGTGCTGGCCGGCGCGCGCGTGCCAGATCGGGAACGCCTTGTCGCCCAGGTTGAGCACGGCAGTACCGCCCTCGCCCAGCCCTTCGAGGATTTCGCCCTTGGCCTCGACGATTTTCTCAGGACCGCCGAACTCGCCTACATGGGCGGTGCCGGCATTGTTCAGAATCACCACCTGCGGCTGGGTGAGGCCGACGGTGTAGCGAATTTCGCCGATCCGCGAGGCGCCCAGCTCGATCACCGCAGCCGTGTGCTCTGCGGCGATTTCCAACAGGGTCAGCGGTGCGCCGAGGTCGTTGTTCAGGTTGCCGCGGGTCGCGTGCACCGGTCCGCGCGTGCGCAGGACGCACGCGAGCATTTCCTTGACCGTGGTCTTGCCGCTGGAGCCGGTAATGGCCACCACGGGCTTGTCGAAGGCAGCACGGTTCAACGCGCCCAATTGACCCAGTGCCAGACGGCAGTCAGCGACGCGCAACTGCGGCAGGTCGACACCGTCGATTTCACGCTCGACCAGTGCCGCGACTGCGCCCTTGGTTTTTACATCGGCCAGATAATCGTGGCCGTCGAAACGCGGACCAGCCAGCGCAACGAACAGTTGCCCTGGCATCACGCTGCGACTGTCGATGCTCACGCTGGTAAAGCTTGCGTCGGCACCGACCAGATGAGCACCCAATGCTGTGGTCAGCTGGCTGAGTGTCATTGGCTTAAGCATGTGGAGCCTCCCAGGCTGAAAGGGCCTTCTCGGCTTCGAGCAAATCGGAGAACGCCAGGCGTTCGCCATTGATCTCTTGGTAGTCCTCGTGCCCCTTGCCCGCCAGCACGATCACGTCGTGCGCAGCGGCGCTGGCGATCAAATGGGCAATGGCCTGGCCACGACCGCCCATGAACTCGACGGCGTCGGCGGCGCGCAGACCGGGGCGGATATCATCGAAGATCCTCAGCGGATCTTCAGTGCGTGGATTGTCGTCGGTGACCAGCACGCGATCAGCCAGGCGCTCGGCCACCTCGGCCATCAGTGGACGCTTGCCGCGGTCACGGTCGCCGCCACAGCCGAACAGGCACAGCAGCTGGCCCCGGGCGTGCGGACGCAGGGCTTGCAGCACCTGCTCAAGCGCGTCGGGGGTGTGGGCGTAATCGACCACCACCAGCGGCTTCTCGCCGCCGCCCAGGCGCTGCATGCGACCCACCGGGCCCTGCAATTGCGGGATCACCTTGAGGATGTCGTCCAGCGGGTACTCCAGCGCCAGCAGCGTGGCCACTGCCGCCAGCACGTTGCTCAGGTTGAAGCGGCCCAGCAGTTGACTGCGCAGGGTACGCTCGCCTTGGGCAGTGACCAGGATCGCGCGCACGCCATCGTCGTCGAAGCAGGCTTCGCGGCAGTACAACGAGGCGTCCCGGTTTTCCAGGCTATAGCTGAGCAATCGGGTCTCGATATGATCGGCAGCAGGTCGCTGGGCATAGGCCTTGGCCAGGCGCCGACCAAAGTCGTCGTCCAGATTGACCACCTGACAACGCAGGCTCGGCCAAGCGAACAGCTTGGCCTTGGCCGCCTCGTAGGCCTGCATGCTGCCGTGATAGTCCAGGTGATCGCGCGACAGATTGGTCATCACGGCGATGTCGAACGCCAGCGCCGCCACCCGGCCCTGTTCGAGGGCATGGGAGGAAACCTCCATGGCCACGGCCTTGGCGCCGGCTTTTTTCAAGTCGTTGAGCGTCGACTGCACGGCGATGGGGTCTGGCGTGGTCAGTCGGCCGCTTTGCAGCTCACCGTGAAAACCGGTACCCAGGGTGCCGATCAGGCCGCAACGCTGACCCAGCAAGTCGAGCGCCTGGGCCACCAGTTGAGTGACGCTGGTCTTGCCGTTGGTACCAGTGACCCCAATGAGCTCAAGCTGACGGCTCGGCTCACCGTAGAAGCGCCCGGCAATCGACGACAGCTGGCCAATCAGGCCCTTCACTGGAATCAGTGGAACATCGGTCAGCGGCAGTACGGTGGCGCCCTGCTCTTCATAAGCAATGGCGGCTGCGCCACGCGCCAGGGCATCGGCGATATGGACGCGCCCGTCGAGCTTGGCCCCGGGCACCGCCAGGAACAGATCGCCGGGGCGCACGTTACGGCTGTCGAGGGTCAGTTCGCGGATCAGCGGTTCGCGGCTGGCGTGGGCGAACAGTTTGCTCAATGGCATCGTCATCAACCACGCCCTCCATTGGCGGACACTGCACTGGCCTGCTGGGCATTGGCCGGCGGCAGGTTGTCAGGCGGCACGTTCATCAACCGCAGGGTGCCGGACATGACCTTGCTGAACACCGGCGCAGATACCAGGCCACCGAAGTAACCGCCCTTGCCCGGCTCATCGATGACCACGACGATGGCATAGCGCGGGTCGCTCATCGGGCCGAAGCCAGCGAACAGCGAACGGTAGGCGTTTTCGGTGTAGCCCTTGGAGCCCACGGTAGCCTTACGCGCGGTGCCCGACTTGCCGGCCACGTGGTAGAACGGCACCTGGGCACGGAACACGCCGCGCGGGGCCTCGATGACCTGCTGCAGCATGCCTTGGATGGTCTTGGCAGTCTCTTTCGGAATGGCCTGGACGGTGTCGGGCTGTTTGTCGACCTTGAGGATCGACAGCGGCACCATCTTGCCGTCGTTGGCCAATGCGGCGTAGGCATGCACCAGTTGCAGCGCGGTGACCGACACGCCGTAGCCGTACGACAGGGTGGCCGTTTCGGCCTTGCGCCATTCGCGGTGATTAGGCAGGTTGCCGACCCGTTCGCCCGGGAAGCCCAGGCCGGTGTATTGACCCAGGCCGACCTGCGACATCACCCGGTAAATGGCTTCGCCGCCGATGTCGAAGGCGATCTTGCTCATGCCGACGTTACTGGAGTTGATCAGGATGCCGGTGAGGTCGAGGATCGGCCCTTCACTCTTGGACACGTCTTTAATGGTGTAGCGACCGATCTGCAGACTGCCGGGATACACCTCGACCTTGTCGGTCGGCTTCCAGCGCCCGCTTTCCAGCGCCGCACTCATGGAGATCGGCTTGACCGTGGAGCCTGGCTCGAACACGTCGATGATCGCGCGGTTGCGCATGGCTGCCGGGAACATGCTGCGGCGGTTGTTGGGGTTGTAGGTGGGCTGGTTGACCATCGCCAGCACCTCGCCGGTCTTGACGTCCATGATCACCAGACTACCGGCCTTGGCGTCCTGCTCGGCGATGGCGTTGCGCAGCTCGCGGGTCGCCAGGTATTGCAGGCGCAGGTCGATCGACAACGCCAAGGTCTTGCCGGCCTTGGCGTTCTTGGTCACTTGGATGTCCTTGATCAGCCGTCCGCGACGGTCTTTGATCACTTGTCGCTTGCCTGGCACGCCGGCGAGCCACTCGTCGTAGGCGAGCTCGACACCTTCGCGGCCGTGGTCGTCCAGGTCGGTGAAGCCCACCATGTGCGCGGTCACATCACCTGCTGGGTAGAAGCGACGGAACTCTTCCAGCCCGTACACACCGGGTACTTTCAGGTCGAGCACCTGTTGCCCCTGCTCCGGCGTGAGGCCGCGGACCAGATAGATGAATTCCTTGTTGGCTTGCTGGGTGAGGCGCTCGATCAGTTGCTGCGGGTTCTGCCCGAGCACCGCGGCCAGTTGCGGCCAGCGCTCCTTGGAAGCCTGCATTTCCTTGGGATTGGCCCACAACGTGGTGACCGGCGTACTGACGGCCAGCGGTTCACCGTTGCGGTCGGTAATCAGACCACGGTGTGCGGGAATCGGGATATGACGCAGGCTGCGGGCATCGCCCTGGCCCTTGAGGAAGTCGCGGTCGACCACCTGAAGGTCGATGATGCGCCAACTGATGGCGCCGACCATGAGCGCGAGCAAGCCCACCACGACGCGGAAGCGCCAGGGGTACAGTGCCCCCTCGAGCTTCATCATGGCGTCACCATCCGCACTTCGTCGGCATTGGGTACACGCATTTTCAACTGGCCCGACGCCAGGCTCTCGATGCGACTGTGGGCAGTCCAGGTGCTTTGCTCGAGAATCAGCCGGCCCCACTCGGCTTGCGCCTTATCGCGCTCGCTGAGTTCGTTGTAAAGGGTGTTGAGCAGTTGGCGGTTCCAGTGCGCGCTGTAGGAGACGGCAATGGCCGAGCCCAGCACGCCGACGAACAGCAGCAGCATCAGGAAGCTTCCGCCCGGCAGCGGCTTGGCGAACAGCCGGCTCACCGCAGTTTCTCCGCCACGCGCATGACGGCGCTACGCGCCCGCGGGTTGGCCTTGAGTTCTTCATCGGAGGCGAACTGCGCCTTGCCGATCAGGCGGATCTTCGGTTCGAAGGCCTTGTGCTGAACCGGCAGGTTGCGCGGCAGGTTGTCTGCTTCGCCCTTGACCAGCTTGCGCATGAACAGCTTGACGATGCGGTCTTCGAGCGAATGGAAGCTGATGACCACCAGGCGACCACCCACCTCCAATGCGTCGAGCGCTGCTTCGAGGCCGGCTTCAAGATCGCCCAGTTCGTTGTTGACGTGGATGCGCAGCCCTTGGAAAGCACGCGTGGCCGGGTTCTTGCCCTTCTCCCAGGCGGGGTTGGCGACCTTGAGCACTTCGGCCAGATCGGCGGTGCGGGTGAACGGCTGCTGTTCACGGCGCTGGACCACGGCACGGGCCATGCGCTTGGCGAAGCGCTCTTCGCCGTATTCCTTGAACACCCGGGCAATGTCCTCTTCTGCCGCCGAGGCAATGAATTCGGCGGCGCTGACGCCCTGACCGGGGTTCATGCGCATGTCCAGCGGACCGTCGTTGAGGAAGCTGAAGCCGCGCTCAGGGTCATCCAACTGTGGCGAGGACACGCCCAGATCGAGCAGTACACCACTGACTTTGCCATGCAGCTCGCGCGTGCGAACTTCATCGCCCATCTCGGCGAAGCTGCGCTGCACAATGACAAAGCGGCCGTCTTCGGCCGCCAGCGCTTGCCCCGTGGCAATCGCTTGTGGATCTTTGTCGAAACCCAGCAGCCGCCCCTGCGGCCCCAGTCGACTGAGCATGAGACGGCTGTGGCCGCCCCGCCCGAACGTGCCGTCCAGATAGCAACCGTCGGCGCGCAAGGCCAGTGCCTCGACAGCTTCGTCGAGCAGGACGGTAATGTGGTTGAAGCCGCTATCTATGGTCACAGGATCAGGTCACGCAGTTCGTCGGGCATGGCGCCCGGTTGTTGGATAGCGGCGAGGTCGGCTGCCGAAACCGCGTTCCAGGCATCCTCATCCCACAGCTGGAATTTGTTCAGTTGCCCCACCAGCATCGCCTTCTTGTCGAGCCGGGCGTACTCACGCAGGCGAGGCGGCACCAGGAAACGACCACTGCCATCGAGCTCCAGGTCCACCGCGTTGCCAATCAGCAGACGCTGCAGGCGACGGTTTTCCTCACGCAACGATGGCAAGGCACGCAACTTGGCTTCTATCTGCTCCCACTCGTCGAGCGGATAAACGCACAGGCAAGGATCTACAGCGTCGATGGTCACGATGAGCTGGCCGTTGCAACGCGAATCGAGCTCGTCACGGTACCGGCTCGGCATGGCGAGACGGCCCTTGGCATCGAGACTGACGGCGTTGGCTCCGCGAAACACGGCTGCGATTCCCCACAATGTTATCGTTTTTGTGCCAGAAAACCCACTTCGTCCCACTTTCTGCCACTTGCGCACACTATAGGAATCCGCCCGCCGCACCGTCAAGGCACGTTCATAAGGAAAACCCTTACAGGACCGAGATTTAGCGCAACAAAGGAAGGGGGAAAGACTACCGGGAGACAAAATTGACGGAAAAAATCACGCGCACTCAAATGGATAGAGTGTGAAGTTAAAGTGATTTATTAAGAGTAAGAACTTTTCGGCATTACCACAGGGGATCTGCTATCGATTGCAGCAGAGAAAGGGGAAGGTGGAGAGTCGATCTGTAAGCCGGGTTTTGTCGAGGACAGTCATTCCTCTACGACGGCCATCACTGGACGCCTCTAGCAACCTACCCGGTTCCGACGCGGGCCACGCCATAAGGAACCCTATTTGGTCTTGCTCCGAGTGGGGTTTACCTAGCCACGAACTGTTGCCAGTCGTGCGGTGCGCTCTTACCGCACCTTTTCACCCTTACCGGCACCGAAGTGCTTAGGCGGTTGTTTTCTGTGGCACTTTCCGTAGGCTCACGCCTCCCAGGGGTTACCTGGCACTCTGCCCTGCGGAGCCCGGACTTTCCTCCCCCTACTTTTGCGGAACAAAAGCAGGCAGCGACTGTCCGATCGACTCTCCGCCGACAAGGGTAACGGCAGGCGGGCGCAAGAACAAGCCTTCACTTAAATAATGTCATTAAGCCACTACTGGCTTTTTTGTTTATCCAATGCCGCCTGATAAAGAAGATTCTTACGCACGCCGGTAATTTCAGCCGCCAACGCTGCTGCGCGCTTGAGCGGCAACTCTGCCAATAGCAGGTCCAATACGCGCTGGGCTTCGCGACTGATGGCCTGCTCGTCCTGAGGCGCCGTCCAGCCTGCCACCAGCACGACGCACTCGCCGCGCTGCTGGTTGGTATCGGCGGCGACGAACTCGCGCAGCTCGCAAAGCGGCAAGCCCTTGAGCGTCTCGAACGTTTTGGTGAGCTCGCGCGCCAGCAATGCCGGACGCTCATCGCCGAACACCGCCTGCATGTCTTCCAGGCATTCAAGAATCCGGTGCGGCGCTTCGTAGAAGATCAGCGTACGCGGCTCCTCCCGGACCTGCTCGAGGCGAGCGCGACGTCCGGCCGACTTGGCTGGCAGGAAGCCTTCGAAAATGAAACGGTCCGAGGGCAGGCCGGCCGCCGAGAGCGCGGCGATCAGGGCACAGGCGCCCGGCACCGGCACCACCTTGATACCGGCCGCGCGCGCCTGACGCACCAAATGGTAGCCAGGATCGGAAATCAACGGCGTGCCGGCGTCGGACACCAGCGCCACATCATCGCCTGCCAGCAGTCGCGCGATGAAGCGGCTGCCCTCGTCGCGCTCGTTGTGCTCATGGCAGGCGGCCAGGGGAGTATCAATGCCGAAATGCTGCAGCAGGCGTACCGAATGGCGGGTATCCTCGGCGGCGATCAACGCCGCACCGGCCAGCACCTTGAGCGCCCGGGCGCTCATGTCATCGAGGTTGCCGATGGGCGTGGCCACGACGTAAAGCGTCCCGGCGGTAGATTGTGAAACCCCTGCAACATCCGTCACTGCGCGCACCTGTCTTGCCGATCAAAGGCGCCATTGTAGCCCGAGCACTTGCAACAGCGCGCAAACAACTTCGAACTCGGGCCGCGACAAGCGACCTATAGTGAAGCTTCACCGTCAGCGACATCGCGCCCCGGCCAGTGCTTGGGTACAATCGCCCACCTCCTTGATCGAGTAACAGGATCCTTACATGATCGCTTGCCTGCGGCTGCTCTCAGCCTTCTGTCTCGCTGCCCTGCTGGCAGCCTGCGCCAGCTCGCCCTCATCCAGCCTGGGCGAGTTGCCGCGCACCCCGGACGCCAGCATCGAGCAGTTGCTCGAGAAGGCCGCGTCGAGCAAGTCCGCCGAAGACGCCGCCCTGCTGCGCCTGAGCGCGGCCGACATGGCCTACCGGCAGAAGGACTTCCCGCGCGCCGCGCGCATCCTCGAACAGGTGCCACTGGAGGGTCTCAAGCCTGCCCAGCAAATCTTCGCCAGCACCCTCGCTGCCGAACTGGCCATGAGTCGCAACCAGCCCAAGGCTGCCCTCACAGCCCTGGCGCACCCAAGCCTGCAACATGTCGGCGAACTGCCCGAGCAACAGCAAGTGCGCACTTACAGCGTGCATGCCGCTGCCTTGGAAGCCGACGGTCAGGCCCTGGCCGCCGCCCAACAGCGCGTCCTGCTGGCGCCACTGCTCAGCGGCGAACCGGCGGCGAAGAACAACGACGCCATCTGGTCGCTGGTCGCCTCGCTGCCTGCCGAACAACTGCAGCAGCCGAGCACCGACGCGACCCTGGCCGGCTGGACCAGCCTGGCCCTGGCAGTCAAGAGTGCCGGCACCCTGGAACAGCAGCAGGCGGCCATCGACGCCTGGCGTCAGCAGCATCCCGACCACGCCGCCGCCAAGCAACTGCCTGAAGCCTTGGTCAAGCTCAAGCAACTGGCCAGCCAACCGCTGACCAAGATCGCCCTGCTGCTGCCCCAGGAAGGCCCTCTGGCAGGCGTGGCCCGCGCCCTGCGCGACGGCTTCATGGCCGCCCACTTCCAGGCACAGCAGTCCGGTCAGCCAGCTCCGGCCGTGCAGGTGTTCGACAGCTCGCGCCTCACCTCGCTGGATGATTTCTACCGCCAGGCCCAGGCCGCAGGCGTGCAGTTGGTCATCGGACCTCTGGAAAAGCCGCTGGTCAAGAAACTTGCCGATTACCCGCAATTGCCCATCACCACTTTGGCACTGAACTACGCCGAAGCTGGGCAGAAATCCTCGCCACAACTGTTCCAGTTCGGTCTCGCTGCCGAAGACGAAGCCCGAGAAGTGGCGCGTCGAGCCCACGCAGATGGTCTGGTGCGCGCCGTGGCCCTGGTGCCGAGCGGCGAATGGGGTGACCGTGTGCTGGCAGCCTTCCGCCAGGACTGGGAAAGCAACGGCGGCACTTTGCTCGCTGCCGAGCGCATCGCCCAGCCCGTGGCCCTGGCTCAGCAAATTGCCGACCTGTTCCAACTGCGCCAGAGCGAAGGTCGCGCCAAGAGCCTGCAGAGCGCCGTGGGCGGCAACATTGCAGCCCAACCGTCGCGTCGCCAGGATATCGACTTCATCTTCCTCGCCGCCACGCCACAGCAAGCGCAGCAGATCAAGCCCACGCTCAACTTCCAGTACGCTGGCGATGTGCCGGTCTATGCCACGTCCAACCTGTACAGTGCCAGCGGCGATGTGAACCAGTACAACGACATGAACGGCATCCGCTTCTGCGAAACGCCATGGCTGCTGGACACCGGCAACAGCCTGCGCCAGCAGGTGGTGCAACAGTGGCCGCAAGCCGGTGGCAGCCTCGGACGCTTGTACGCCATGGGTGTTGACGCCTACAGCCTGGCGCCACGCCTGGGTCAGCTCAAGGCCCTGCCCGACAACCGCATGCAAGGCCTGTCCGGCAGCTTGAGCATCAACGCCAACCAGCGTGTCGAGCGCCAACTGCCATGGGCAGAATTCGCCGGTGGCCAAGTCAAACGCCTGCCGGACACGCCACGCTGATGCACCACCCATCGCCCGCCAGCGCCGGGCTTGCTGCGGAATGCCAGGCCCTGGCCTTTCTCCAGGGTCATGGCCTGCAGTTGCTGACGCGCAACTGGCGATGCAAGGGAGGCGAGCTTGATCTGGTCATGCTCGACGCCGATACAGTAGTATTCGTCGAAGTCCGCTACCGTTTGCATGCGGGCTTCGGCGGCGCCCTGGAGAGTATCGACGGGCGCAAGCAGAAACGCCTGGCGCTGGCCGCCACCGAGTTCCTGCAGAAGGAGTCGCGCTGGGCCCATCGCCCCTGCCGCTTCGACGTCGTCGCCCTGCAGGGCAGCCACCACGCAGGTCGGCCGCTTCAATGGCTGAAAAACGCCTTCGAATGCTGAACCCATTCCGATTTCTTTGCTCTATGTTTCGCGGGCCGGCCCCTGTTGCGCGTCGCGCAGGCCTCCGCCGCACTTAAGGTCACACCAGATGGACATGCAATCCCGAATCCGCCGGCTGTTTCAGGCCAGCATCGATACCAAGCAACAGGCAATGGACATCCTGGCACCCTACATCGAGCAGGCCAGCTTGGTCATGGTCAATGCCCTGCTCAACGAGGGCAAGATGCTCGCCTGCGGCAACGGCGGCTCGGCAGGCGATGCCCAGCATTTTTCCTCGGAACTGCTCAACCGCTTCGAGCGCGAACGGCCGAGCTTACCGGCCATCGCCCTGACCACCGATAGCTCGACCCTGACCTCGATCGCCAACGACTACAGCTACAACGAGGTGTTCTCCAAACAGATTCGCGCCCTGGGTCAACCCGGCGACGTGCTGCTGGCCATTTCCACCAGCGGCAACTCCGCCAACGTGATCCAGGCGATCCAGGCGGCACATGATCGTGAAATGATTGTCGTAGCATTGACCGGACGTGACGGCGGCGGCATGGCCTCGCTGCTGCTGCCCGAGGACGTGGAAATCCGCGTTCCGGCCACGGTCACTGCGCGTATCCAGGAAGTCCACCTGCTGGCGATCCACTGCCTGTGCGATCTGATCGACAGCCAACTGTTCGGGAGTGAAGAATGATCCCCAAGCGCCTCGGCCTGATGGCCCTGACCCTGTGCCTCGGCATCACCGGCTGCAGCTCGGTGCTGAACGAGACCCGCAATTCGCCTATCGAGGATGACCGCAGCACCCGCACCCTCGGCAGCAAGATCGACGACTCGCTGATCGAGACCAAGGTCTCGGTCAACGTGGCCAAGGCCAGTCCTGACCTGGACAACGGCTCGCACGTGGTGGTCAGCAGCTATAACGGCATCGTCCTGCTCGCCGGCCAAGTGCCGCGCGCTGACCTCAAGAGCCTCGCTGAGCAGACCGCCAGCCAGGTGCAGCGCGTCAAGAAGGTACACAACGAGCTGCAGGTGATGCAGCCTTCGTCGATCCTGGCACGCAATAACGATGCCTGGCTGACCACCAAGATCAAGACCCAGATGCTCGGCGATCCCAACGTCTCCAGCTCACGCATCAAGGTGATCACCGAAAATGGCATCGTCTATCTGCTGGGTCTGGTGACCCAGCAACAAGCCAACGCGGCCACCAATGTGGTACAAGGTGCGTCGGGTGTGCAGAAGATCGTCAAGCTGTTCGAGTACATCGACTGACATCCAGGCGCGGCAGTACCGATGCCCGCGCCATCGCGCACATGAATTCGTCTCGTTTCTGACCATTCAGGAAAAGCCATGAAGAAGTCTTTGCTGTCCCTCATCGCCATCGCCGGTTTCGCTGCCCTGGCAGGTTGCTCCACCCCGAGCGTGATCACCCTCAACGACGGCCGCGAGCTGCAGACCCTCGACAAGCCCAAGTTCGATGACGATTCGGGCTTCTACGAGTTCAAGCAGCTCGATGGCAAGCCGACCCGCATCAACAAGGATCAGGTCCGCACCATCAAAGACCTGTAATCCGGGCTTGAAAGCAAAAAGGCGATCCTTCCGGATCGCCTTTTTTGTTACTTGACCACCTTCAAGCTTGGTCGACCGCTGGGTCGCGGTGGCTGACCTCCACCTTCCGGTGGACCGTCGTCATCGGGCTGGACGCTATCGTCTTCCTCGAGCGCCTCATCCTCCATCAGCGCAGGCTCCAGCTCGAAGACCATGCCCTGGCCGTTCTCGCGTGCATAGATGCCCAGAATCGCGGCGCTCGGCACGTACAGCGAATGGGCCACACCACCAAAACGCCCCTCGAAACTCACCGCATCGTTGTCCATGTGCAGGTTGCGCACGGCGCTGGGCGAGATATTCAGCACGATCTGACCATCGCTGGCAAAGCCTTGCGGGACCTGGACCGCTGGATACTCAGCATTGACCAGCATGTGGGGCGTGCAATCGTTGTCGACGATCCACTCGTACAGTGCTCTAACCAGATAGGGGCGACTGGAGTTCATCAACGGCTCCTTAAAGCTTGCGCATTTCACGTTCGGTAGCGGACAGGCTCGCCTGGAAAGGCTCGCGGGCGAACTGTCGCTCCATGTAATCCAGCAGCGGCTTGGCTTGCCGCGGCAGTTCGATACCCAGTACCGGCAAACGCCAGAGGATGGGCAGTAGACAGCAATCGACCAGGCTTTGCTCCTCGCTCATGAAGCAGGCGAACTCGCCGAACAGCGGCGAGACGCCGGTGAGGCTCTCACGCAGCGACTTGCGCGCCTCGCTGCGCGAGGTTTCGCCGGTCCGCGCATCGAGGATGAGATCGGCCAGCGCACACCAGTCACGCTGGATGCGGTGCATCAGCAGCCGACTGTTGCCACGCGCCACCGGATACACCGGCATCAGCGGCGGATGAGGGTAACGCTCTTCGAGGTATTCCATCACCACGGTCGGCTCGTACAAGGCCAGGTCGCGATCGACCAGGGTCGGCACGCTGCCGTAGGGGTTCACTTCGACCAGCTTGGGCGGCAGCCGATCGGCGACGACGTCGACGATCTGCGCATTGACGCCCTTCTCGGCGAGCACCAGGCGCACACGATGGGAATAGTGGTCGGCGGGGTCGGAATAGCAGGCTAACCTGTTGGTTGCGCCCATGTAGCGGCTCCTCGCGGGGGTATGCGTGTGAAACTGCAAATGCAAACGCGCCCTGGGGGGCTGCCGTGCATTCGCATGGCAGCGCCCCAGGGCGCGTTCAACTACCAGCAACTACTGCGTGATCAGTGCACGTCCTTCCAGTATTCGCGCTTGAGCAAGTAGGCGAACACGAAGAAGAAAGCCAGGTACAGCAGGACATAAGTGCCGATGCGCTGACTCTCCAGTTTGACCGGGTTGGCCGAATAGGCCAGGAAGGTCACCAGGTTCTTGACCTTCTCGTCGAACTGCTCGGCCGTCAGGGTACCGGATTTCGGCTCCACGGTCAGCTGATCGCAGGCTTCATGGGTCAGCGGAGCGCCGGTCAGCGGGTCGAACTGCTTCTTGCCATCGACCACGGTCTGGATCTGCTTGCAGCCGATCACCTGATTGCCCTGCAGGCCCACCAGCACGTTGGGCATGCCGACGTTGGGGAAGACCTTGTTGTTCACACCGTAGGGGCGCGACGGGTCCTGGTAGAAGCTGCGCAGGTAGCTGTACAGCCAATCGTTGCCGCGGACCCGGGCGACCAGCGTCAAGTCCGGCGGCGCCGCGCCGAACCAGGTCTTGGCGTCATCGGGACGCATGCCGATCTTCATGTGGTCGCCGATCTTGGCGCCCGTGAACACCAGGTTTTCCAGCATCACCTCATGCGGGATACCGAGGTCGTCGGCGACTCGCTCATAACGCTGGAATTTGGCGCTGTGACACCCCATGCAATAGTTGGCGAAGGTCCGAGCGCCATCCTGCATCGCGGCCTTGTCAGCCAGGTCGATATCGACCTTATCCAGCTCAACGCCATGCTCAGCAGCGAACGACAGGCCAGGCATCAATGCCAGGCAAAGTACTGCAATCAACTTTTTCATCAGCCAGTCACCCTTTCCGGAACCGGTTTGGTCTTCTCGAGCCTCGTGTAGAAGGGCATCAGCACGAAGTAGGCGAAATACAGCACGGTGCAGATCTGCGACAGCAGGGTTCGCCCGGGCGTTGGCGCCAGCACGCCGAGGATGCCGAGGATGATGAAGGCCACGCAGAACACCAGCAGGAACACCTTGCTCAGCCAGCCCTTGTAGCGCATCGAGCGCACTGGACTGCGGTCGAGCCAGGGCAGCACGAAGAGCACCGCGATCGCCGCGCCCATGGCGATGACACCGAAGAGCTTGTCAGGAACCGCGCGCAAGATGGCGTAGAACGGCGTGAAGTACCATACCGGGGCGATGTGCTCAGGCGTCTTGAAGGCGTTGGCCTGCTCGAAGTTCGGTTTTTCCAGGAAGTAACCACCCATTTCCGGGAAGAAGAACACCACGGAACAGAATACGAAGAGGAAGACCACCACCCCGACGATGTCTTTGACGGTGTAGTACGGGTGGAACGGAATGCCGTCGAGCGGGATGCCGTTTTCGTCCTTGTGCTTCTTGATGTCGATGCCGTCAGGGTTGTTCGAACCCACTTCGTGCAGCGCCAGGATGTGCAGCACCACCAGGCCGAGAATGACGATCGGCAGGGCCACCACATGCAGGGCAAAGAAGCGGTTCAGCGTGATGCCGGAGATCAGGTAGTCACCGCGGATCCACTGCGTGAGATCGTCACCGATCACCGGAATGGCACCGAACAGCGAGATGATCACCTGGGCACCCCAGTAGGACATCTGGCCCCAGGGCAGCAGGTACCCCATGAAGGCCTCGGCCATCAGCGCCAGGTAGATCAGCATGCCGAACAGCCACACCAGTTCGCGCGGCTTCTGGTACGAACCGTAGAGCAACCCACGGAACATGTGCAGGTACACCACGATGAAGAACGCCGAAGCGCCGGTAGAGTGCAGGTAGCGCAGGATCCAGCCGTACTCGACGTCGCGCATGATGTACTCGACCGAGGCGAAGGCCTCTTCAGCCGAGGGCGTGAAGCTCATGGTCAGCCAGACGCCGGTGACGATCTGGTTGACCAGCACCAACAGCGCCAGGGAGCCGAAAAAGTACAGGAAGTTGAAATTCTTGGGCGCGTAGTACTTGCTCAGGTGCTCTTCCCACATCTTGGTGGCAGGGAAGCGCGCATCCACCCAGTCCATGAACTTGCTCATCATGCGTTCTCCTGATCGACGCCGATGACGATGATGTCGTCAGACTCGTACGAATGCGGCGGCACGGGCAGATTGAGCGGCGCCGGCTGCGACTTGTATACGCGACCAGCGAGGTCGTAGTGCGAACCGTGGCAAGGGCAGAAATAGCCGCCCACCCACTTCGGACCCAGGTCGGCTGGCGCCACTTCCGGACGGAAGGTGGGCGAACAGCCCAGGTGCGTGCACAGCCCGACGAGGATGAGTATTTCCGGCTTGATCGACCGAACCTGCGGATCGACGTAGGTCGGCTGCACCGACTCCTTGGACTGCGGGTCGGAGAGCTCGCCCGTGAGCTTTTGCAGATTCCCGAGGATCTCCGGCGTTCGCCGCACGATGAACACCGGTTGCCCACGCCATTCAGCGACCATCTGCTGCCCTGGCTCGATCTTGGCGATATTGACCTTCACAGGTGCCCCAGCCGCCTTGGCCTTGGCGCTTGGGAACCATGACCCCACGAACGGTACCGCAGCCCCGACCGCCCCTGCAGCCCCCACCACGGATGTGGCAGCTACGAGGAAGCGGCGCCGGCCTGCGTTGACGCCGTCATTGCTCATTCAATCCTCTCCCATCAGCTTTCTTCTCGCCCGTCGCAACAGGCGTCTATTAGTAATGTCTGTGGCGCTAAAAATTGGTCGCCATGGTAGGAAACAAGTCCACACACTGACAAGGTGATTAGCGCTGCCAAGGACACAACCCGCGCTTTGCTTGATCTACGTCTATGTGGCAAGCGCCTGCGAATCCGCTGGGGAGAAATGGCAGACATAAAAAAAGCCCGGTTCCAAAGAACCGGGCTTTTTTCGACTGCCGAAGCGGTATTAACGCTTGGAGTACTGAGGACGCTTACGCGCTTTACGCAGACCCACTTTCTTACGCTCGACTTCACGAGCGTCGCGGGTGACGTAGCCAGCACGACGCAGCGCGCCACGCAGGGTTTCGTCGTATTCCATCAGAGCGCGGGTGATACCGTGGCGGATCGCACCGGCTTGACCGCTGACACCACCACCGGCGACGGTGACGTAGATGTCGAACTTCTGGGTGCTCTCGGTCAGCTCCAGCGGCTGGCGAACAACCATGCGAGCGGTTTCGCGACCGAAGAAGGTGTCCAGAGGACGGTTGTTGATGGAGATGTTACCAGTGCCCGGACGCAGGAAAACGCGAGCGGTTGCGGTCTTGCGACGGCCAGTGCCGTAATTTTGAGTCGCCGACATAATGAACTATCCCGTTAGATCTTCAGTTCTTGAGGCTGCTGAGCAGTGTGAGGGTGAGCAGCACCCGCGTACACTTTCAGCTTGCGGTACATGTCGCGACCCAGCGGGTTCTTCGGCAGCATGCCTTTGACCGCGGTCTCGATGACACGCTCAGGGGCCTTGTCGATCAGCTTCTCGAAGCTGATTTCCTTGATGCCGCCCGGGAAGCCGGAGTGGGAGTAGTACATCTTGTCCGAAGACTTGGCACCAGTGACACGAACCTGCTCGGCGTTGATGACGACGATGTAGTCGCCGGTGTCAACGTGAGGAGTGTACTCTGCCTTGTGCTTGCCACGCAGACGACGAGCGATTTCGGTAGCCAGACGACCCAGGGTCTGACCAGCGGCGTCAACTACGTACCAGTCGCGCTTTACTGTTTCCGGTTTAGCAGTAAAAGTTTTCATTCTCTAAAGCCTCAGAGGCCGCCCAGCGAAAAATAGACGGCGAATCTTACTGGATAGTGCACAGCTTGCCAAGGGCAAGCGCGCAGCCTCGCATTGGGCGCTAAGTGGGGGCTCGGGTCGGCGCGTCCAATGTTCGACAAAGGTTCCTCCTGCATGGTGGTGCATCACTTCCGCCACACGGAGAGGGTCGTCATTATCCAGATTGCGCTGAGAATATCAACCTGCTTTGATGGCTTATTTCAACTGCAGAGAGCCTTCCCCATGCATTACCGCAAGCTCGGCCGTACCGACCTCGACGTCAGCGCCCTGTGCCTGGGCACCATGACCTGGGGCGAGCAGAACGTCCAGGACGAGGCCTTCGCCCAGATCGGCCTGGCCAAGGCCGCCGGCATCAACTTCATCGACACCGCCGAGATGTATCCGGTGCCGCCGCGCCCGGAAACCTACGCCGCCACCGAGCGCATCATCGGTAACTGGTTCCGCGCCAACGGCGACCGTGACGACTGGATCCTCGCCAGCAAGGTGGCCGGTCCTGGCAACGGCATCAGCCATATCCGCGACGGCCAGCTCAAGCACAACCGCCAGCACATCGTCGCGGCGCTGGATGCCAGCCTCGAACGCCTGCAGACCGATCGCATCGACCTCTACCAATTGCATTGGCCAGAGCGCTCCACCAACTTCTTCGGCAAGCTGGGCTACCAGCACCAGCCCAATGACCTGTTCACCCCGCTGGAGGAAACTCTGGAGGTGCTCGACGAACAGGTGCGCGCTGGCAAGATCCGCCATATCGGCCTGTCCAACGAAACGCCCTGGGGCACCCTGAAGTTCCTGCACCTGGCCGAGACCCGCGGCTGGCCACGGGCGGTATCGATCCAGAACCCCTACAACCTGCTCAACCGCAGCTTCGAGGTGGGCCTGGCGGAAGTGGCGATCCGCGAGCAATGCGGCCTGCTGGCCTACTCGCCGCTGGCTTTCGGCATGCTGACGGGCAAGTACGAGGACGGCGCCCGCCCCGAGAACGCCCGCCTGACCCTCTTTAGCCGCTTCGCCCGCTACTCCAACCCGCAGACCGTGGCCGCCTGCAGCCGCTACGTGCAACTGGCCCGCGAGCACGGCCTGGACCCCGCACAGATGGCCCTGGCCTTCGTCACCGGCCAGCCCTTCGTCACCAGCAACATCATCGGCGCCACCGACCTGAAGCAACTGCAAAGCAACCTCGCCAGCGCCGACTTGGTGTTGAGCGACGAACTCCTGGCAGCGATCGAAGCCCTGCACCAGCAGCAGCCCAACCCCGCACCTTGAGGAAGCGGCAAGCTGAAAGCGGCAAGCGGCAAGAAAAAGCAGGACGTGGGTGTCTGGACTATCGCTTTCATCTTGCAGCTTGCAGCTTGCAGCTTGCAGCTTGCCGCTTAAAGCTTGCAGCCAACCGGAAAACATAAGACGATCCAGCCGGTGATTGTCCACTTTCCCCTATAAGAACAACGACGATGATGTTTACCCAACCCTCCGCGTCATTGCGGCGCGTCAGCATCCTGGCAATCGATAAAGTCTTCGCATCGACACTGATGCAGGCCAAGGACTTCTTCCACCTGGCCAGCCTGCGCTACAGCAAACAGCTGGGCCTGGGCCTGCAGTCGATGTTCGAGATTCACCTGGTAAGCCCCGACGGCCAGCCCGTCAACAGCTTCAGTGATGTTCAGTTGCCCGTGGACGGGGCACTGGGTGACGCCGACGTGATCATCCTTCCGGCCTTCTGGGAAGACTTCGACATCCTGCTCGCCCGCTATCCCCAAGTGCTGCCCTGGCTGCGCGAGCAGCATGCCCGCGGCGCCGTGCTCTGCGGTGAAGCCAGTGGCGTGCTCTGGCTCGCCGAATCCGGTCTGCTCGACGGCAAGGAGGCGACCACCTACTGGCGCTTCTTCAACAGCTTCGCCGAGCGTTTCCCGAACATTCGCCTGAACCAGGACAAGCACCTGACCGACGCCGACAACCTGTACTGCGCAGGGGGCACCACCTCGGCCTGCGATCTGTACATCTACCTGATCGAGCGTTTCTGCGGAGCGAACGTGGCGCGCGCCGTGGCCCGCGACATCCTCTACGAGGTGCAGCGCAACTACACCCCAGGACGCATGGGCTTTGGTGGCCAGAAGCTGCACCAGGACCTGATCATCCTGCAGGTCCAGCACTGGCTGGAGGAGCACTTCGCCGACAAGTTCCGCTTCGAGGACGTGGCGCGCAATCATGGCATGAGCATTCGCAACTTCATGCGCCGCTTCCAGGGCGCCACTGGCGACAAACCGCTGCACTACCTGCAGCGCCTGCGCATCGAAACGGCCAAGGGCCTGCTCTCCAGCACCCGCAAGAGCATCAAGACCATCAGTTACGAAGTCGGCTACGACGACGCCAGCTTCTTCGCCCGTCTCTTCCGCCAGCACACCGAACTGTCCCCCAACCAGTATCGCCAGCAATTCATGCAGGAGGCCTAGGCCTCCTGCAGCGGCAAGCTGTGAGCTTCAAGCTACAAGAAAAAGCCAGAGCGGATCGCATTCTGCTCTGGCTTTTTCTTACAGCTTGCCGCTTGCCGCTGCCCGCTAGGGCTTGTGTGCGCGCGACAGGAATTCGTGGGACTGCATTTCCAGCAGGCGGCTGAGGGTGCGCTGAAATTCGAAGCTCAGGCGACCGCCGGTGTAGAGGTCTTTGAGCTCGACCTCGGCCGAGATGATCAGCTTGACGTTGCGGTCGTAGAACTCGTCGACCATGTTGATGAAACGCCGGGCGATGTCGTCGGTGGTGACGCCCATCTGCTCGACGTTACTCAGCAGCACGGCGTGAAAGATCTTGCCCAACTCGATGTAGTCGTTCTGGCTGCGCGGGCCGTCGCACAGCGCGCGGAAGTCGAACCAGGCGACATCGTCGCAGGTGCGCAAGGCATGGATCTCACGGTTCTCGATCACCAGCACATCGTTCTCGACGGCCTGGGTGCACTCCGGCGTCAGCGCCTTGAAGCTGGCGCGCATGCTCTGCTCGGCGGCCTCGTTGAGCGGGAAATGGAACAGCTCGGCTTGCTCCAGGTGACGTAAGCGATAGTCCACGCCACTGTCGACGTTCACCACCTCGGTGTACTGCTTGATCATGGCGATGGCCGGCAGGAAGCGCGCGCGCTGCAGGCCATCTTTGTACAGGCCGTCCGGCACGATGTTGGAGGTGGCCACCAACGACACGCCGTTCTTGAACAACTCCTCCATCAAGGTGCCGAGAATCATGGCATCGGTGATATCGGAGACGAAGAACTCGTCGAAGCAGATGACCCGCGCTTCCTGGGAGAAGCGCTTGGCGATGATCGTCAGCGGATTCTTCTCACCCTTGAGGGTCTTCATTTCCTCGTGCACGCGCTTCATGAAGCGGTGGAAGTGGGTACGCATCTTCTCCTTGAACGGCAGCGCCTCGAAGAAGGTGTCGACCAGGTAGGTCTTGCCCCGCCCTACCCCGCCCCAGAAATAAAGGCCTTTGACCGGCGTCTGCTCCTTCTTGCCGAACAGCTTGCCGAGCATACCTGGCTTGTTGTTCTGCGCGGCGATCAGGTCGTCGTACAGGCGCTGCAAATGACGCACCGCCGTTTCCTGCGCCGCGTCATGGAAGAAGTCGGGGCGTTTGAGATCTGCTTGGTATCGTTCTAGGGGCGTCATGATTTCGTTAGCGAGGCAACAAAAAACGGGCCGTCACTGTAGCGAGCGGCCCGCATAATGGCAATTGGCGTTGCGGCGGATTGATCCGGTCAGGTTGACCCGGTCAGGCTGACTCAGTCGGCCTGTGGCGCAAGCGCCTCGCGCAGACGTTGTACAGCAGCGTCGCGGCTTTGCTCATCGACCGCCTGCGGCCCTTCGGCCACCTGCTCCTCCGCCAGCCACAGCGAGAAGCCCAGGCCCTCGACCCGCACATCAGCGTCGCCGCCCTGCTGCAGTTGCTTGCTCACCGCACCCGCGCTCTTGCCGTCGGCGAAGCGCTTGGACAGCAGCAACTGCTCACCGTCGGCGGCCAGCAGGCGGAAGCGGAAGCTGCCGTCTTCGTCGCGGAAGCTAACGAAGCGCGCACTTTTGACCGCCTTTTTCTTGCCTTCGGCACTGGCCTGAACGCTGCTGCGGAACGAACGCAGGCCGACCGATTCGCGAAGTTGCTCGAGGAACGGCGTGGCGATCTTGCGGGCTTTGGCAGCGCCCGCCAGGAGGATGTCTTCGAGATCGGCGGGGCGCGCGATGAGCTGATGATAGTGCTCGCGCTTCTCGGCCAGTTGGCCATCGAGCAGTTGGAACAGACGCTGTTTCGCTTCGCCCCAGCCCAGGCCTTGCAGCAGCTCTTCGCGGAACTCGCCTGCCTG
This sequence comes from Pseudomonas boreofloridensis, assembly GCF_030580795.1. Taxonomy (NCBI): domain Bacteria; kingdom Pseudomonadati; phylum Pseudomonadota; class Gammaproteobacteria; order Pseudomonadales; family Pseudomonadaceae; genus Pseudomonas; species Pseudomonas boreofloridensis. Next base: position 136,589 of record NZ_JAUQOQ010000010.1, on the reverse strand, counting down.
GTCCACGCTGGCGAAGGCCTGGTACAGGGTGAACAGGTGCGCGTTGTCCGGATCCTTGGCCTCGCCCGGGGCGCGCGAATCGGTGACGATCCGCGAGATGGCGTCCTTCATGTCCTTGGCGCTGGTGAACAACGGGATGGTGTTGTCGTAGCTCTTGGACATCTTGCGCCCATCCAGGCCCGGCAGCGTGGCCACGCTTTCCTCGATCAGCGCCTCGGGCATGACGAAGAACTCCTTGCCCTGGCCGAACAGGTGGTTGAAACGCTGGCCGATGTCGCGGGCCATTTCCACGTGCTGGATCTGGTCACGGCCGACCGGGACCTTGTGCGCGTTGAACATGAGGATGTCGGCGGCCATCAGTACGGGGTAGCTGTACAGGCCCATCGACACACCGGCATCCGGGTCTTCGCCGGTTTCCAGATTCTTGTCCACCGACGCCTTGTAGGCGTGGGCGCGGTTGAGCAGGCCCTTGGCGGCAACGCAGGTCAGCAGCCAGGTGAGCTCGGGAATTTCCGGGATGTCGGACTGGCGGTAGAAGGTGACCTTGTTCGGATCCAGGCCGCCGGCCAGCCAGGTGGCGGCGATTTCCAGGCGCGAGCGCTGGATGCGCAGTGGATCGTCACACTTGATCAGGGCGTGGTAGTCGGCCAGGAAGTAGAACGAGTCGGCACCGGGCTGCTGGCTGGCAAGGATCGCCGGGCGGATGGCGCCGGCGTAGTTGCCCAGATGCGGGGTGCCGGTGGTGGTGATACCGGTGAGAATGCGCGTGGTCATGGGAGATCGCTTGTTCAGGCTTGGCTCAGTTCGAAAGACGCGGCAGCAGCAGATCCTTCAGATCGGTCAGCTTGCCATGGAAGAAGTGTCCGCATTCTGCCACTTTCAGCAGCTCATAGGGGCGCGTCAGCGCGTCGGACCATTCATAGACCAACCGAGGCTCGACCACCTCGTCGGTGTCAGGCTGGATCACCGTCAGCGTGCAGCGCTGCGCCAACGGGAACTGCTCGGTCAGGCGCATCACCGCCGGGGCGACCATGAACAGGTGCGCCAACTCCACGCCAGCCGCCTCCAGGCGACCGGCCAGGCTGGCCGCGACGAAGCCACCGAAGGAGAACCCCATCAGCACTAGCGGCAGGCCAGGATGGCGCTCGCGCAGCCAGGCCGCTGCTGCTTCGGCATCGGCCACTTCGCCGGCGCCCATGTCGTGGCTGCCAGCGCTCTGGCCGACGCCCCGGTAGTTGAAGCGCAAGGTGACGTAGCCGGCGTCACGGGCGGTACGTTGCAGGGTCGAGACCACCTTGTTGAGCATGGTGCCACCCTGGACTGGGTTGGGGTGGCAGATAAGCACCGCGCCACGGGCGTCGGCCACATCCAGGTACAGCGCCTCCAGAGGACCGCAGGGGCCATCGATGAACAAGGGGGTTTCGCGGACAAGCAAGGCACTACTCCGTGACCTTGGCAAAGGTCAATTCGTCTAGGAGGGGAATTCTGTTCTGATTTGCGATCGCTCGCGGTATACAGCGCAGGTCTGAGCCGTTAACGTAAAGCAAAGCCGTTTATAGAGGAAGGACTCGTGGAACACTCGCTCCTTGTTTGGTTGCTGCCGACCGTGGCACTGGTCGTTGGTGTCGTCGTCGGTTTCGCCCTGGCCCGCCTGCTTCCCAATGCGGCTCCCAGCAGCACGCAACGCCAGTTGGACGATATCCAGCAGCGTTTCGACAATTACCAGAACGAAGTGGTCACCCACTTCAACAGCACCGCTTCGCTGGTGCGTAAACTCACCCAAAGCTACCAGGACGTGCAGGAACATCTGGCCGACGGCGCCAATCGCCTGGCCCTGGACGAACTGACGCGTCAACGTCTGCTGGCCTCGCTGCACCCCGATGCCGCCCACGGCCCGCGTGATCGCCTCACGCCACCGAAGGACTCTGCCGAGGTGCCGCTGGACTACGCGCCGAAAGCCCCGAATTCGCCCGGTATGCTGGACGAGAGCTACGGCCTGAAGCGCTGAAACTCGAACCAGGCCGCTTGCAGCGGCCTTTTTCATGTCTCGACGAAGGTGAGGAACGGCGTTTCAGACACTCGCCCGTAACGCCTGACCCAGGTCGGCCAGCAAGTCTTCGATGTCCTCAAGCCCTACCGACAGCCGCACCAGCCCTTCGGAAATGCCGTGTTCGGCCCGCTCCTGGGCGGTATAGCTGGAATGGGTCATGCTCGCCGGATGCTGGGCCAGCGACTCGGCATCGCCCAGGCTCACGGCCCGGCTGAACACCTGCAGCGCGTTCATGAACCGTCGCCCGGCCTGCTGCCCGCCCTTGAGTTCGAACGCGATCATGCCGCCGGGCAGGCGCATCTGTCGCTGGGCCAAACCGAACTGGGGAAAACTCGACAGGCCAGGGTAGCGAATCACCTCGATCTGCGCCTGGCGCTCGAGGAACTGCGCGACGCGCAACGCGTTGCTGCAGTGACGCTCCATGCGCAGCGCCAGGGTCTTGAGGCCGCGCATGAGCAATGCAGCGTCCTGCGCCGAGAGCACCGCGCCGGTCATGTCCTTGAGGCCTTGCAAGCGAATGCGCTCGATCAGTGCCCGGCGCCCTAACACCATCCCGGCCGTGAGATCGCCGTGACCGCTGAGGTACTTGGTGGCCGAGTGCACCACCAAATCCGCCCCCAGCTCCAGTGGCCGTTGCAGATAAGGCGTGCAGTAGGTGTTGTCGACCGTCACCAGTAGCTCATGCCGGCGGGCCACGCCGACCACTGCGGGGATGTCGACCAGGTGCATGTTAGGGTTCGCCGGGGTCTCGAAATAGATCATGCGCGTCTGCGGGGTGATCGCCGCTTCGAGGGCGGCGAGGTCGTTCAAGTCGACGTGACGGATCTTCACGCCGAACTCGCCGATGCCGTGGTGCAAGAAGGCGAAGGTGCAACCATAGAGGGTCTCGCCGACGATCAGCTCATCGCCAGGGCGCAACAAGGTCCACAGGGTCGAGGTGATGGCGCCCATACCCGAGGCCAGCGCCAGCCCGGCCTCGGCCCCCTCCAGCGAGGCCATGCGTTGCTCCAGCAACGCCAGGGTCGGGTTGGAAATACGGCTGTAGACGTGCCCGGCCAGTTCGCCGGCGAAACAGGCCGCGCCATATTCGACGCTTGCGAAGGCGTAGGTGGCAGTTTGATAAACCGGCGGCACCAAGGCGCCGCCGTGGGACTGAGGGTCGTAACCCAGGTGAATGGCGCGGGTGGAAAATCCTGGCTTGTGGCTGGCGGCGCGCATGGCATCGGCCTCGTTGTTGTTTGTTCTAAGCTTATGCCCGGTGACAGGCGAAACTATTCCAAACTGTCCCGCCGCTGAACGAATTTCTGGAATGGAAACACTCAATAGAACGAACAAAGGGCATAACATGCCAACGCCTCTGGACCGCACCGACCGCGCTCTTCTGAACGCGCTGCAGAACAACGCTCGCCTGACCGTGGCCGAGCTCGCCGACCAGGTGTCGCTGACCACCTCACCCTGCTGGCGGCGGGTCAAGCTGCTGGAAGAAGCCGGCTACATCACGGGCTACCAGGCCACGCTGTCACCCAAAGCCCTGGGCTACGGCGTTACGGCCTTCGTCAGCATCATGATGGAGTCGCACAACAAAGAAGCCGCTCGAGTGTTCGAGCAACGGCTGATGGAGATTCCGCAGATCGTCGCCTGTCACAACGTGTCCGGACGCTATGACTTCCTGCTGGAAATCCTGGCCCACGATCTTGAATCGTTCGGCGAATTCGCCCGCGAAGTGCTGCAGACGCTGCCGGGGGTGAAGGAGATCTACTCGAGTTTTTCGTACAAGGCGGTGAAGCAGCGGCGGGTGATTCCGGTGGCGGAGCGACCGCTATAAACCCGCTCAACCGTCGGCCAGTGTTCTGCCGCTTTGGGCACGTGCGACTTGAGTCAAGCGCTCGGGAGTCGAATCGGCGGCCCTTATGGATTCAGTAAAGACTTGGCCGACAGCACCGGGCTGCTGCGCAACCCCGTGACTGTCGGCCAATCACCCAACTGGCGCGGAACCTGGAGTCCGCGTCCTAGCGCAGCCTTAAATAGCGCCGCGCTGGCGCAGCACCTCAAGCACCTGCTTCACGCCGTCCTCGACGCTGGTGCCCTGGGTATCGATCACCAAATCCGCATCCAGCGGCACATCGAACGGGAAGCTCTCGCCCGGGATGTTGTCGCCACCGGCAGCATACAGCCCCTGCGGGTCGCGCTCGCGGCAGACCAGCGGCGAGGCCTGCACGTAGACGGTGACCAGGCGTTCCTTGCCGATCAACGCCTTGGCCTGCTCACGGCCTTCGGCATCCGGGGCGACGAACGCTGCCAGGGTCAGCAGACCGGCTTCGTTGAACTGGCGCGCCACATGGGCGGCACGGCGCCAGTTCTCGGTACGCCCGGCGCGATCCTGCGGCAAGCCCTTGTTCAGGTCATGGCGCAGGTTCTGCCCGTCGAGCACATACACCGCGCGGCCCATGTCGAACAGCTTGCGCTCCACGGCATAGGCCAGCGTGCTCTTGCCGGCGCCGGACAAGCCGCTGAACAGCACGGTCGCCGGCTGCTGGCCGAAGCGCAGGGCGCGCTCCTCGGTCGAGACATGCGCGGCCTTGCCGTGCTGACCGGCGCCGCCATGTGGCAGTACAGGCTCGGCGATGATCATGCCGGCACCGACGGTGCCGTTGGTCAGGCGGTCGATGACGATGAACGCCCCGGTGGTGCGATTGCTGTCGTAGCCGTCGAGGGCGATGGCAGCGTCCAGCGACACCTTGACCCGGCCGATCTCGTTCAGTTGCAGCGCGCTGGCGGCGCCCTTCTCCAACGTGTTCACATCGACCTTGTGGGCGATGCTGGCGATCGAGCCCGGCACATAGCTGGTGGCGCGCTTGATGTCGTACTTCTTGCCCGGCAGCATCGGCTCTTCGGCCATCCACACCAGCATGGCGTCGAACTGGTCGGCCACCTGCGGCACGTTGTCGGCATGCACCAGCAAGTCGCCACGGGAGATGTCGATCTCGTCTTCCATGGTCAGGGTCACGGCCTGGCCAGGCCCGGCGTTCTCCAGCTCACCTTCGTAGGTGACGATGGACTTGACCCGGCTGCTCTTGCCCGACGGCAGCACCACGATCTCGTCGCCCTTGTGCACCACGCCACTGGCCAGGGTGCCGGCGAAGCCACGGAAGTTCAGGTTCGGACGGTTGACGTACTGCACTGGGAAGCGCAGGTCGGTGACATTGCGGTCGGCCGCCACTTCCACGGTTTCGAGGATTTCCATCAGCGCAGGGCCGGTGTACCACGGCGAACGCTCGCTGCGGTTGACCACGTTGTCGCCCTTGAGCGCCGACATGGGCACGAAGTGCAGGCTGCTCGGCTTCAGGTCGATGGCTTCGGCGAACGCCAGGTAATCGGCCTTGATCGACTCGAAGACCTGCTCGTCGAAGCCCTTGAGGTCCATCTTGTTGACCGCGACCACGATGTGCTTGATGCCCAGCAGCGAGGCAATGTAGCTGTGGCGGCGGGTCTGGGTCTGCACGCCATAGCGGGCATCGACGAGGATGATCGCCAGGTCGCAGGTGGACGCACCGGTGGCCATGTTGCGGGTGTACTGCTCATGGCCGGGGGTGTCGGCGATGATGAACTTGCGCTTGGCAGTCGAGAAGTAGCGGTAGGCGACATCAATGGTGATGCCCTGCTCGCGCTCGGCCTGCAGGCCATCGACCAGCAGCGCCAGATCGACTTCCTCGCCGGTGGTGCCGGACTTCTTCGAGTCACGGGTGATGGCCTCGAGGTGGTCCTCGTAGATCATCTTCGAATCGTGCAGCAGGCGCCCGATCAGGGTGCTCTTGCCGTCGTCGACGTTGCCGCAGGTGAGGAAACGCAGCAGTTCTTTGCGCTCGTGCTGAGCCAGGTAGGCGAGGATATCCTCGCTGATCAATTCGGATTGGTGACTCATTTCATTCGAGCTCCAAGCTGTAAGCGTCAAGCGGCAAGCCTGTCGGCGTACAACTAGTTAGACATTCTGTTGATCAACCCACTCAGCATTCTGGAGAGCTCGCGGGTTTCATTAATCCAGCCGCTAGCCAGCCCAGCGTCGATGTAACCTATCTCACCACCGATCATCAGCTGTGTACGCAACTCCCCGCAGGACGCTTTCGCAACGCTGAGATACCAAACCTTCTCTCTGCTCCCGCGCCGCTCCATGCCCTCGGCAATATTGGACGGGATGGAAAGTGCTGACCGCGTGACCTGATCCTTGAATCCATAATCACGACACCCAGCCAGTATCCGGTACAACTCAATGGCCAAACGCTTACTTCGTTGCCAAACTGCCAGCTTCTCAAAATCCATTACGAGCACTCCGAGCCGCCCGCAATACGGCGGCAATCCACAAGTCTCAAACGCTACGCGTTCAGCTTCTGTCTTGCAGCTTGCCGCTTGTAACTTGAAGCTTAGAAATACCCTTGGCGTTTCTTGTCTTCCATGGAACCTGCGCCATCGTGGTCGATGACACGGCCCTGGCGTTCGGAAGTGCGCGTCAGGAGCATTTCCTGAATGATGTCGGTGAGCGTCTCGGCTTCCGACTCGACAGCACCTGTCAGTGGGTAGCAGCCCAGGGTTCGGAAACGCACCTTCTTCTTGACGATGCGGGCTTTCTCTTCATCGGTCAGATGCTCGAGAATGCGCTCGTCGTCGATCATGATCAGGGTGCCGTTCTTCTCGATGACTTCGCGCTCGGCGGCGAAGTACAGCGGCACGATCGGGATGCCTTCGAGGTAGATGTACTGCCAGATGTCCAGCTCGGTCCAGTTCGACAATGGGAAGACGCGGATCGACTCGCCCTTGTTGACCTTACCGTTGTAGACGTTCCACAGCTCCGGACGCTGATTCTTCGGGTCCCAGCGGTGCTTGCTGTCGCGGAACGAATACACGCGCTCCTTGGCCCGCGACTTCTCTTCGTCGCGGCGCGCACCGCCGAAGGCGGCGTCGAAGCCATGCTTGTCCAGCGCCTGCTTGAGGCCCTGGGTCTTCATGATGTCGGTGTGCTTGGCACTGCCGTGGGTGAAGGGGTTGATGCCCTGCGCCACACCCTCGGGGTTGACGTGGGTGATCAGCTCCAGGCCCATTTCCTCGACCATCTTGTCGCGGAAGCGGTACATCTCCTGGAATTTCCAGCGGGTGTCGACGTGCATCACCGGAAACGGCAGCTTGCCCGGGAAGAAGGCCTTGCGCGCCAGGTGCAGCATCACGGCGGAGTCCTTGCCGATCGAGTACAGCATCACCGGATTGTCGAACTCGGCGGCCACCTCGCGAATGATGTGGATGCTTTCCGCCTCCAGCTGTTTCAAGTGCGTCAGTTTGTCGACCATGGCTACTCACGAAAAACGATCTTATGGACGGCCAGCGGGCCGTGTTCGAGCGGAGCACTTTATCACAGCGTCTGATTCTATTTAGGCGGTCAGCTAGATCGAAACGGTCTAATGATATGACTGCCGGTTTGGCCCTCGCCTGCGGCATTCAAATCGGATTGGGGCAGTCGATGAACAGGTGTTCGAGGGCGAAGCGCCTGGCCAGATAGTCGCCCAGCGCCTGCACGCCATAGCGCTCGGTGGCGTGATGCCCGGCGGCGATGAAGCTGACGCCGTTCTCACGGGCACTGTGGAAGGTCTGCTCGGACGCCTCGCCACTGATGAACAGGTCCACACCGGCAGCGATGGCAGCATCGATGTAGCCCTGCCCGCCGCCGGTGCACCAGCCCACCCGGCGAACCAGGCCCGGGCCCTCGATCAATAACGGCTCACGGCCCAGCGCCTCATGCACGCGACGGGCGACATCGCTGGCGGCCATGGGCTCGGCCAGCGAACCGATCAGGCCGATCACCCGTGGGTTGTCCGGATCGAGCGGGCCTTCGACGGTGATGTCGAGCTGGCGTGCCAACTGCACGTTGTTGCCGACTTCCGGGTGCACGTCCAGCGGCAGGTGGAACGCCAGCAGGCTGATGTCGTGCTTGAGCAGGGTCTTGATGCGGCGCTGCTTGATACCAGTGATGCACGGGCTTTCGCCCTTCCAGAAATAACCGTGGTGTACCAGCACCAGGTCGGCGTCGGCCTCGACCGCCGCGTCGAGCAAGGCCTGGCTGGCGGTTACGCCGGTGACGATGCGCCTGACCTGCGCACGCCCTTCGACCTGCAAGCCATTGGGGCAGTAATCCTGGATCTTGGCGCTGCCAAGGTAGCGCTCGGCTTCCTCGACCAGGGTGCTCAGGGCGACGGCCATCCACATATCTCCTCGTAATTCGCTGCTTCAACGGGCGCCAGGCCTCGTATACTGGCCGCCATTATGGGCTGTCGCGGTAGCCGGGGAAACCGGAGCCTGCGGCGCGGGCAAAGCCGCGCCTACAGGTGTATCATCGCGCGCGTTCGCGTTCAGGCCCCCGCCCCACTCCAGGATTTTTTCGATGTTCAAGGCTCTGCGTTACTTTGGCTGGCCCCTGCTCACTGGCGTGCTGATCGCCGCACTGATCATCCAGCGGTTCCCGGAATGGGTCGGCCTGCCCAGCCAGGACGTCAACCTGCAGCAGGCGCCGCAGACTTCGCGGATCGTGCAGGGCCCGGTCAGCTATGCCGACGCCGTCACCGTCGCTGCCCCAGCCGTGGCCAACCTGTACACCACCAAAGCGGTGAACAAGAACGCTCACCCGCTGTTCGAAGACCCGCAATTCCGCCGCTTCTTCGGCGATAACCTGCCCAAGCAACGGCGCTGGGAGTCGAGCCTGGGCTCGGCGGTGATCATGAGCCGCGAAGGCTACCTGCTGACCAACAACCACGTCACCAGCGGCGCGGACCAGATCGTGGTGGCGCTCAAGGACGGCCGCGAAACCCTGGCGCGGGTGATCGGCAGCGACCCGGAAACCGACCTGGCGGTGCTGAAGATCGATCTCAAAGACCTGCCGGCCATCACCATCGGCCGCTCCGACAACGTGCACATCGGCGATGTCTGCCTGGCCATCGGCAACCCCTTCGGCGTCGGCCAGACCGTAACCATGGGCATCATCAGCGCCACGGGCCGCAACCAACTGGGGCTGAACAACTACGAAGACTTCATCCAGACCGACGCGGCCATCAACCCGGGCAACTCCGGCGGTGCGCTGGTCGATGCCGACGGCAACCTGATCGGCATCAACACCGCGATCTTCTCCAAATCCGGCGGCTCCCAAGGCATTGGCTTCGCCATCCCGGCCAAGCTGGCGTTGGAGGTCATGAAGTCGATCGTCGAGCACGGCCAGGTGATTCGCGGCTGGCTGGGCATCGAAGTGCAGCCGTTGTCGCAGGAACTGGCCGAGTCGTTCGGCATGCAGGGTCGTCCCGGCATCGTCGTGGCCGGCATCTTCCGTGACGGTCCGGCCCAGCGCGCGGGCCTGCAACTGGGTGATGTGATCCTGAGCATCAACGGCGAGCCGGCCGGTGATGGCCGCAAGTCGATGAACCAGGTGGCGCGGATCAAGCCGAACGAAAAGATCAGCATCGAGGTGATGCGCAATGGCAAGCAGCTCAAGCTGATCGCCGAAGTGGGCCTGCGCCCGCCACCAGCGCCGGTGGCCAAGCAGGAAGAGAAGTAAGCCAACCCCACGCCTCCAGAAGCGGGCAAGCCGCTTCTGGAAAGCCCCGCTTCATCAGTGCAGGATCTGGCTCAGGAACAGCTTGGTGCGGTCGCTGCGCGGGCGGTCGAAGAAGTCGTCCGGCGCGGCCTGCTCGACGATCTCGCCCTTGTCCATGAAGATCACCCGATTCGCCACGGTGCGGGCGAAGCCCATCTCGTGGGTCACGCAGAGCATGGTCATGCCGTCTTCGGCCAGTCCGACCATGGTGTCGAGCACCTCCTTGACCATTTCCGGATCCAGCGCCGACGTCGGCTCGTCGAACAGCATGATCTTGGGTTTCATGCACAGCGCGCGGGCGATGGCCACCCGCTGCTGCTGACCGCCGGACAACTGCCCCGGATACTTGTGCGCCTGCTCGGGAATGCGCACCCGCTCCAGGTAATGCATGGCGATTTCCTCGGCCTTGCGCCGTGGCAGCTTGCGCACCCACATCGGCGCCAAGGTGCAGTTCTCCAGAATGCTCAGGTGCGGGAACAGATTGAAGTGCTGGAACACCATGCCGACCTCGCGACGGATCGCCTCGATCTGCTTGAGGTCGTTGGTCAACTCCACGCCATCGACCACGATGCGCCCCTGCTGGTGTTCCTCCAGCCGGTTGAGGCAGCGGATGGTGGTGGACTTGCCCGAGCCCGACGGGCCGCACAGGACGATGCGCTCGCCCTGTCGCACGTTGAGGTTGATGTCCTTGAGCACATGGAACTGGCCGTACCACTTGTTCACGCCCTGCATCTGGATGATGCCTTCGGGGCCGGCGCTGTGTCTGATCGCTTCACTCATCTCGAAACTCCTAACGCTTGTGGCCAGTGTCCAGCTTGCGCTCCAGGTGCATGGAGTAGCGCGACATGGCGAAACAGAAAATCCAGTAAACCAGGGCGGCGAACACGTAGCCCTCGGTGGCCATACCCAGCCAGGCAGGGTCTGCCGTGGCTTGGCGGGTGCTGTTGAGCAAGTCGAACAGGCCGATGATGATCACCAGGCTGGTGTCCTTGAACAGCGCGATGAAGGTGTTGACGATGCCCGGAATCACCAGCTTCAAGGCCTGGGGCAAGATCACCAGGCCCATGGCCCGCCAGTAGCCCAGGCCCATGGCGGCGGCGGCCTCGTACTGCCCCTTGGGGATGGCCTGCAAGCCGCCACGCACCACTTCGGCGATGTACGCCGACTCGAACAGGATGACGAAGATCATGGCCCGCAGCAGTTTGTCGAAGCTGGTGCCCTCAGGCATGAACAGCGGCAGCATCACCGACGACATGAACAGCACGGTAATCAGCGGAATGCCGCGCCAGAACTCGATGAAGGTCACCGAGACCGCCTTGACCACCGGCATGTTCGAGCGCCGGCCCAGCGCCAGCAGAATCCCCAGTGGCAAGGCAGCGGCGATGCCCACGGTGGCGATCACCAGCGTCAGCATCAGCCCGCCCCACTGCGAAGTCGGCACGCTGCTCAGGCCGAAGCTGCCGCCGTGCAGCAACAGGTAGGCGAGGATCGGATACAGCACCAGGTAGCACAGGCCGTAGGGCAGTTTTCGCGGAAAACGCCGGATGAACAGCGGCGCGGCGCCGATCACGCCCAGCCACACGCTCAAGTCCACCCGCCAGCGCAACTCGCTGGGGTAGTAGCCATACATGAACTGGCCGAAACGCTGCTGGATAAACACCCAGCAAGCGCCCTGCCCGCTGCAGTCGGCACGGGTACTCCCGGTCCAACTGGCGTCGAGGAACGCCCAGTGCAGCAGCGGCGGCACGATCAGCCAGATCAGGTACAGCGCGAATAGCGTCAGCAGGGTATTGGCCCAACTGGAAAACAGGTTGGCCCGCAGCCAGGCGAGCACGCCGACGGTCTTCACCGGTGGCGGCATGTCGGGTTTGAAAAAATGGGTAGTCATGCGCCGGCCCTCACCGTTCGATCAGCGCAATGCGCTTGTTGTACCCGTTCATCAGCAACGAGATGCTGATACTGATGGTCAGATACACGCCCATGGTGATCGCCATCACCTCCACCGACTGGCCGGTCTGGTTCAGCACCGTACCGGCGAACAGCGACACCAGCTCGGGGTAGCCGATCACCGCCGCCAGCGACGAGTTCTTGGTCAGGTTCAGGTACTGGCTGGTCAGCGGTGGAATGATCACCCGCATGGCCTGGGGGATGATCACCTTGCGCAGGGTCGGTCCTTCGCGCAGCCCAAGCGAGCGCGCCGCCTCGGTCTGGCCATGGCTGACCGAGCGGATGCCGGCGCGAACGATCTCGGCGATGAACGCAGCGGTGTAGATCGACAACGCCAGGGTCAACGCCAGGAACTCGGGAATCAGCACCCAGCCGCCGGTGAAGTTGAACCCTTTGAGCTGCGGCACCTGCCACTGCAGCGGGTTGCCGAACAGCAGCACGCACACCCCCGGGATACCGACCAACAGCAGCAGGCCGACCCAGAATTTGTGAAACGGCTGGCCGGTTTCATCGAAACGCCGGTTGGCCTGGCGCACCATCACCACGATTGCCACCAGCGCCAGCAACAAGGACACCACGAACGGCCAGAAGCCTTCGCCCATCGACGCACCGGGCATGTTCACACCGCGGCTGCTGATGAAGAACAGGTCATCGATGTTGATGCTGCCGCGCGGTCCCGGCAGCGCGGTGAACACGGCGAAGTACCAGAACAGGATTTGCAGCAACGGCGGGATGTTGCGGAAGGTCTCGACGTACACCGCCGCCAGCTTGCCGATCACCCAGTTCGACGACAGCCGCGCCACGCCGATGATGAAGCCGAGCACGGTGGCCAGGACGATGCCGATGGCACTGGCCAGCAGGGTATTGAGCAACCCCACCAACAGCACGCGGGCGTAGGTGTCGGTCTCGTTGTAGTCGATCAGGTGCTGGGCGATGCCGAAGCCGGCACTGCGCTCGAGGAAATCGAAGCCCGAGGTGATCCCCCGGTGCTGCATGTTGGTCTGGGTGTTGTGAATGAGGAACCAGCCCAGGGCGATCACGGCCACGACCGTGACGACCTGGAACAGCCACGCACGCACGCGCGGATCGCTCAGGGACAGCCCTTTGCGCGCGCCGGTTGGATTGTTCATGAAAGGCACCGAAAGCAAGGAAGTGGAACGACCCGCGACGGCCACATGCCGTCGCGGGTGACGGCGATCAGCGCACCGGTGGCGCGTACTGGATGCCGCCGTTGTTCCACAGGGCGTTCAGCCCGCGGTCGATCTGCAGCGGCGTGCTCTTGCCCAGGTTCTTCTCGAACACTTCGCCGTAGTTGCCCACCTGCTTGACGATCTGCACCACCCAGTCCTTGGGCAGCTTGAGGTCCTTGCCGTACTCACCGTCGGCGCCGAGCATGCGCGCCACGTCCGGGTTCTTGGTGGACTTGGCCTCGGCTTCGACGTTCTTGGAGGTCACACCGGCTTCCTCGGCGTTGAGCATGGCGAACAGCGTCCAGCGCACGATGCTGAACCAGTCTTCGTCACCCTTGCGCACTACCGGGCCGAGGGGCTCCTTGGAAATGGTTTCCGGCAGCACCACGTAGTCGCCCGGCGCGGCCAGCTTGGAGCGCTGTGCGTAGAGCTGCGACTTGTCCGAGGTGAGCACGTCGCAACGCCCGGACTCGAGCGACTTGGCGCTCTCGTCGGAGGTATCGAAGGTGATCGGGGTGTACTTCAGGCCATTGGCGCGGAAATAGTCGGAAACGTTCAGTTCGGTGGTGGTGCCGGCCTGGATGCAGATAGTAGCGCCGTCGAGCTCCTTGGCGCTTTTCACGCCGAGCTTGTTGTTGACCAGGAAGCCGATACCGTCGTAGTAGGTGACCCCGGTGAACACCAGGCCCATGCCGGCGTCGCGCGAGCTGGTCCAGGTGGTGTTGCGCGACAGCACATCGACTTCACCGGACTGAAGCGCGGTGAAGCGCTCCTTGGCGTTGAGCTGGCTGAACTTGACCTTGCTGGCATCGCCGAACACGGCCGCCGCCACGGCGCGGCAGACATCGGCGTCGATGCCGACGATCTTGCCCTGGGCGTCAGGGACGGAGAAGCCCGGGAGGCCGTCGCTCACGCCACACTGGACGAAGCCCTTCTTCTGCACCGCATCGAGCGTGGCCCCGGCCTGTGCGGTGCTCACGGCACCGAAGGCGGCGGCAGCGGTCAGGACTGCCAGCGTGGTTTTCAACATCTTCATCAACAACCTCCAAATGCTCTTGTTGTATCGAGCCGGAATTGCACCGCGCCCTCATGAGGCGCATCCGACCCTGGTTGGCGTGTTATTCGGGTCAATTGGCGCAACGGGCCGTTCTGTGACAGCCTTTCCTGCAAGTGGACGGTGTTACCGGTCCGGTTTCGCCCCGTGCAGCGACATGGACATAGCAAGGGGCGTACCACAGTGACCGCCTAAAGCGTTTAAGCAGACGTCAAGAGGGTAAAGTTGCAGCGTTGCGACATGCAGTTATGGCCCTCGCCATCCACGCCGCCTTTTCACGCACTCAATGAGTTCCCACGCACTTTTTCGGAGCATTCATGACCCAACCGTTGATCCTCGAACCCCAGAATACGGCCGATGCCTGTGTGATCTGGTTGCACGGCCTGGGCGCCGACCGTTACGACTTCCTACCGGTGGCCGAATTTCTTCAGGAACGACTGCACAGCACGCGCTTCATCATGCCCCAGGCGCCAACCCGCCCGGTGACCATCAACGGCGGCTATGCCATGCCCAGTTGGTACGACATCAAGGCCATGAGCCCGGCGCGCGCCATCGACGAAGCGCAACTGGACGCCTCCGCCGCGCAGGTCATCGACTTGATCGAAGCCGAACAGGCCAAGGGCATCGACCTGGCCCGCATCGTCCTGGCCGGTTTCTCCCAGGGCGGCGCCGTGGTGCTGCACACCGCGTATATAAAGTGGCAAGAGGCCCTGGGCGGCGTCATCGCCCTGTCGACCTACGCCCCGACCTTCAGCGACACGCACCAGCTCAGTGCCTGCCAGCAGCGCACGCCCGCCCTGTGCCTGCATGGCGTGCACGATCCGGTGGTCATTCCCTCCATGGGGCGCACGGCGTTCGAGTACCTCAATACCTGGGGCGTAGCGGCGCGCTGGCACGAATACCCCATGGAACACGAAGTGCTGGTGGAAGAACTGAGCGACATCCACGACTGGCTGGCGCAGCGGCTTCAGTGATTTCCCACGCGCCTGTAGTCGCGGGCGCATTGCACTACGCCGAGTGGGGTTCTTGCATTACACTGCCCGGCGTACATTCCTTAATCAATTGACGAGACGACCGTGCTCAAGGCACTCAAGAAGATATTCGGCAAAGCCGACGCCGCCCCGCAGGCCGTCGCGCCCTCTGCCCCCGTGACAGCCCAAACGCCGCAGCCCACTGCCGCTCACCCGCCCAAGCCCGAGCGCGCCAGCGCGCCCAGCCCTCAGCCGGAGCCAGCGCCTCAGGCCACTGCACCGGTCGCCCGGACCCCGCGGGAAAAACCGCGCCGCGAGCGCAAACCCAAGCCGCAGGCCAGCCTGTGGAAACCGGAAGATTTCGTGGTCGAACCCCAGGAAGGCAAGACCCGCTTCCACGACTTCAAGCTCTCCGACACGTTGATGCATGCCATCCACGACCTGGGTTTCCCCTACTGCACGCCGATCCAGGCGCAGGTGCTGGGCCACACCCTGCGCGGCCAGGACGCCATCGGTCGGGCCCAGACCGGCACCGGCAAGACCGCCGCGTTCCTCATCTCGATCATTGCGCAACTGCAACAGACGCCGCCGCCCAAGGAACGCTACATGGGCGAGCCGCGCGCATTGATCATCGCGCCCACCCGTGAACTGGTGGTGCAGATCGCCAAGGACGCCGAAGCCCTGACCCGCTACAGCGGGCTCAACGTGATGAGCTTCGTCGGCGGCATGGAGTACGACAAGCAGCTCAAGGCCCTGGAGAAACGCCACTGCGACATTCTGGTGGCCACGCCTGGGCGCCTGCTGGACTTCCAGCAACGCGGCGAAGTGCACCTGGACATGGTCGAGGTGATGGTGCTGGACGAGGCCGATCGCATGCTCGACATGGGCTTCATCCCGCAGGTGCGGCAGATCATCCGTCAGACCCCGCCCAAGAGCGAACGTCAGACCCTGCTGTTCTCCGCCACCTTCACCGACGACGTGATGAACCTGGCCAAGCAGTGGACCACCGATCCTGCCATCGTCGAGATCGAGCCGGAGAACGTGGCCAGCGAAACCGTCGAGCAGCACGTCTATGCCGTGGCCGGCAGCGACAAGTACAAGCTGCTGTACAACCTGGTGACGCAGAACGGCTGGCAGCGGGTGATGGTCTTCGCCAACCGCAAGGACGAGGTGCGGCGCATCGAGGAGCGCCTGGTGCGCGATGGCGTCAACGCCGCGCAACTGTCCGGCGACGTGCCGCAGCACAAGCGGATCCGCACCCTGGAGAACTTCCGTGAAGGGCGCGTCACCGTGCTGGTGGCCACCGATGTGGCCGGACGCGGCATTCACATCGACGGCATCAGCCATGTGATCAACTTCACCCTGCCGGAAGACCCGGACGACTACGTGCACCGCATCGGCCGCACCGGGCGTGCAGGCACCAGCGGGGTGTCGATCAGCTTCGCCGGCGAGGACGACGCCTACCAACTGCCGGCGATCGAAGAACTGCTGGGGCGCAAGATCAAATGCGAGATGCCGCCGGACGCGTTGCTCACGCCGGTGCCGCGCAAGGCCCAGGCGAGCGCCAACCCGTCGGTGTAGACGCGCCTGGCTACTGCCAGCGCTCGGCCGCGTCCTGGTCGCTCTGGCGGCCTTCCACCCAGCGCGGCCCCTCCTGGGTGGTTTCCTTCTTCCAGAAGGGCGCGCGGGTCTTGAGGTAGTCCATGATGAAATTGCAGGCGTCGAACGCCGCCTGCCGGTGCGCGCTGGCCACGCCGACGAAGACGATCGGCTCGCCCGGCTCCAGCGCGCCGATGCGATGCAGCACCTCGACCTTCAACAACGGCCAGCGCTGCTGCGCCTCGTCGACGATCTTGCCCAGCGCCTTCTCGGTCATGCCCGGATAGTGCTCGAGGAACATCCCCGCCACCTCGCGCCCGTCATTGAAGTCGCGCACGTAGCCAACGAATCCCACCACCGCACCCACGCCGACATTCGCCGCGTGCAGGGCATTGAGCTCGTAGCCCGCATCGAAGACGGCCTGCTGAACCCGTATGGCCATGCTCAGCCTCCCGTTACCGGTGGGAAAAAGGCCACCTGGTCGCCCTCCTCCACGGGCTCGTCGAGCCGGCACAATTCCTCGTTGCGGGCGCACATCAGGTTCTGCTCGGCCAGCACCGCGTACGCGCCGCCCTTGGCCAGCAACGCCTGGCGCACGTCGTCGAGCACCTGGAAATCGCCGTCGAGCGACTCGCCGTCGAGCCCGAGCCGCTCGCGGTAGCGGGCGAAATACAACGTCCTGATCTTCATCACACAGGCACCTGGTAATGGCCGCTCTTGCCGCCGATCTTCTCCAGCAGGCGCACCTGCTCGATGACCATGCCTTTGTCGACGGCCTTGCACATGTCGTAGATCGTCAGGGCGGCGACACTCGCGGCAGTCAGCGCCTCCATCTCCACCCCGGTTTGCCCAGCCAGCTTGCAGCGGGCGAGGATGTGCACGGCGTCTTCGCCGTCGGCGCGCAGCTCCACCTTGACGCTGGTAAGCATCAGCGGATGGCACAGTGGGATCAGGTCGCTGGTTTTCTTCGCCGCCTGGATACCCGCAATGCGCGCCACGGCGAACACATCACCCTTGGGGTGCTCGCCCTCGACGATCATGCGCAGCGTGGCCGGCAACATGCGCACCCGCGCCTCGGCGCTGGCCTCACGTGAGGTCACGGCCTTTTCAGTGACGTCGACCATGTTGGCGCGCCCCTGGGAATCGAGATGAGTCAGCACTGCTCTGCTCCTGTGAAGAGAGTGCAGAGTGTAAACCGCTACTGGGCGAATGTGCAGGCAAAGCGCCCCAGCGCCGGCGAACCGGCGTTGAGGCGTTGGGGGCTACATATGCGACTCGGCGTACTCGGCCAGCACCGAGCGCGGCACGCCCTGCAGGGTGATGTGCACGCCGTGGGGGAAGTCCTTGAAGCGCTCGGTGAGGTAGGTCAGGCCCGAGCTGGTGGCGGACAGGTAGGGGGTGTCGATCTGTGCCAGGTTGCCCAGACATACCACTTTCGAGCCGGAGCCGGCACGGGTGATGATGGTCTTCATCTGGTGCGGGGTGAGGTTCTGGCATTCATCGATGAGGATCAGGCTCTGCTGGAAGCTGCGCCCGCGAATGTAGTTCAGCGACTTGAACTGCAACGGCACGCGCTCGAGGATGTACTCCACGCTGCCATGGGTGCTCTCGTCATCCATGTGCAAGGCTTCGAGGTTGTCGGTGATGGCGCCCAGCCAAGGCTCCATCTTCTCCGCCTCGGTGCCCGGCAGAAAGCCGATCTCCTGGTCCAGGCCCTGCACGCTGCGGGTGGCGATGATGCGCCGGTAGCGCTTGCTGACCATGGTCTGCTCGATGGCAGCGGCCAGCGCCAGGATGGTCTTGCCCGAGCCGGCGGCGCCGGTCAGGTTGACCAAGTGGATGTCCGGGTCGAGCAAGGCGAACAGCGCCAGGCTCTGATGGATGTCGCGCGGCTTCAGGCCCCAGGCCTCCTGATGCAGCAACGGTTCCTGGTGCAGGTCCAGCAGCAGCAATTCGCCTTCGCGCACCCCTTTGATCCAGCCGACGAAACCTTGCTCGTCGATGATGAATTCGTTCACGTGCACCGCCGGCAGCGGCTCGCTCAGTTGCACGCGATGCCAGGTACGGCCGCGCTCCTGGCGGGTGTCGACCTTGCTCACGCGGTCCCAGAACGAGCCGCTGACCGAATGGTAGCCCTTGGACAACAGCGACACGTCGTCGACCAACTGGTCGGTGCTGTAGTCCTCGGCGGCGATACCGCAGGCACGCGCCTTCAGGCGCATGTTGATGTCCTTGGTCACCAGCACCACGTCCAGGTCGCCGCGCCGAGCCCGCAGCTCCAGCAACTGGTTGATGATGATGTTGTCGTTCAGGTGTTCGGGCAGCAGCCGCGACGGCTCGTGGCGCGGACTCATCAGGATCGACAGGAAACCCTTGGGGCCGCTCTTGCCACGCTGGATCGGCACGCCCTGTTCGACGTCGGTGGGCGAGGCCTCGCCCAGGGTCTGATCGATCAGGCGGATGGCCTGGCGGCATTCGGCGGCGATGGTCTGCTTGCCGGTCTTGAGCTTGTCGAGTTCCTCCAGCACCGTCATCGGGATGGCGACGTGGTGCTCCTCGAAGTTGAGCAAGGCGTTGGGGTCGTGTATCAGGACGTTGGTATCGAGGACATACAGGATGGGCTTGTTGGAGGAAGGGTTGCGTCCTTGGTCATCCATACTCGGTCACCTTATGTGAAAGCAGGACGGCACAGGCGTACTGCGCCGCAGAGTGACCGCCGTTCTCCCCGTATCCGCGTCGTTACGGGCGGGGAGCGCACCTGGCAGAAGGAGGGCCTGGATGACGCCACCTGTGCTGCAGGAATCGGCTGTCTGGCTCCTTCATACCGCAAAAAGCGTGACGGAAAAAAGACTTTTTACGCGCACATGAAGTTTATTTTGCTGAATGACGAAGCGCCCTTGGCGTGATGCGCAACGACGACTACAGTCAGGGATGGAGCCGTTTTTTCTCCTGCACCACCGTCAGCGCGCCGTCGCGTAGGCGTGGCAGTCTTCCCAGCCGATACCGCTCTGCGCCGTGTGCTGCAGCAGCCAGTCGAGCGCAGGCTGGGCCTTGGGCTGGCTGTCATGGAACTGGATCACACCCTTGCGCCATAACAGCATCAGCGTCAGCACGCGCTGGGCCGATTGCTCGGCGTCCAGCGCGGTGTCGTCCTGGGCATCGATGTCCCACAACGACACCTGTAGCCCCTGCGCGGTCATGAAGCCTTCGCCATCGGCGCGGCGCTGGCCATAGGGTGGTCGAAACAGGGGGACATACTGCTCGGGCATCAGCGCCTGCACCTGCGCCTGGCTGCGCCGCAGCGAGTCCTGCCAATCCTGCCACTGGGCATGCGAGCGGTATTCCCAGCCCTGGATGCCCACGCACTGCCCGGCGTACAAGCTCGCCACATCCGCGCCCTGGCTGGCGTCGCGGCGCTGCTGCACGCGGCTGCCGAGCACGAAGAAGGTGCCGCCCAGCTTCTGCCGGCGCAGGTAGTCGGCGAGTGTATCGCTGCTGCTGCCCACCGGGCCCGGGCCTCCGGCGAAGGTCAGCAGGAACACCCGATCGTTGAGCTCGTCGCCGCTGCGCTCGCGGCTGGAGAGTCGTTCGACCTCGCTGCTGGTCTGCGGAAACAGCGCGGCCTTGCGCAATTGCTCGTCCAGGTAGCGCTGGTTGAAGCGATGACTGGGCTCGACCCACCCCTGGTAGAACTCGCCCACCTCGCTGGCGAAGGTCGCCGAGCGCGTGCGCAGATCCGCCATCGAGTCCACGGCGTAGCAGAACGACGCATCCTCCTCGCAGCTCAGTTGCGCCTGCTGGTAGTTCTCCCACAGGCGCTGCCACATCCGCGCCCGCACCGCGCGCACCACCGACAGGTTGATCTGGCGCAGCCCCAGACGCGCCGCCAGGCTGCCTTCATCGAGCATCTCGCTTTCATGCAGCACCTGAGCGAAGGAAAGGATCTGCGCCCGCGAGGCCACATCGAACAGGACCGGGCTGTCGAGCTGTTCCGGCCACAGGCTGCGGTCGAAACTGACCGCCAGCGGCGGGGCGGCCTGCGCCGCCGTAGCGAACAGCGCGAACAGAAGAGCGAGGGCGATGCGCACGAGCAGTCTCCGCAAAATGAACTGACGCACTATAGCGTCACAGCCGCCGATGGTCTGTGCCTATGGCAGGCATAGTTTGGCGCGCCAGCGCAGGCCCCCGTAGAATCACGCCAACCTTTCCAGGAGCCGACCCCATGTTGACGGTGATTTCCCCCGCCAAGACCCTCGACTACGACACCCCACCCGTCACCCAGCGTCATACCCTGCCCCAGCACCTGGATCATGCGCAGATCCTCATTGAGCAACTGCGCGATTTTTCGCCGGCGCAGATCGCCGAACTGATGCACCTGTCCGACAAGCTCGCCGGCCTCAACGCCGCCCGCTTCGGTAGCTGGACGGCCGACTTCACCCCCAGCAACGCCAAGCAGGCGCTGCTGGCCTTCAAGGGCGACGTGTACACCGGGCTGGACGCCGAAAGCCTGAGCGAAGACGACTTCGCCTACGCCCAGCAGCACCTGCGCATGCTCTCGGGCCTGTACGGGCTGCTGCGTCCGCTGGACCTGATGCAGCCCTATCGCCTGGAGATGGGCACCAAGCTGGCAAACGCTCGCGGCAAGGACCTCTACGCCTTCTGGGACACGCGCATCAGCGAATGGTTGAACCAGGCCCTGGCCGACCAGGGCGATGACCTGCTGCTGAACCTGGCCAGCAACGAGTACTTCGGTGCGGTGAAGAAAAACGCGCTCAAGGCGCGGGTGATCCACGTCGACTTCAAGGACCTGAAGAACGGCCAATACAAGATCATCAGTTTCTACGCCAAGAAAGCCCGTGGCCTGATGAGCCGCTTCGTGATCCAGGAGCGCATCGCCGACCCCGAGCAGCTCAAGGGCTTCGACGTCCAGGGCTACTACTACAGTGCCGAGCAGTCGCGGCCAGACCATTTGGTGTTCCTGCGCGACCAGCCCGAGCCCTGACCCCACCGCCCCGCCACTCCCAGGCGGGGCTAATCGGTGACCCACACCCACCCCGCCTCCAGGCCTTGGACCTGCACGCCCGTCACCTGCGGGAGGTCCACGTATCGTCACGAACAATGAGCCTCGATCCCTGGTCACGAAAGCCACAAAAACCCGGCGGTCAAATGCAGCCGTCTGTGGTCGTCGTCAGCTCAGCGAAAATTCGACACCAGGAACGCCAAAAAATGGTCGCCAAAAAACCATCAACCCTGTCTGTGGCCTAGGTTCATGAACGACCACTCGTAAATTTCCGACTTTTTTTGAAAAAAAATTTCCGATGCTGGCATATAACCATCCCACCTCGTTTTGCCCCTTTATATATCGGGACGAAACCGGACCGTGCCATCAGAATGAAAGTATTTATCATTGAAAAAATATTTAGAAATCTTTCATCTGCGTCGAACCCACCCCGGAACTTACCTTCCGAGCACCGCTCATACCACCCGTAACGATTCACCAGCGTGCAACGTGAGAGATGACTTACAGCTAACTTAAGGCCGGTTTCCACTGCCGGCCCCGACAACTTCGGCTACCGCTTCGGGTATACCCAGCGGCCGGTCCAAGAAGGAGAGACGCGCCCCTTACTATTCGTCCTAGTGGTTGATTTCAAAGGATTTACTCACTTGAAAGAACAAGCACAGCAACGCACCGCATAAGGCGTTGCAATAAAGACGGCTGCATTCAAGGGCACGCCTTTTAATTACTGGCCATTTAATTGCCAAGTTTGAGCGCACTGCAGTATGCGCTCCGGATTCGTTCATGCCTGCGCCCGGTGAAGTGTCACTTCGCCATGGATCCGTGCGCCTGCAAGAGCAGGTCAATCAACCCGGCTCGGTTCTGTGAAAGAACCGGCGCGATATACACACGAGGTGAATACGATGCGTATCAGCATCTTTGGTTTGGGTTACGTAGGTGCCGTCTGTGCAGGTTGCCTGTCGGCACGCGGTCATGAAGTGATCGGCGTGGACGTGTCCACCACCAAGATCGACCTGATCAATCAGGGCAAGTCGCCCATCGTCGAGCCGGGCCTGGAGCAATTGCTGCAACAGGGCATCGCCAATAGCCGACTGCGTGGCACCACTGACTTCGCCGAAGCGATCCGCGCCAGCGACGTGTCGATGATCTGCGTCGGCACCCCCAGCAAGAAAAATGGCGACCTGGGCCTTGAGTACATCGAATCGGTGTGCCGCGAGATCGGCTATGTGCTGCGCGACACCACCCGCCGCCACACCATCGTGGTGCGCAGCACCGTGCTGCCGGGCACCGTGAAGAACGTGGTGATTCCGATCCTGGAAGACTGCTCCGGCAAGAAGGCGGGCGTCGATTTCGGCGTGGCGGTCAACCCCGAGTTCCTGCGCGAAAGCACCGCGATCAAGGACTACGACCAGCCACCGATGACCGTCATCGGCGAACTGGACAGCGCCAGCGGCGACGTGCTCCAAGCCATCTACGAAGAGCTCGACGCGCCGATCATCCGCAAGCCGATCGAAGTGGCCGAGATGATCAAGTACACCTGCAACGTCTGGCACGCCACCAAGGTCACCTTCGCCAACGAAATCGGCAACATCGCCAAGGCCGTGGGCGTCGATGGCCGCGAAGTGATGGACGTGGTCTGCCAGGACAAGGCCCTGAACCTGTCGCAGTACTACATGCGCCCTGGCTTCGCCTTCGGCGGCTCGTGCCTGCCCAAGGACGTGCGCGCCCTCACCTACCGCGCCGCCAGCCTCGACGTGAAAGCACCGCTGCTCGATTCGCTGATGCGCAGCAACGAGTCCCAGGTGCAGAACGCCTTCGACATCATCGAAAGCCATGACAAGCGCAAGGTCGCCCTGCTTGGCCTGAGCTTCAAGGCCGGCACCGACGACCTGCGCGAAAGCCCGCTGGTGGAACTGGCCGAGCGCCTGATCGGCAAGGGCTACGAGCTGAACATCTACGACCAGAACGTCGAGTACGCCCGTGTCCACGGCGCCAACAAAGACTACATCGAGTCGAAGATCCCGCACGTGTCCTCGCTGCTCAACGCCGACTTCCAGCAGGTGATCGACGGCGCCGACATCATCGTCCTGGGCAACCGTGACGAGCAGTTCCGCGCCCTCGCCCAGCAGGCCCCGGCAGGCAAGCAGGTGATCGACCTGGTCGGTTTTATGAGCAAGCCCACCAGCACCGCCAGCCGCACCGAAGGCATCTGCTGGTAAGCCAGCCCGACGCGGGGCCACCCGGCCCCGCCTTTTCCCGATTTCTCGCGACGGATGCTGAACATGCAAAGGCTCCAGACAGTGCTGCTGCAGTGCGCCGGATGGCTGCTCTTCATGAGCCTGCTCATGCTGATCGCCCTGGCCCTGCCCAGCGATATCTTCGACTCGCAATCGAAGCACTTCATCTTCCTGGTCGGCGCTGTCGGCATCTGGCGCTACTCCATGGGCGCCACCCATTTCATCCGCGGCATGATCTTCCTGTACCTGGTCTACCCCTACCTGCGCCGCAAGGTGCAGAAGCTGGGCAAGGCCGCCGATCCGTCGCACGTGTACCTGATGGTCACCAGCTTTCGTATCGATGCGCTGACCACCGCCCAGGTGTACAGCTCGGTGATCCGCGAAGCGATCGACTGCGGCTACCCCACCACCGTGGTCTGCTCGCTGGTGGAGAAGTCCGACGAGTTGCTGGTCAAGAGCCTGTGGGCCAAGTACAACCCGCCCGAGCACGTGGCCCTGGACTTCGTGCGTATCGCCGGCACCGGCAAACGTGACGGCCTGGCCTATGGCTTTCGCGCCATCTCCCGCTCGCTGCCGGACGAGAACGCCGTGGTGGCGGTGATCGACGGCGACACCGTGCTGGCCGAAGGCGTGGTGCGCAAGACCGTGCCGTGGTTCAAGCTCTACCCCAACGTCGGTGGCCTGACCACCAACGAATTCTGCGAAGTGCGCGGCGGCTACATCATGAGCGAGTGGCACAAGCTGCGCTTCGCCCAGCGCCACATCAACATGTGCTCGATGGCCTTGAGCAAGCGCGTGCTGACCATGACCGGGCGCATGTCGATGTTCCGCGCCAGCGTGGTCACCAACCCCGAGTTCATCGCCGACGTCGAGAGCGACTCGCTGATGCACTGGCGCCTGGGCCGCTTCAAGTTCCTCACCGGCGACGACAAGTCCAGCTGGTTCAGCCTGATGCGCCTGGGCTACGACACCTTCTACGTGCCGGACGCGGCGATCAACACGGTCGAACACCCGCCGGAAAAGAGCTTCCTCAAGGCCAGCCGCAAGCTGATGTACCGCTGGTACGGCAACAACCTGCGGCAGAACTCCCGCGCCCTGGGCCTGGGCCTGCGGCGCCTGGGGCTGTTCACCAGCATCGTGCTGTTCGACCAGCGCGTGTCGATGTGGACCAGCCTGCTGGGCCTGACCGTGGCGCTGATCGCCAGCTTCAAGTTCGGCCTGCAGTTCCTGCTGGTGTACCTGCTGTGGATCGGCATCACCCGCCTGATCCTCACCATCATGCTGCTGTGCTCGGGCCACAGCGTCGGCCCGGCCTACCCGCTGATCCTCTATTACAACCAGATCGTCGGCGCGCTGATGAAGATCTACGTGTTCTTCCGCCTCGACAAGCAGTCCTGGACCCGTCAGCCGACGGCCCTCAAGCGTGACCTCGCCAGCTTTCAACAATGGTTCAACACCTGGTCCTCGCGGACCATGACCTTCTCGGCGGCCAGCATCTTCGTCGCTGTGCTGTTCATGGTCGTGTGAGCCCAACCCGGATCGATGCAAAGGAACAAATCGCCATGAATAACGCTGTCAACGTCAACGTCGTGCATGAGTCCGAGGCCCAGCGCCAGCACGCTCGCGTGCGTATTCCCGCCAAGCTGCGCTACCTCGACGGCGAGCGCCAGCAGCAGGAGGTCAAGGTCGACGACCTGTCCGCCGGCGGCCTGTCGTTCCATGCCAAGCGCGCCCTGCCGGTCGGCGAACTGCTGCGCGGCCGCCTGCAGTTCGTGGTCGACAACCTCGGCCTGGCGATGGACGTCGAGCTGCTGGTGCGCTCCAGCGACACCAGCAGCGGGCGCATCGGCGCCGAGTTCCAGAACCTGGAACCGCGCGACATCGCCACCCTGCGCCACATCATCACCAGCCACCTGTCCGGTGAGCTGATCAGCGTCGGCGACGTGCTCAGTACCCTGCAGCGCGACAACTTCACCAAGGCGCGCAAGCAGAAGGACGCCGGCTCCGGCCTGTCGCCCTTCGCCCGCCTGCGTGCGGTCAGCGTCACCCTCGGCGTGTTCGTGGTCGGCATCGCCGCCTTCGGCTTCGTCGCCAAGTCGCTGTACGGCCTGTACTTCGTCAGCCACGCCGAAGCCGGGGTGGTCGCCGTGCCCACCACCACCATCACCATGCCCCGCGACGGCAGCTTGCAGGGTCTGGTGCAGACCGGCGCGCAGATCGGCAAGGGCGCGCCGCTGGCCACCTTCAACACCAGCATGCTGGACCTGCTCAAGGGCCACCTGGACGACTCGCAACTGGAGCCGGCCAAGGTCGAGGAGCTGTTCGGCAAGCAGCTCTCCGGCACCCTCACCAGCCCCTGCGACTGCGTGGTCGCGCGGCAACTGGTGGACGACGGCCAGTACGCCAGCAAAGGCCAGCCGGTGTACCAGTTGATCCCGCGCACCACCAATCCAACGGTCGAAGCACGCTTCAGCTATCGCCAGTTCGACGAGGTCAAGCCCGGCACCCGGGTCAACTTCCAGGTGGCTGGCGAAGACCAAGTGCGCACCGGCGTGATCGTCGGCAGCAGCAGCCTGGACACCGACAACCTGGCCTCGGACATCCGCGTGCAGATCGAGCCTGACGGCGCGTTGCCCGCAGAGCTGGCCGGGCGTCCGGCCTCGGTGAACAGCGACCGTGGTCCGTCGATGGACTGGCTGATCGACCGCGCCGTGGCGCGCGGGCTGTAAGGGGACCGGGGATGAAGCCTTTGAACGGTGTTTCTTCGGTGGCGGCGATGCTGCCTCCCACCGGTACGGCGCTGGAGACGAGCGCTGTGGGCGCGGGCTCGTCCCGCGATCGGGCGCCCAGCGCCCGCCCACTGGCCTGGTGTGCCCTGGCCGCCGCCATCGCCCTGGCCGGCTGCGCCGGCCTGCCCGACCAGCGCCTGGCCAACGAAGCGCTGAAACGCGGCGACACCGCCACCGCCCAGGCCAACTACAAGGCCCTGGCCGACCTGGGCTACAGCGATGCCCAGGTGGGGCTGGCCGATATCCAGGTCGGCAGCCGCGATCCGGCGCAGCTCGAACAGGCCGAAGCCACCTACCGCGCGGCCGCCGCCACCTCGCCGCGGGCTCAGGCACGTCTGGGCCGCCTGCTGGTGGCCAAGCCCGGCAGCACCCAGGCCGAGCGCGAAGAAGCCGAAACCCTGCTCAAGCTCGCCGCCAAGCAAGGCGAGGGCAATACCCTGATTCCGCTGGCCATGCTCTACCTGCAATACCCGCAGAGCTTCCCGGACATCAACGCCCAGCGCCAGATCGACCAGTGGCGCGCCGACGGCAACCCCGAGGCGGGCCTGGCCCAGGTGCTGCTGTACCGTACCCAGGGCAGCTACGACCAGCACCTGGACGACGTCGAGCAGATCTGCAAGGCCGCGCTCAGCGCCGCCGACGTCTGCTACGTGGAACTGGCCACCGTCTACCAGAAGCGTGGCCAGAGCGACCGCCAGGCCGCCCTGCTCGACCAGCTCAAGTCGGCCCACGCCCGTGGCACGGTGCCGGCCACCCGCGTCGACAGCGTCGCCCGGGTGCTGGCCGACCGCAGCCTCGGCCAGACCGACGAGAAGACCGCCCAGGCCCTGCTCGAATCCGTCGCCCCGAACAACCCCGCGTCCTGGGTGAGCCTGGCGCAACTGCTCTACGACTTCCCCGAGCTGGGCGACACCGAGCAATTGCTGGCCTACCTCGACAAAGGTCGCGACGCCGAACAGCCGCGCGCCGACCTGCTGCTGGGCCGTCTGTACTACGAAGGCAAGCAGGTGCCGGCCGATGCACACAAGGCCGAGCAGCACCTGCAGGCTGCGGCCGATGCCGGCGAAATCAGTGCCCATTACTACCTCGGCCAGCTCTACCGCCGTGGCTACCTGGGTCAGGTGGAACCGCAGAAGGCGGTCGATCACCTGCTCAGCGCCGCCCGTGGCGGTCAGCTCAGCGCCGACTATGCCCTGGCCCAGTTGTACAGCGAAGGCCACGGCATCCGTCCCAATCCGGGCAACGCCTGGGTATTCGCCCAGCTCGCCCAGCTCAACCCCACTGAGCAGTCCAGCGAGCTGCTGCAACAGCTCGAACCGCAGCTCGACGCCGAGCAGCGCAGTCAGGCCCAGCGCCTGCTGGAGCAGGAAAAGACCGCGCGGGCCGGGATGCTCCAGGCCAGCACCAGCAGCCTGGCCCTGGACGCCCTGCAGGACGGCAACGACCAGAACGACGCAGACGCCGAGGATTCGCTATGACGCTCAACCCCTTCGTGAAAGCCGGCATCGGCCTGAGCTTCGCCCTGTTGTGGTCGCTGCCGACCCTGGCTGCCGAAACCGCCGCCAAGAACTTCGGCCTGGAGGTCAAAGTCACCGGTCAGTCCGAAGACGACCGCGACCTGGGCACCCGTCCCGGCGGCGACGTCAACGGCCTGGGCCTGGACCTGCGCCCCTGGGTCTACGGCGAGCGCGGTAACTGGAGCGCCTATGCCATGGGCCAGGCCGTGACGGCCACCGACACCATCGAAACCGACACCCTGCGCCAGAACGACGACGGCACCGCCGTGGACACCGGCGACGACAGCCGCAAGCCGGACAAGAGCTACCTGGCCCTGCGCGAGTTCTGGGTCGGCTACAGCGGCTTCACGCCCTACCCCGGCGAGCAACTGCGCTTTGGTCGCCAGCGCCTGCGCAGCGACGACGGCATGTGGCGCGACACCAACATCGAGGCGCTGAACTGGAGCTTCGACACCACCCTGCTCAAGGCCGACCTGGGCGTGGCGCAGCGCTTCAGCGAATACCGCACCGACCTCACCGAACTGGCCCCCGAAGACAAGCACCGCACCCATGTCTTCGGTAACGTCGCCACCCAGTGGACGCCCGGGCACTGGGTCGGCCTGCGCGCCCATCACACCCACGACAGCGGCAGCCTGAACAACCCTGGCGAGCGCGTCGATGCCCTGGACAAGACCCGCACCGGCGATCTCACCTGGCTGGGCCTCGAAGCCAACAGCGATGCCTACAACTGGCGCAACGACCATACCGTCAACTACTGGGGCAGCCTGACCTGGCTGACCGGCAACCGCGACACCCTGAGCAGCCAACTGGTGGGCGACGAGCAGGTCGCCACCGGCACCCGCAGCGGCGACGTCAACGCCTGGGCCACCGACCTGGGCATCCGCCTGCGCCTGGACCCCAACTGGCAGGTCGGCGCGGCCTATGCCCGCGGCAGCGGCGGCGGCAGCGACGGCTCGAACAACTTCGAGCAGACCGGCCTTGAAAGCAACCGCTCCAACTTCACCGGCACCCGCTCGCGCGTGCACCGCTTCGGCGAAGCCTTCCGTGGCGAGCTGGGCAACCTGCAGGCAGCCACCCTGTTCGCTTCCTGGCAACTGCGCGAGGACTACGACGCCAGCTTCATCTACCACAAGTTCTGGCGCGTGGACGGTGAGCAGAACATCGGCTCCAGCGGTATCAACGCGGTGGTCAACGACGACGGCATCAACCGTCCGCTGGTCAATGGCGAGAAAGACCTGGGCCAGGAAATGGACGTGGTGGTGACCAAGTACTTCAAGCAGGGCCTGCTGCCCGCCTCGCTGAGCCAGTCGATCGACGAGCCCTCGGCGCTGGTACGCCTGCGCGCCGGCGTGTTCAAGCCCGGCGATGCCTACGGCAAGGAAGCGGACTCGTACATGCACCGCGCTTTCGTCGACGTGATCTGGCGCTTCTAAGGCCGGCCAAGGACTTTTATGAACCTGCACCCGAACCTTCGCCACAGCCTGCTGGCCAGCGCCCTGCTGCTGGCCTGCGGTGTGGCCGCCGCGGAACCTGCGCTCACCGCCAAGGGGCTGCAACAGGCCAAGACCTACACCGTGGCCGCCGCGCCCAGCGAACCGTTGCAGATGGACCCACCGACGCTGCCCGACCTCTCCGGCTACACCGCCGAGGCCGTGCAGCGCAAGATCGACCGTCGCCACAAGGGCAAGGTCAGCGTGCGCCGCATGCTCCAGGAAGAGGCACTCAAGGAGTTCATCGGCGGCGACAACAAGGCCGCCGAGTGGGTCCAGCGCCAACACGGCATTCCCCAGGCGATTTTCGTCGACGACGGGCATGTCGACCTGACCGAACTGAGCCGCAAAGTGCCCGCCCAGTACCTGCGCGAAACCGCGCCGGGCGTGTACCTGGCGCGCCTGCCGATCGTGGTCGGACGCCACGGCGTGCTGGAGATCGACGGCAAGGTCAAGGAACTGCGCCTGTCCCAGGAGGGCGGCGCGTTCCTGATCAACGACGGCAAGCTGTTCGTGCGCGACACCCAGGTCACCGGCTGGCGGGAAAAGGACAACGGCCCGGCCACGTTCCGCTCGCCCAAGGAATTCCGCCCGTTCCTGCTCAGTTGGGGCGGCACCGAGACCTACATCGTCAACAGCAAGATGGCCAGCTTCGGCTACGCCAAGTCCAAGTCCTACGGGGTGAGCATCTCCCAGTACACGCCGAACATGGCCAAGCAGATGGGCCGCCCCGAACCGACCGGCTGGATCATCGGCTCCGAGTTCAGCGACATGTGGTACGGCTTCTACTGCTACGAGACCCAGGGCTTCGTGATCAAGGACTCGACCTACCGCGACAACATCGTCTACGGCATCGACCCGCACGACCGCTCGCACGGCCTGATCATCGCTGGCAACACCGTGCATGGCACCCAGAAGAAGCACGGCATCATCGTCTCGCGTGAGGTCAACGACAGCTGGATCATCAACAACAAGAGCTTCGACAACAAGCTCTCGGGCGTGGTGATCGACCGCAACAGCATCAACAACCTGGTGGCCTACAACGAGATCTACCGCAACCACACCGACGGCATCACCCTCTACGAGAGCGGCGACAACCTGATCTGGGGCAACCAGGTGATCAACAACCGCCGCCACGGCATCCGCGTGCGCAACAGCGTGAACATCCGCCTGTACGAAAACATCGCCATGGCCAATGGCCTGGTCGGGGTCTACGGCCACATCAAGGACCTCACCGACACCGACCGCGACATCGCCCTGGACCCCTTCGACGCCAAGGTCTCGCTGATCGTGGTCGGCGGCGAACTCACCGCCAACGGCTCCGGCCCGCTGTCGATCGACTCGCCCCTGTCGGTGGAGCTGTACAAGGTGGCCATGCTCGCCCCGCGCAAGTCCAGCGGCATCAGCCTCAACGGCGTGCTCGGCGAGCGCCAGGACGAAATCCTCGACCTGCTGGTGCGCCAGCAGAAGGCCGTGCTGATCGACCCGGTCGAGCGCCAGAGCGAAATGATCGATTAAGGAAGCCCAGACCATGACCCCACACTTGATCAAACTGCTCGGCCTGTCCGCCGCCCTCCTGGCCATCAGCCAGGGCGTGCGCGCCGAGCAGGTGCAGGCGCCGAGTTTCAGCGCCGAGCCCTGCTGCCAGCTGTGCCCCGAGGCGCATGACGCCAGCCGCTACGTGACCCGCTACCAGCAGAACTTCACCACGCTGGTGCAGGCCCAGGGCGACTGGCTGTTCCGTACCCGCGAAGACCTGCGCACCGAGTTCGACACCACCCCCGGCGGCTACAAGCGCCTGCAGCAGGTGCACGATGCGTTCAAGAAGCGCGGCATCGAACTGGTGGTGGTGTACCAGCCCACCCGTGGCCTGGTGAACCGCAACATGCTCAAGCCCGAAGACAAGGCCGCCTTCGACTACCAGAAGGCCCTGCACAACTACCAGGCCATGCTGCAGCGCTTCGCGAAGATGGGCTACAACGTGCCTGACCTGTCGCCCCTGACCAACGAGCAGTTGGCCGCCGCCGACCAGGGCAAGGACTTCTACTTCCGCGGCGACCAGCACTGGACGCCCTACGGCGCCCAGCGCGCGGCGCGCATCGTGGCCGACACGGTGCACCAGATGCCGGCGTTCGAGGGCATCCCGCGCAAGGAATTCGAGACGCAGAAATCCGGGCGCATGGGCAAGACCGGCACCCTGCACAACGTCGCCGGGCAGTTGTGCGGCACCAGCTACGCGGTGCAGTACATGGACCAGTTCACCACCGAGCCCAAGGGCGAAAGCGGCGGCGACGACCTGTTCGGCGACTCGGGCAACGCCCAGATCACCCTGGTCGGCACCAGCCACAGCGGCAAGAACTACAACTTCGCAGGCTTCCTCGAACAGGCCATCGGCGCCGACGTGCTCAACGTCGCCTTCCCCGGCGGCGGCCTGGAAGGCTCGATGATCCAGTACCTGGGCAGCGAGGAGTTCCACAAGAACCCACCGAAGATCCTGATCTGGGAATTCTCCCCGCTCTATCGCCTGGACCAGGAAACCATCTGGCGGCAGATCCTCGCCCTGCTCGACGACGGCTGCGACGACCGCCCCGCGCAGATGAGCGCCAGCGCCACGCTCAAGCCCGGCAAGAACGAATTGCTGGTCAACGGTCGCAATGGCGTGATCAAGGACCTGGTCAACCGCAACCACCAGCTCGACATCCGCTTCGAGGATCCGTCGGTCAAGGTGCTGCAAGCCACCCTCTGGTACCTCAACGGTCGCCACGAGGACATCAAGCTGGAGAAACCGGAGACCTCCGACACCGACGGGCGCTTCGTCTTCCAGATGCGCGAAGACGAGGACTGGGCCAGCCAGAACCTGCTGGCCCTGGAAGTCCAGGGACCGGAAAGCGGCACCCAGAAGGTCGAGGCCAAACTCTGCAAACGCAACAACTTCGCCGGCAGCGCGCGCCACACCGCGCAAGCCGGCCAGTGAGGCGAACATGACGGCATTCACGCGCACCCTGCGTCCTGCATTACTGACCCTGGCCCTGTTCGGCGGCGTCGCCCACGCGGCCCTGGTCCCGCCCCAGGGCTACTACGAGGGCATCGAGAAGCTCAAGGTCAGCGACGGCAACTTCCGCTGCGAACCGGCGCCCAAGCCCTACACCGGCGCGCTGCAATTTCGCAGCAAATACGAAGGCTCGGACAAGGCCCGGGCCACCCTGAACCTGGCTTCCGAGCGAGCCTTCCACCAGTCCACCGCCGACATCACCACGTTGGAGAAGGGCGTCAGCAAGATGGTCGGTCAGTACATGCGCGACGGACGCCCGGCGCAGCTCGACTGCGTGCTCGGCTGGCTGGACCGCTGGGCCGAGGCCGATGCGCTGGAGTCCACCGACTTCAACCACACCGGCAAGTCCATGCGCAAATGGGCGCTGGGCAGCATGAGCGGCTCCTGGCTGCGCCTGAAATTCTCCAGCGCCCAGCCCCTGGCTGCGCACCGCGCCGAGGCCCAGCGCATCGAGCGCTGGTTCGCCAAGCTGGCCGAGCAGACGGTGCGCGACTGGAGCGACCTGCCGCTGGAGAAGATCAACAACCACAGCTACTGGGCGGCCTGGTCGGTGATGGCCACTGCCGTGGCCACCGACCGCCGCGACCTGTTCGACTGGGCGATCAAGCAATACAAGGTCGGCATCAACCAGATCGACGACCAAGGCTTCCTGCCCAACGAGATCAAGCGCCGCCAACGCGCCCTGGCCTACCACAACTACGCCCTGCCGCCGCTGGCGATGATCGCCAGCTTCGCCAAGGCCAACGACGTCGACCTGCGCAGCGAGAACAATTTCGCCCTGCAGCGTCTGGGCGAAGGCGTGCTGGCCGGCGCTCGCGACCCGGTGCATTTCGCCGAGCGCGCCGGGGTCAAGCAGGACCTCAAGGACCTCAAGGTCGACAGCAAGTACGCCTGGCTCGAACCCTGGTGCGCGCTGTACCAGTGCGTCGGCGACACCCAGCAGCGCAAGCACGGCATGCAGCCGTTCAACAGCTTCCGCATGGGCGGCGACATGACCCGGGTGTACGACCCGAACGCAGAACGCAAGAAATGAAATGACCCCTGTGGGAGCGGGCTTGTCCCGCGATTGCGTCCGACTGGACAACACCGGCGAATCGACTGACGCAATCGCGACAAGCCCGCACACAGGGACCAAGGTGATCCGCCGCGTTTTCGTGGGGGGTTTGGGGGGCGCTGTGCCCTGGCTGCTGTGAATAAAAAGGAGAACCGGGATGGTCTTTTCGTCCAACGTGTTCCTGTTCCTGTTCCTGCCGGTTTTCCTCGGCTTGTACTACTTGAGCGGCAACCGTTATCGCAACCTGCTGCTGCTGGTCGCCAGTTACATCTTCTACGCCTGGTGGCGGGTGGACTTCCTCGCGCTGTTCGCCGGCGTGACCCTGTGGAACTACTGGATCGGCCTGAAAGTCGGCGCCGCCGGCGTGCGCAGCAAACCTGCCCAGCGCTGGTTGCTGCTGGGCGTGGGCGTGGACCTGGCGATTCTCGGCTACTTCAAGTACGCCAACTTCGGCGTCGACAGCCTCAACGCGATCATCGCCTCGTTCGGCCTGGAACCGTTCATCCTCACCCATGTGCTGCTGCCGATCGGCATCTCGTTCTACATCTTCGAGTCGATCAGCTACATCATCGACGTGTACCGCGGCGACACCCCGGCCACGCGCAACCTGATCGACTTCGCCGCGTTCGTGGCGATCTTCCCGCACCTGATCGCCGGTCCCGTGCTGCGCTTCAAGGACCTGGTGGAGCAGTTCAACCACCGCACCCACACCCTGGACAAGTTCTCCGAAGGCTGCACCCGCTTCATGCAGGGCTTCATCAAGAAAGTGTTCATCGCCGACACCCTGGCGGTGGTCGCCGACCACTGCTTCGCCCTGCAGAACCCGACCACGGGCGATGCCTGGCTCGGCGCGCTGGCCTACACCGCGCAGTTGTACTTCGACTTCTCCGGCTACAGCGACATGGCCATCGGCCTGGGCCTGATGATGGGCTTTCGCTTCATGGAGAACTTCAAGCAGCCGTACATCAGCCAGTCGATCACCGAGTTCTGGCGGCGCTGGCACATCAGCCTGTCGACCTGGCTGCGCGACTACCTGTACATCACCCTGGGCGGCAACCGCAAAGGCACCCTGGCCACCTACCGCAACCTGTTCCTGACCATGCTGCTGGGCGGTCTGTGGCACGGCGCCAACTTCACCTACATCATCTGGGGCGCCTGGCATGGCCTGTGGCTGGCCATCGAACGGGCGCTGGGCATCGACACCAATCCGCAGCGCTTCAACCCGATCAAGTGGGCCTTCACCTTCCTGCTGGTGGTGGTCGGCTGGGTGATCTTCCGCGCCGAGAACCTGGAAGTGGCCGGTCGCATGTACGGCGCCATGTTCAGCTTCGGCCAGTGGCAACTGTCGGAACTCAACCGCGCCCAGCTCACCGGCTTGCAAGTGGCCACCCTGGTGGTCGCCTACCTGAGCCTGGCGTTCTTCGGCCTGCGCGACTTCTATCGCAACGCCACCCCGCCGATTGCGGCGCGCGTGCCGGCGCAGGTCCACGGCGACGGCACCCTGAGCCTGGACTGGACCCGGGTGATGACCCGCGCCCTGGTGCTGCTGCTGTTCGTTGCCTCGATCCTCAAGCTTTCGGCGCAGAGCTACTCGCCGTTCCTGTACTTCCAGTTCTGAGGGGATGACATGAACCGGACACTTCGCATCACTTATTCGTTGTCGTTCCTGGGCCTGCTGGTCGGCCTGGGCGCCTGGTCGCTGGGCGGCCTGGACGGCTTTACCCGCACGCAACAGATGACCCTGCTCGACGGCAAGTTGGCCAAGGCCGCCGAGACCCACTACGACGAACAGTTCCCGATCAAGCGCGTGGGCACCAACCTGTGGGCGGCGCTGGACTTCACGCTGTTCAACGAAGGCCGTCCCGGCGTGGTGCTGGGCCGTGACCAGTGGCTGTTCAGCGACGAGGAGTTCAAGCCCGACGCCAGCGCCGGCCAGCAGATGCAGGACAACCTGGCGCTGATCCGTGGCGTGCGCGATACCCTGCAGCAGCGCAACATCGAGCTGGTGCTGGCGATCGTGCCGGCCAAAGCGCGGGTGTACGCCGAATACCTGGGCAAGGAACAGCCGGCCAGCCTGCACGGTGAGCTGTTCAACCAGTTCCACGCCCAGGCGCGCCAGGCCAACGTGTTCGCCCCCGACCTGCTGGCGCCGCTGCAGCAGGCCAAGGCGCGCGGCCAGGTGTTCCTGCGCACCGACACGCACTGGACGCCGATGGGCGCCGAAGTGGTCGCGCAGAGCCTGGGCGAAGCGGTCAAGCGCCAGCAACTGCTCAAGGCCGAGCCCCAGGCCTACATCACCGAGGCGGGCAAGAGCGCGCCGTACAAGGGCGACCTGACCAACTTCCTGCCGCTCGACCCGCTGTTCAGCGACCTGCTGCCACACCCCGACACCCTGCAGCAGCGCACCACGCGCCCCGCCCAAACCCAGGGCGAAGGCGACGACGCGCTGTTCGCCGACGCGTCCATTCCGGTCGCGCTGGTGGGCACCAGCTACAGCGCCAACCCGCACTGGAACTTCCTCGGCGCGCTGCAGCAGGCGCTGCACAGCGACGTGGCCAACTACGCCGAAGACGGCCATGGCCCCATCCAGCCGATGCTCAAGTTCCTGCAGAGCGACGCCTTCAAGAACACCCCGCCGCAGGTGGTGGTCTGGGAATTCCCGGAGCGCTACCTGCCCATGGGCACCGACCTCAGCAGCTTCGATCCGCAGTGGATCGCGCAGTTGAAGAACACCCGTCAATCCGAAGCACACCTGGCCCTGTCGTCCACCCGGACGACCCACTGAAAGAGAGGAACACGCACATGACTCGCAAGCCATCCATCGCCAAAGCCCTCACCCTCGCGGCCGGCCTGTCCCTGGCATCGCTGCAGGCCTTCGCCGGCGCCGACGCCGCCCTGTACGGCCCCAGCGCACCGAAAGGCTCGACCTTCGTGCGCCTGTACAACGCCGGCTCCGCACCAACGGCAGCCTCGGTGGGCAACACCCAGATCAAGCAGGTCGGCGCCCAGGCCAGCAGCGACTTCAGTTTCCTGCCCGGCGGCGACTACACCGCCCAGGTGGGCGGCCAGAGCGTGCCGGTCAAGCTGGCCGCGGACAAGTACTACACCCTGGTCAACAACGCCAGCGGCACCCCGCAACTGGTCGAGGAACCGCCGTTCAAGAACAAGCAGAAGGCGCTGGTGCGGGTGCAGAACCTCAGCGACCAGGCCCTGACCCTGAAGACCGCCGACGGCAAGACCGAGGTGGTCAAGTCGGTGGCGGCCAAGGGGCGCGGCGAGCGCGAGATCAATCCGGTCAAGGTCAACCTGGCCTTGTTCGAAGGCAACAAGAAAGTCGGCGACGTCAAACCCGTCGCTCTGGAGCGCGGCGAAGCGGCCGTGCTGTACGTCACCGGTTCCGGCACCCGCCTGTCGCCGGTGTGGGTCACTCGCCCCGTGGCCAGCAACTGATCCCTGCCTCTCAACGACTATTGGAGAAACACGATGATCCCGGTAATTCTTTCTGGTGGTAGCGGTTCGCGTCTGTGGCCTTTGTCGCGCAAGCAGTTCCCCAAGCAGTTCCTGGCCCTGACCGGCGAGCACACGCTGTTCCAGCAAACCATCGAGCGCCTGGTGTTCGAGGGCATGGACACCCCCATCGTGGTCTGCAACAAGGACCACAAGTTCATCGTCCAGGAACAGTTGGGCGCGCTGAAGCTCGACACCCAGGCGATCCTGATGGAGCCGTTCGGCCGCAACACTGCGCCGGCGGTGGCGATGACCGCGATGAAGCTGGTCAATGAAGGGCGCGACGAGCTGATGCTGGTGCTGCCGGCCGACCACGTGATCGAGGACCAGAAGGCCCTGCAACGCGCCCTGGCCCTGGCCACCGTGGCCGCCGAGCGGGGCGAGATGGTGCTGTTCGGTGTGCCGGCGACCAAGCCTGAGACCGGCTACGGCTACATCCGCTCCAGCCAGGATGCGCTGCTGCCCGAGGGCGTGGCGCGGGTCGCGCAGTTCGTCGAGAAGCCCGATGAGAAACGCGCCAACGAGTTCGTCCGCGCCGGCGGTTACTTCTGGAACAGCGGCATGTTCCTGTTCCGCGCCAGCCGCTTCCTCGAAGAACTGAAAAAGCACGACCCGGACATCTACGACACCTGCCTGCTGACCCTGGAGCGCAGCGAAGAAGACGCCGATGCGCTGAGCATCGACGAGGCCACCTTCGCCTGCTGCCCGGACAACTCCATCGACTACGCGGTGATGGAAAAGACCCAGCGCGCCTGCGTGGTGCCACTGTCGGCCGGCTGGAGCGACGTGGGCTGCTGGTCGTCGCTGTGGGACGTGCACGAGAAGGACGATAACGGCAACGTGACCAAGGGCGATGTGGTGGTGCAGGACAGCCACAACTGCATGATCCATGGCAACGGCAAGCTGGTGTCGGTGATCGGCCTGGAGAACATCGTGGTGGTCGAGACCAAGGACGCGATGATGATTGCCCACAAGGACAAGGTCCAGGGCGT
This sequence comes from Pseudomonas boreofloridensis, assembly GCF_030580795.1. Classification (NCBI taxonomy): domain Bacteria; kingdom Pseudomonadati; phylum Pseudomonadota; class Gammaproteobacteria; order Pseudomonadales; family Pseudomonadaceae; genus Pseudomonas; species Pseudomonas boreofloridensis. The sequence continues at coordinate 98,499 of NZ_JAUQOQ010000010.1, read as the reverse complement.
CAAGCAGATGGTCAACACCCTGGACGAGCAGGGCCGCAGCGAGACCCAGAATCACCTGGAGGTCTACCGTCCGTGGGGCTCCTACGACTCGGTGGACATGGGCGGGCGTTTCCAGGTCAAGCACATCACGGTCAAGCCCGGCGCCAGCCTGTCGCTGCAGATGCACCACCACCGCGCCGAACACTGGATCGTGGTGAGCGGCACTGCCGAGGTGACCTGCGACGAGAACGTGTTCCTGCTGACCGAGAACCAGTCGACCTATATCCCCATCGCGTCGGTGCACCGCCTGCGCAATCCGGGCAAGATTCCGCTGGAGATCATCGAGGTGCAGTCCGGCAGCTACCTGGGCGAGGATGACATCGAGCGCTTCGAGGACGTCTACGGCCGCACCTCCACCCCGGTCGAACGCGGCGTCTCGGTCAAGACGATCGCGCAGTAGGCCTGGGCCTACGGCCAGCTTTGAGCGGCAAGCTACAAGCGGCAAGTAAAAGCGGGGCGGTGGGGCATTCGAAATCGAGCGCTCACCACCGTCCTAACGCGATTCACTCAAGATGTGCATAGCTGGAATTGGGGCTGCTGCGCAGCCCATCGCGGCGCAAGGCCGCTCCCACAGGGGCCGTATAAACCCATGTTTCTGGGTTCACGCGGACGTTGTGGGAGCGGTCTTGTGCCGCGAAAGGGCTGCGCAGCAGCCCCAGCATTCCTCAAGTGAACAGCACTACTCCACCGTCCCGCTTTTTCTTGTCGCTTGCCGCTTGCCGCTTGCAGCTACAAGCTTGTAGCTTGTAGCTTTCCGAAGGCCTGGGCACGTCATGATCATCGGTGCGTTTCTCATCCTTACCTGGTTGGTGCTGCTGCTGCGTTATCCGGGCAAGGCCTTGCCGATTTCGCTGGCGGCGCTGTGCGGACTGGGGCTGGTCGCCCTGGTCGTGGTCTGGCAGGACAGTCGTGAAGCCTCGCAACTGGCGCGACTGGACATTCGCCTGAGCTATGCGCCTGGGCAATGTCCTGCCGATCGGGCGCTGCACGTCAGCATGAGAAACGCCAACCAAGCCCCGCTCAGCGAACTGCGCTGGCGCGTGGGCGCTTATGCGCCGGGCGATACCGTCAACCTCGCTGAAAACACCTACGCTGCGCCGCGCTATCGCGGGCCGGGTGAGCTGCAGGCCGGCGCCGAGTGGAACGACTGCCTGCCGCTGCCGCCGCTGCGCGCCGGGTATCGGCCGCAAACCCTGGAGTTTCGCGCCGAGCATCTGCAAGGCACCTTCGCCAATTGATCCGACCTGCCCCAACTAAAGGCTTTGACCATGACTACCGTGCTCATCACCGGTTGCTCCAGCGGCATCGGCCGCGCCCTGGCCGACGCCTTTCGCGATGCCGGCCACGAGGTCTGGGCCACCGCCCGTAAAGACGCCGACGTTCAGCGCCTGCACGCGGCCGGCTTCAGCGCCCGCCAGCTCGATGTCAACGACGCCCAGGCCCTCGACCGCCTGGCCGAAGAGCTGCCGCACCTCGACATCCTCATCAACAATGCCGGTTACGGCGCCATGGGACCGCTGCTCGACGGCGGTGTCGAGGCGCTGCGCCAGCAATTCGAAACCAACCTGTTCGCCTTGGTCGGCGTGACCCGCGCGCTGTTCCCGCTGCTGCGCCGCTCCCGTGGCCTGGTGGTGAACATCGGCAGCGTGTCCGGCGTGCTAGTCACCCCGTTCGCCGGGGCCTATTGCGCGTCCAAGGCCGCGGTGCACGCCTTGAGCGATGCTCTGCGCCTGGAACTGGCGCCGTTCGGCATCCGCGTCATGGAGGTGCAGCCGGGGGCCATCGCTTCGCAGTTCGCCAACCATGCCCAGCACTCGGTCGAACAGCTGCTGGCGGCAGACTCGCCATGGTGGCCGTTGCGCGAACAGGTGCAGGCACGGGCGCGGGCTTCGCAGGACCGCCCGACCCCGGCCAGCGTGTTCGCCCAAGGGCTGCTGGCCGCGACCCAGCGCTCGCCGGTGCCGGCGCTGGTGCGCTTGGGCAATGGCAGCAGCGCACTGCCGCTGATTGCCCGGTGGCTGCCGCGACGGCTGCTGGACTGGGTGCTGCGCAAGCGCTTCGGCTTGCTGCGACCGCTGTAAGCTGCGCGGCGGCGCTCGACCTCAACCCAGATCGAACGCCTGCCAACCGCCACCGAGCGCCTTGTACAGCCCCACCAACGCCTGCGACACCGCCGCCGAACTGTCGATCCACTGCTCTTCGCTGGCCAGCAGCGCCGACTGCACCGACAGCACGTTGAGAAAGTCCACCGCCCCTTCCACGTACTGACGCTGCGCCGTTTCCAGCGCGATGCGGTTCTGCTTCACCGCTTCGGCCAGATGGTCGCGCCGCAACTGGCTGGCGTTGTACAAGCGCAGTACATCGTCGATCTCGTGCCAGGCGCCGAGCACCACCTTGCGGTAGTTCAGCGCCGCCTCCTGTTGCTGGGCCTCGCGCAACTGCAACTGCCCTGTGAGCCGTCCACCCTCGAAGATCGGCAACGACACCTGCGGCCCGAAGGCGAAGCGCCGCGCATCCCAGGCGCCGAAGTCGGCGAGCTGCAGCGACTGGAACCCGGCGCTGCCGGACAAGCGAATGCTCGGGTAGAAATCGGCCTTGGCCACCCCGATGCTGGCGGTGGCAGCGTGCAGACGGGCCTCGGCCTGGCGGATGTCCGGGCGCCGCTCGGCCAGTTGCGACGGGATGCCGATGGCGAAGCGCTGCTGTGGCGCCGGCAGCTCGCCGGGCGCCAGCAGGGTACTCTGCAAGCTGCGCGGCGGTTCGGCGGCCAGCAGGCTGAGGGCATTGATCAGGTCGTCGCGACGCGCCTGCAAGGTCGGCAGCCGCGCCTCGATCATCGCCACCTGGGCGTTGGCCTGGGCCACGTCGAGCCGGGTGGCGACGCCTTCGGCCTGGCGCTGTTCGGAGAGTGTCAGGCTGTGCCGGGCCAGGTCGAGGTTGTCCTCGGTGATCTGCAAGGTGTGCTGCACGGCGCGCAACTGAATGTAGTCGCCAGCGGTTTCGGCCAGCAGCGCCAGCAGCACGGCATTGCGGTCGTTCTCGGCCACCGCGACATTGGCATCGGCTGCCTCCACCTGACGCCGCACGCGCCCCCACAGGTCCAGCTCCCAGCCGGCCACCAGATCCCCCTGCCAGAGGTTGTAGGCCGACTTGCCGGCGTTGCCGGACGGATCGTTCAGGCCCTCGGCACTGTTGCGCGAGCGGCTGTAGCCGGCCTCGGCCGCCACCGACGGCGCCTGGTCGGCGGCCACGCTGCTGCGCAGCGCCCGGCTCTGCAGCAGGCGCGCGCTGGCCATCTGCAAATCCAGGTTGCGGGCCGCCACCTGCTCGATCAGGGCACTCAGGCGCGGGTCGTGGAAGCTCTCCCACCAACGCTGTTGCAGCGGCTCGGCCAGGGGTTGGCTGGCGGCCTGCTCGCCTTGCACGGCGCCCCACTGCTGCGGCGCCTGGCTGTCGGGGCGCTGGAAGTCCGGGCCCAGGGTGCAGCCGCTGAGCAGCGCGACGAGTAACAGGGTGACGGCTGGCTGGCGGCTCATCGTGCGCTCACCTGTTTACCGGCGAGGCCGTCATCCTGCGTATCGATGGTCGCCTCCACCGACATGCCCACCCGCAGGCGCTCGCGCAGGGGCTGGTCGTCATCGAAGACGATGCGCACCGGGATGCGCTGCACCACCTTGGTGAAATTGCCGGTGGCGTTGTCGGGCTTGACGGCGGCAAAGGTCACGCCGGTAGCCGGAGCGATGCTCTCGACCCGCCCGTGCAAGGTTTCGCCCGAAAAAGTGTCGACGCTGATGCGCACCGCTTGGCCCGGCTGGACGTGGGTGAGCTGGGTTTCCTGGAAGTTGCCCACCACGTAGGCCCGCTGCAGCGGCACCACCGACAGCAAGCGCGCGCCTGGATTGACGTAGGCGCCCACGCGCAACGCGCGTTCGCCGACCATGCCGTCCACCGGCGCGACGATGCGCGTATAGGACAGGTCCAGCTCGGCCTTCTCCACCCCGGCCTCGGCGCGTTTGAGCTGGCCGTCGGCACTGGCGACCTGGGCCTGGAGAATGTCCACCTGCTTGCGCGCGGCCAGCAGCGCCGCCTGGGCGTTGGCCAGCCGTGCCCGCGCCTGGTCGACCCGGCTGCGCGCCTGCTGGGCGTTCTGCACCGTGCCGGCGCCCTGCTCGGCCAGGCGGCTGTAGCGGGTCACTTCATGGTCGGCGAAGCCGACTTCGGCCTGCGCCGCTTTCACCGCCGCCTCGGCCTGGGCGATCAGCGCCGCCTGGCGATCCAGTGTGGCGCGAGCATCCAGGCTCTGCGCCTTGGCCACCAGCAACTGGGCCTGGGCGGCATCCAGCGCGGCCTGGTAATCGCGGGCGTCGAGGGTGGCCAGCAACTGACCGGCCTTGACCTGCTGGTTGTCCTCCACCAGCACCTGCTTGACGAAGCCCGCCACCTTCGGCGCGACCACGGTGTAGTCGGCGGTGACGTAGGCGTCGTTGGTGCGCTGCTGGTGGTCGCTGCCCAGCAGCCAGGGGCCGACCACGGCGGCCAGCAGGGCCACGGCGAGCACCGCCGCGATGATGAGTGTCTTGCGCGTGTGGGTCATTTTCGCTTGTCTCGAACGGGATCAGGCCACGGCACGGGGTGGGAAGACCCGGGTAGGCACGAAGGGAATCAGGCAGATCAGGGCAACGGCGACAGCCGCCATCACCAGGTACAGGTCGGCACTGGTCAGCACCAGGGCCTGCTGATGCAGGCGCCCGGCCAGGTTGGCCGCTGCGTCGTCCACCAGCGGCGCGTTACCCAGGCTGTCGACCAGGTGGTTGGAATGGAAATGCCGGCGCAGGGTGCCCAGCGCATCGAGCAGGCCGGCGGCGACCGCTGCCGACAGCCCTTTGACCGTGTTGAACCAGGCCGAGGCGAACGGGCCATCCTGCGGGCTCATGCCGGTGGTGGAGAGCATCAGCAGCGGCAGCACCGCCATCGGCTGACCGAACACCTGCAACACGTAATACGGGTAGAAGTCGCCGCGAATCCACTGGCTGGTCAGCAGGCTGCTGCCCAGGCACGAAGCCGCGAGCATCGCCAGCCCGGCCGCCAGCACCCAGCGGCAGTCCACCGCGCGGATATTGCACAGCGCGGCGGTGAGCGGCAGGGCCAACAGTTGCGGCAGCGCCACCAGCAGCATCAGCGGGCTGGTCTGCGCCGGGCGATAGGCCTGGATCTGCGCCAGGTAGGCCGAAGGAATGCTGGCCACCCCCGAGAGCACGATCAGCACCCCGGCCACCGTCACTAGGGCAAAACTCAGGTTGCGCCGCGACAGCAGGCGCAACTGGAAGAACGGCAGCGGTTCGGACCATTCGTTGTACAGGAACAGCACCAGCAGCAGGCTGCCCCCGCCGAGCAGCCAACAGATGAGCGGCGAGTCGAACCAGCCCCAGCGGTCGCCCAGCGACAGGCCCAACACCAGGCTGCTGATGGCCGGCAGGCCCAGCAGCACGCCGCGCCAGTCGAACTGGGCGAAGCGTTCCAGGCGCAGCGGATCCTGCGGCAACCCCCAGGCCACGCAGCCCATGGCCAGCAGCGACGGCAGGATGATCTGCCAGAACGCCCACTGCCAGCCGACGTACTCGGTCCACAGCCCGGCCAGCGGCGTGCCCAGGTTCGGTCCGAAGGTGGCGGTGAGGGCATAGCAGGCCAGGCCATAGACCTTGATCCCCGGCGGCAGGAAACGCAGCGCCACGCTCATCAGCATCGGCGGCAATGCGCCGGAGGCGAAGCCTTGCAACACGCGCAGCAGCATCAGGCTGTGCAGGTTGGGGGCGAACGGCTGCACCAGGCCGAGCCCGGCAAAGGCGGCAATGGCGATGAGGGTGAAGCGGCGCAAGGAAAAGGTGGTGGCCAGCCAGGGCGAGAAGGCCATGGCCGACACCGACGCCGCGGCATACACCGCCAGCAGCCAGGCCCCTTCATCGGCGCCGATGCCCATGGCCCCGCGTATATCGGCCAAGGCGATCTTGGTCACCCCTTCATTGAGCCCGGCACACAGCACCGCCAGCAGCACGCCGAACAGCCCCACCACCACCCGCAGCCCAAACGGCGATTGCGCAGGCGCTGCGGCCACCGGGGCGGCGATAGCAGGTGCGGTCAGGGCACTCATGATTAAGACATCTCCAGCAACAATTCTTGGCTGGAAGAATTTTAGAGGCGGCCAATGCTTACGAAAACTGACTTGTCGGAAGGTTAGAGTTGCGCCGGGCGCAACTCTAACCAGCGGCAAGCTTCGAGCGGCAAGCTGCAAGTAAAAGCGGATCGCGGCGCTTTTGATTTTTCTTGCAGCTTGCAGCTTGCCCCTTGCAGCTCGCCTTTTCCGCTTGCAGCTTAAAGCTAAGCGCCGCTAGGCGGCGCAGTCCTTGACGGTGCGGCGTAGCCAGCGGTGGGCGGGGTCGTTGTCGAAGCGGGGGTGCCAGGCTTGCATCACTCGCACTTTTTCCAGGGGGACCGGGATCTCGAAGGCGCGCAGCGGCAGGCCGAATTCCAGGACATTGCCGAGGATGTTGGCCGGCATCGGCAGGATCAGGTCCGACACCGGCAGCGAGAACATCGCTGAGTGGAAGCTGGGGGTGATCAGCGCGATGCGCCGTTGCAGCTTGTGGTTGGCCAGCTCCACGTCGATCGGGCCATTGGCGCGGCCACGGCGCGAGACGCTGATCTGTGGATACAGGGTGAAGCGCTCGGGGGTGATGGGCTGCGCGAAGATCGGATGCTGCTCGCGGGCCAGACCGACGAAATGGGTGTCGAACAGATGCTGCACCTTGATCTCCGGGCCCAGGTCGATGCTCGAACTCACCACCAGGTCGATCTGGCCCTGGCGCAGCACCAGGTCGTCGTCGCCATGCGCCTCCGGCACGAAGCGCAGCACCGTGCGCGGCGCCTGTTCCTGCATGACATGCAGCAGGCGTGCGCCGTACAAGGCGACGAACAGGTCGTTGGTGCGGATATTGAACGTGCGCTCCAGGCCTAACAGGTCTACGTCCTCGCCGCTGTTGAACACCAGCCCGGCCTGCTCCACCAGCGCCCGCACCTGATCTCGCAGGGCCATCGCCCGAGGGGTAGGCACCAGACCGCGCCCGGCGCGCACCAGGATCGGGTCGCCGAGCGCCTCGCGAATGCGCCCCAGGGTCCGGCTCATGGCGGCAGGGCTCAGGTTCATGCGCTGCGCCGCGCCCACCACGCTGCCCTCGTCGAGCAAAGCGTCGAGGGCGACCAGCAGGTTCATGTCCGGAAGTTGCATGGGCGATTACCGTGATCCGTGTGTGAAGCGCGATGGTAGCAGGTCGCACGATTGCGTCTGGTGCAATGACGACGTGCGCGGCAGGCTCTTTATCGTGGCTGGCAAAGGCGCAAGAATGCGAGCGGTCGTTTGCGGGTCAATCGCTGCGGCGAACCCCACCCCGCCAGGAGTTTCCATGCCTCAGCCGATCCTCATCGCCATCGACGCCTCCCCCGCCAGCACCGCGCTGATCGACCTCGCGCGTCGCTACTGCCGCCCCGACCAACACCGCCTGCACGTGCTCCTGGCCATCGACCCGACCTTCGCCGTGCACGCGCGCCCGGCGACCTATTCCGAAGAGGAGCGCGAGGAATATCCTGCGGCCTGCGACGAGCAGCAACTGGCCGAGCGCGCCCTGCAGCAGGCCGTGGCCACCTTGCGCGAGGCGGGCTTCGACTGCGAGAGCGCCATGGTCGCTGGGCAGCCACAGGACGCTATCGTCGCCAAGGCCCAGGCACTGGACTGCGCCCTGATCGTCATGGGCCACCGGCACCTGTCGCGGCTGGGGCGACTGCTGGACCCGTCGATCAGTGCCAAGGTGATCGACCGGGTGAAGGTGCCGGTGCTGGTCTGCCCCGCGTCCTGACACCTGCTCACAGCCTGTCGCGAAGGCCTGGCGCGCAGCGCGCCGTCATCAGCCATCGCGGGGTTTCAGGATGATTTCGGTCGCCAGGTGTTGCGCCCGCTTCGCGGCGGATTCAGTCTTCAATGCTCGGCGTCACCACCACCGTACAGGTGGTGCCCGCCGCCAACAGATAGCCCTCGGGCACCTCGTCGATGTGAATGCGCACTGGCACCCGCTGGGCCAGGCGCACCCAGTTGAAGGTCGGGTTGACGTCCGCGACCAGCTCGCGGCTCTGCGGGTTGTCGCGGTCGTAGATCCCTCGGGCGATGCTCTGCACATGCCCCTGCAGCACCTCGCCGCTCATCATCTGCAACTCGGCCCGATCGCCCGGTTTCACATGGGGCAGCTTGGTTTCCTCGAAGAACCCGTAGACCCAGAACGACTGCTCGTCCACCACCGCCATCACCGCCTCGCCGGTGCGGGCGTAGTCGCCCTGATGAACGTTGAGGTTGGTCACGTAGCCGTCGACGCTGGCGAGGATCTCGGTGCGCTTGAGGTTCAGCTCAGCCGCCGCCAACTGCGCCTGGGCCTGCTGGTAATCGGCCAGCGCGGCGTTGGCGAGGTTGCTGGCGTCGTCGCGGTTCTCCTTGGAGATCACTAGGTTGTCCAGATCGGCGCGGCGGCGGGCGTTGTTCTTGCGCATCTCCCAAGTGGCCTTGCGCGAAGCCACCAGCGCGCGCGCCTGATCCAGCGCCACCCGGTAATGCTCGGGGTCGATGCGAATCAGCACATCGCCCTTCTTCACCCGCTGGTTATCGTGCACCGGCACCTCGACCACATAGCCAGGTACGTCGGCAGCGACGTTGATGATATCGGCGCGCACGCGGCCATCGCGGGTCCAGGGGGTGGTCATGTAGTGCAGCCACAACTGGCGACCGATCACCACGGCAGCGGTGAGCACCAGCAAGGTGGCCAGCAGGCTGAAGAACTTTTTCATCGGGGCATTCTCACCAGTAGACCGACAGCGCCATCACGCCGAACAGGCAGACGAACAGGGACAGGCGCAGCAGCGCCGGGTGCCAGAAAAAACGATAACCGTCATGGCTGGCGATGAAGCGGTCCAGGCCCCAGGCCAGGCCCGCAGCGAGCAGGAACATCAAGGTCATGGTGGGCAGGTACACGCCATGGAAGGCGATCTCACGGGGCATGGTGCAATCCTTTGGCCGGGGCCAGGGGTGACTGGGGGTCGAGCAGGGAGCTGCGGATGAAGTGCAGGTAACTCTGTGCGCGGCGCAGTACCGAGGTGTCGAAGTGCCGGGCGAACGGTTCGTCGGTGGCCTGCACGCGGCTGATGGCGTGATCCACGGCCACCAGCGCACGCTCGTGGTTGGCGGCACTGGGTTGCAGGAACAGCCGCGCCAAGGCCCGGCCCATCACCCGGATCGCCTGGCGCCACGCCTGCGACTCGGCGTAGGCCGGGTGCACCGGGGCGTTAGCCTGCTCCTTGCGCAACTCGATGATGGCGTGGCCGACCTCCGACACCACGAACATCCAGTCCATCAGTTCGGCCTGCACCTGCGGCTTGCCAGCGGCCAGACCGTAGGCCTGGTGCAGCAGGTCGCGGGTGCGGCTCTCGAACGCCGACCCCAGGCCGCGCAGGCGCCCGCCGATGGCGAACAGCACCTGCTCGCGCAGCGCCTGCTGCAAGCGGCTCCACAGCCAGCGGCTGTTCGGCGGCAGGATGATCGCCCCGGCCGCAGCGCACACCAGCATGCCGATGACCATGCCCAGGTAGTCGTTGATGAAGCTGTACGGGTCGTAGACCGTGAGGTTGTTCGGCACCGAGCCGATCGAGAAGAACACCAGCAGGCCCACCCCGTAGCCGGCATAGGCCGGGCGCGAGGCGAGAAACGCACCGAGCGCGAACACCGGTGCCAGCACCAGGCACAGCAGGGTGAAGCCGTCGATCCAGGGGAATACGAAGAAGGTTTCGAAAAAGCCGATGAAGGCACCGAGCAAGGTGCCGCAGGCCATCTGGAACGCCATCCGCCGCGGGTTGGGCGAGGCCGCCGAGAGCCCGGCGGTGACCGTGGCGACCAAGGTCATCATGGCGCCGCTGGGCCAGTCGCTGAGCAGCCAATAGCTGCCCAGCAGCAACAGCACGGCCGCGCCGCGCACCCCGGCGGCCAGCGACACCAGCCAACTGGTCTGGGCCACGTAGGGCTCGTCCCAGCGTTCGCGCTCGTGGTTGTGCGCCGCCAGCGACGCGTGGGTCTGGGCGTAGCTGTAGAGCTCGTCGATCAGGCGATAGAGCAGCTCGTAGGTGGTGTGGAAATCCAGTAGGTCGGCTTCGCTGGGTGACGTCTCCAGGTAGGCAGCGCGCAGGCTGCGCACCTGGGTTTGCAGGCCGTCCTTGTAGGCGGCCAGTTCCAGGGTCAGGCGCAGGGCGTCAGGGTCGGTCAGGTAGCGGTTCACGTAGGGTTCGAGCAACGCCACCAGGGTCTGCACGCCTGGCTCGATGGCCACAACGATCTGCGCAGGCCCGCGCGCCCGCAGCCGCTCCAGCAGCCGGTGCAGCGCGTTGAAACGGGTGGTGATGGCCATGAACTCGCTGTTCATGCGCATCAGCCGGCCGGAGCGGCGGCGCATGTGCGGGTCTTCGAAGGCGGTGACGTTACGCAGGCTTTCCAACCCCACGGCCTCGGCGATGAAGCGCACGTTGCGGGTCTCGAGCTGGGCGCGCTCGCTGTGGCCGCGCAAGGCTTCGACCATCACCCCGGCGTACACGCCGAAGCGCTGGTAGAGCGCGTGGCGCATGGCCGCGCTGGCCGATTGCGGCAGGATCGCGGCACTGACCAGGGTGGAGACGAGGATGCCCAGGGAAATCTCCAGCAGGCGCCACACCGCCGCCATGAACGCCTGGTCCGGGTGCTGCAGCACCGGCAAGCCGATCATCGCGGCGGTGTAGCCGGCCAGCACGAACCCATAGGCGCGAAAGGTGCGATAGCGCATGGCCCCGGCCGAGCACAGGCCCACCCACAGCGCCAGGCTGGGCAGGAACAGCTCGGTGTTCTGCGGGAACAGCGCGATCAGCGTGACCATCATCGCCGAGCCGGCCAGGGTGCCAAGCAGGCGGTAGAAGCTCTTGGCGAACACATGACCGCTTTGCGGCTGCATGACGATGAACACCGTGATCATCGCCGTGCGCGGCTGCGGCAATTCCAGGCGCATGGCCAGCCAGAGGGTCAGGAAGGCGGCGGCCAGCACTTTGAAGATGTAGATCCAGGTGACGCCGTCGGTGCGCGCCCAGGCGAAGAAACCGCGGCGCCACTCAAGGCGCGCCAGCCAGTCCCTCATCGCGGCGGCTCCGACGGCACATCAGCCCCTGCGCCCAGCCCGCCGCCCAGCGCGGTGACCAGGTCGGCATGCACGCTCAGGCGCGCGGCCTGCACCTGCTGCTGCACCTGCTGCTGGCGAAACAGCAGGGTCTGGGCATTGAGCACGTCGAGGTAATCGGTGAGCCCGCGCTGGAACGCGAGGGTGGCCATGTCGTAGGTCTTCTGCGCGGCGGCGACCGACTCGGTGGCAAAACGCGCCTGCTGCTGCAACGACTCGCGGCGGATCAGTCGATCGGACACCGCTTTCAAGGCGTCGATCACCGTGGCGTTGTAGTGCGCCACTGCCAGGTCGTACTCGGCCGAGGCCGCGCCCAACTGCGCGCGCAGGCGGCCGCCGTCGAAGATCGGCAGGCTGATGGCAGGGCCCACGTTGTAGCTGAACGTGCGGCCGCTGAGAAACGCCAGCGGGCCACCGCCAGTGGCCATGAAACCCAGGCCGCCGACCAGGTCGACATTGGGGAAGAACGCGGCGTGGGCCACATCGATACCCCGGGCCTGGGCTTGCACCTGCCAGCGGCTGGCGACCACATCCGGGCGCTGGCCGATCAGCTCGGCGGGCAACGCCGACGGCAGGGCCAGCGGCGCGGCCAGCGACAGGCTCGGCCGCGCCAGGCGGGCGCCCTCCCCCGGCCCTTTGCCAGCCAGCGCCGCCAGTTGGTTGCGACTCAGGGCGATGGCCTCGTCGAGGCTGTCGAGCTGGCGATGGGTTTCCGGCAGCGGCGCCTCGGCCTGGCTCACTTCCAGGTGGGTACCGATACCGGCGGCCAGGCGACGCTGGGCCAGGTCGAGAATCTGCTGCTGCTGGGTCAGCTCGGCGGCGACGATGTCGCGCCGGGCGAACTGCAGGCTCAGGTCGATGTAGGCACGCACCACATTGTTCTGCAGCTCCAGGGCCGCCTGCCGGGCTTCGGCGACGCGCACGTGGGCCTGGTCCACGGCCTGCTCGCTGGCGTTGCGCTCGGCGCCCCACAGGTCCAGGGCGTAGCGCAGGCCGAGGTGGGCATCGTTGTCCCAGGTGTTGGCGCCGGACAGCGCGCCGGGGCCATAGAACTGATCGTCCGGCCAGTTGTGGCGCTTGAGGGTGAGCGCGCCATCGCCCTGAAGCTGCTCGCGCGATTCGACCACACCCGCCATGGAACGGGCCTGACGCACACGGGCGGCGGCCATGGCCAGGGTCGGACTGCCGGCCAGGGCCAGTTCGATCCAGCGGTCCAGTTGCGGATCGCGGTAGGCTCGCCACCACTGCTGGGCGGGCCAGGCGGCGTCCTGTGCGGCCGCGCCGATGGCGTGGTCGATGCTCAGTTCATTGGGTTGCAGGGTGTGGCTTTGCGGGGCGATGCCCAAGGTGGCGATGCAGCCGCTCAAGGTCAGACTGAGGGCACAGGCACTGAGCGTTCGAAACGCTCCGAGGTGGCGACGCGGCACTGCGGCGATTTCCCGAGGATGAGGTGGTGGGCCGGGCAATTCTAGGGGCGGGTTTCATTGGCGATAAGCACGTATTCCTGCGAATCTTTGTTACCGAAACAGCGATAATCCGGCTTTGGTCGCACGTGCTTTTTTGTCGCGGCATGTCACAATTTCGCCCTCTAAATCGAGAGTGACCCATGGACACCCTGCAAAACATGCGTGCTTTCAGTTGCGTCGCCCAGCTCGGCAGCTTCACCGCCGCTGCCGGGCAATTGGACACCACCACCGCGAACGTGTCGCGGGCGGTCTCCAACCTGGAAGCCCATCTGCAAACCCGCCTGCTCAACCGCACCACCCGCCGCATCGCCTTGACCGAGGCCGGCAAGCGCTACCTGATGCGCTGCGAACAGATCCTCACCTTCGTCGAAGAAGCCGAGGCCGAGGCCAGCGACGCCCATGCCCGTCCGGCCGGGCAATTGAAAGTGCATTCGATGACCGGCGTCGGTCAGCACTTCGTGGTCGATGCCATCGCCCGCTACCGCGAAACCCACCCGGACGTCACCTTCGACCTGACCATGGCCAACCGCGTGCCGGACCTGCTCGACGAGGGCTATGACGTCTCCATCGTGCTGGCCACCGAGCTGCCCGACTCGGGTTTCGTTTCCCAGCGCCTGGGCATCACCTACAGCATCGTCTGCGCCTCGCCGGACTACGTGGCCCGCCACGGCAGCGCGCAAAAGCCCGCCGAACTGCTCAAGCACCAATGCCTGCGCATGGTCAGCCCGGTCATTGCCCTGGAGAAGTGGCTGTTCAACGGCCCCGAAGGACAAGAGGTGGTGAACGTCACCAGCTCGCCGTTCCAGGTCAATTCCGCCGACGCCATGAAGACTGCGATCCGCAGCGGCATGGGCGTGGGCGTGCTGCCCATCTATTCAGCCATCGACGGCCTGCGCGACGGCAGCCTGGTGCGGGTGATGCCCGAGTACCGCCTGCAGGAGCTGAACCTCTACGCCATCTACCCCTCGCGCCAGTATCTGGACGCGAAGATCAAGACCTGGGTGGAGTACCTGCGCAATTCGCTGCCGGAGATCCTCGCCGCGCATGAGGCCGATCTCAAGACCCACCTTTAGAAAGCGGCCGCCGCTTTTTCTCGCCGCCGTAAACGCGTAGCGTGTAGCGCTTCCCAAGGAGTAGCCCATGAAAAAGACCGTCCTGGCTTTCAGCCGTATCACGCCGGCCATGGCCGAGCGCCTGCAGCAGGATTTCAACGTGATCCTGCCCAACCCCAAGCTCGGCGACATCAGCGCCCAGTTCAACGAGGCGCTGCCCGAGGCCCACGGGCTGATCGGCGTCGGCCGCAAGCTGGGCCGCGCGCAGCTCGAAGGCGCGGGCAAGCTCGAGGTGGTGTCCAGCGTCTCGGTGGGCTACGACAACTACGACCTGGACTACTTCAACGAACGCGGCATCGCCCTGACCAATACCCCCGACGTGCTCACCGAAAGCACCGCCGACCTGGGCTTTTCACTGATCATGGGCTGCGCCCGGCGCACCGCCGAGCTCGATGCCTGGACCAAGGCCGGGCACTGGCAGGCCAGCGTCGGACCGGCGCAGTTCGGCAGCGACGTGCACGGCAAGACCCTGGGCATCGTCGGCCTGGGCAACATCGGCGCGGCCATCGCCCGACGCGGGCGGCTCGGCTTCGGCATGTCGGTGCTGTACGCCGGCAACAGCCGCAAGCCGGCGCTGGAGCAGGAACTGGGCGCGCAATACCGCAGCCTGGAGCAGTTGCTGGGCGAAGCCGATTTCGTCTGCATCGTGGTGCCGCTGTCCGACGCTACGCGCAAGCTGATCGGCGCCCGCGAACTGAAACTGATGAAGCCCAGCGCGTTCCTGATCAACATCGCCCGGGGCCCGGTGGTGGACGAGGCAGCGCTGATCGAAGCGCTGCAAGCCGGTACGATTCGCGGCGCCGGACTGGACGTGTACGAGAAAGAGCCGCTGGCCGACTCGCCGCTGTTCGCGCTGCCCAACGCCCTGACGCTGCCCCATGTGGGATCGGCCACCGCCGAAACCCGCGAGGCCATGGCCAACCGTGCCCTCGACAACCTGCGCGCGGCGCTGCTCGGCGAGCGGCCGCGCGATCTGGTCAATCCGCAGGTGTGGAAGGGCTGAGGCGATCGGCGCCGGCTACACGGACGGCGTCGTCACCGGGGCGCGCGGCTGCCGCCGCCGCCCCTGTACCTTGCGCACCACGTAGCGCGGACGGTGCTTGGTCTCCTGGTAGATGCGCCCCACGTACTCGCCCAGGATGCCGATACCGATCAGTTGCACCCCGCCGAGGAACAGGATCGCCGACAGCAGCGACGGATAGCCTGGCAGGTCCACGCCCCACAGCACCTTTTGCACGATCAGGTACACGGCGAAGAACAGCGCGAACAGCGACACCGCGGCGCCGATGTAGGTCCACAAGCGCAGCGGCACCGTGCTGAACGAGGTGATGCCGTCCAGCGCCAGGTTCCACAGCCGCCACAGGCCGAACTTACTCTCCCCCGCCACCCGTGGCGGGCGGTCGTACTCGATGATCTCGGTGCGAAAGCCCACCCACGACAGCACGCCCTTCATGAACAACTGCTGCTCCGGCAACTGGCGGATCGCCGCGACCACCTTGCGGTCGAGCAGGCGGAAGTCGCCGACGTTCTCCTCGATATGGGTGGACGCGATGCGGTTGTGCAGCCGGTAGTACAGGCGCGCGGTCCAGCGTTTGAGTGGGGTGTCGGCGTTGCGGCTGCGGCGCTTGGCCAGGACCACGTCGGCGCCCTGGCGCCAGCGCTCGACCATCTGCGCGATCAGCTCGATGGGGTCTTGCAGGTCCACGTCGATCGGCACCATGGCATCGCCATCGGCGTACTCCAGCCCGGCGAACAGCGCCGACTCCTTGCCGAAGTTGCGCGAGAAGTTGATCACCGTCACCCACTCGTCGCGCAGCGCCAGTTCCGCGCACAGGGCTTCGGTGTCGTCGCTGCTGCCGTCGTTGACGAACAGGATCTCCACCGTCATGCCCTGCAGCGACGGCTCGGCGCGCACGGTGCGGTAGAAGTGCTCGAGGGTGTCCTGCTCGTTGTACACCGGCACGATCAAGGTGATGTTCATGGCGTCCTTCCTCTGAAGACCACACGGCGTGAAAAGCTGTAGCCCAACACCAGGCTCAGCGCGGAAAAGCTCGACAGCGTCAACCACGGCGACAATTGCGCCCAGTCGGAAATCGCGCCCAGGGCCAGGCTCAAGGCGCCCATGCCGGACATGAACAGCAGGTAGCGGCGCTTGCTGGGGCGTGCGGCGAAGGTGTAGCGGGCGTTGACGTAGTACGACAGGCTTGCGGCGGCCAGGAAGGCCAGCAGGTTGCTGGTGGCCTGGCGCAGGCCCAGCAGCAGGTAGAGGCCGAAGAACACCGCCCAGTGGGTCAAGGTGTTGCCCACCCCGACCAGGGCATAGCGACGCATCTGCCGCCACAGGCCATGCGCGTGTGGGGTCATGGCAGTGTCCAGGGGCGGTGCTGCGGCTTGGTCACCACGTAGCCCTGCTGGTCGATCAGGTAGATGCGATAGAAGCGGTTGTCGACCACCGGCGTGCCGCCCCGAGCCGCCAGCGCGTCGGCCTGCCAGGCCGGTGGCGGGCTCTGGTTGGCGCTGCTGTTGAGGTAGAACTGGCCCATGCCGACCTGCGTCATCATCTCCGGCAGCAGGACGAAATCAGAACTGCGAATGAGCGCGAGCAGCGGCGCCCGCGTCAGCGCACCAGAGGCGGCCGGCAGCCAACCGTCGGACTGGTTCGACTCGAGCAGATAGAAGGCCCGCGCCTTGTCCAGCTCGGGGTGGCTGAGGATGTCCTGGCCGATGTACTGGGCGATGGCCGCCGTCTGCGCTTTCTGCGCCTCCAGCACGCGGCCATAGGCATAGGCCAGCGACAGCATCGATAACAGCGGCAGGCCGAGGATCAGGGCGCGGTGGGGCGAGGCCTCGCCCAGGCCGCGCCGAGCGAGGTAAAGCAGCAGTACCAGCACGCAGGCAAAGCCCATCAAGGTGCGTGCACCGTGAATGAAGTAGGCGAAGATCAGCATGATCCCCGAGGTCATGCTGAGCAGCACCAGCAGCACCAGCGACAGGCCGATGCCCCGCACCAGCAACCCGCCCACTCCGTACGCGCTGCGTAGCGCCGGAACCGAGCGCAATACGCCGATCAGCGCCAGCAGCCCAAGCCCGATCGCCAGGATCAGGTTGCCGGGCGTGAACCACAGCGCAACATGCTCGAACACCACGCCCAGCCGCCTCAGCACTTCGCCAGGCCATGCTGAATCGAACGCCAGCAACGCCAGGCGCTGCCCGGACATCCACGGCAACGCCAGCAGCACGTACAGCACCCCGCCCGACAGCGCCTGAAGCAGCCGCCGCCCCGCTGCCCCGAGCACCCTCGTCAGTTCATCGCCACGCAGCAGCCCGCGTACCGCCTCGATGCAGCACAGGCCGACGAACAGGTTCAGCGTCACCTGATAAAAACCCAGGCCGCAGGCGATGAGCGCCGCGCCAGCCAGCAGGCGGCGCGGCCCGACGGTAATGGCCAGGATCATCGCCGACACCCCCAGCGCCATGGCCGGGCCGTCGTACTGGTACGACAGGTTCTGCAAAAAGAACGGGCTGTACCACAGCGGCAGCACTACCAGCAGATCGCTGGGTCGCGGCTCGATGAAATAGTGCTGGGCCAGCCGCGCCAAGGCGTAGGCCACCACGGGTAGGACCAGCAGCAACGGCAAGGGAAACAGGTTGATGGCACCACCGGCAAAGCTCAGCCCGGCATGCAGCCACTGGGTCAGCAGACGGCCCTCGCCGCTCCAATGACCGATGGCGGTCTGCGCCCGCCAGACATCGTCGAGGTACATCGCGTCGGCGAGGATCAGCGGCAACACATGCAACGCCAGCGCACACAGGCAGATCAACTGCGCTTGGCGCAGGGTGAGCGGGCGATTCCATGACGAGACTGACTGCATGACCTACCTGGTGGGATCTGAGGGAGTGGACCAAGTGTAGACACTCCCACGCTGGCGTCTGCTGCAACCCCGCCAGGCACGCCCGTCACTTCATCGCCAATGCCGCACCTGGCGCCTTGATCGGTCGTGGCTTGCGAAACACCAGCACATTGCCGGCCATCACCGCCAGCAGGCCCAGCAGCGCCGGTGGCGTCCACTGGTAACCTTCGGCGAAGGCCGAGACGTTCAGCGCCACCAGCGGGAACAGCACGGTGCAGTACGCCGCACGCTCCGGCCCCAGGCGCCCGACCAGGGTGAGGTAGGCGGTGAAGGCGATCACCGAGCCAGGTATAACCAGGTACAGCAGCGAGCCGATATAGCGCGCGTTCCATTCCACGCTGAACGGCACGCCGCTGACCAGGCAGTACAGGCCCAGCAGCGTCGCACCGTAGACCATGCCCCAGGCGTTGGTGGTCATCGGCCGCAGGCCCGCCTTCTGCTGTAGGCTGGAGAGCAGGTTGCCCGCCGAGAAACACAAGGTGCCGAACAACGCCAATGCCAGGCCGACCAGGGTTTCGGTACTGGCGGTATGGTCCGACAGTTCAGGCCAGAACAGCAGCCCCAGGCCGAGCAGCCCCAGCGCACCGCCGCCGAGCACATTGGCGGCGATGCGCTGGCCGAAGAACAGCCGCGCGTTCAGGGCGTTCCACAAGGTCGCCGTGGAGAACACCACGGCGATCAGCCCACTGGCGATCCATTGGCTGGCGGTGAGAAAACACATGAAGTTGACGCAGAACAGGCACAGGCCCTGGGCCAGACAGATCAGGTGCCCCCGCCGCCCCATCGGTTGCAGGCGGCGGGTCAGCAGCAGGACGGCGAACAGGATCAACCCGGCCAGCGCGAAGCGGTAGACGATCGAGACCGGGATAGCCACCACGCCCAGTTGCAGCTTCAGGGCGATCCAGGTGGTGCCCCAGATCAGGACGGTGAGCAGGTACAGGGACAGGTTCATGGCGTGGATCCTTGCGCGAGAAGTGACGGCTGGGCGTGCGCGGCCCGACCTCGACCGCCGCAGTCTTCACCGGCTGGCGCCACCGCGCTTGCACAAACTTGCGCTTTTGCGCTCCGCCCTCTGCGCAACGCGCCCGCCGCGCAGTAGGATGCGAGTCACGAGGAACCCGCCGATGCCGCCACTTCATCAACTGCACGTGTTCAATGCCCTGCACAGCTCGCCGCGGGCGCGCCTGGAGTCCAGCGCACAGCTCGGCGAGGGTCTGGCCGTGGCCTTGTGGAACAACCGGGACGACACCCGCGACTATCAGGCGCCGAGCCACCACACGCTGTCGTGCTACATCGCCGACGGCACGGGCACCTATCGCCGCCAGCGCCCCGCCGACAAAGGCGCGCCGGGCAAGCTGTGCATCATGCCGGCCGGCCATGAGTCCAACTGGGTGATCGACGGCAGCATCCGCCTGGCCCACCTGTACATCAGCGAAGAACGCTTCGCCCTCGGTTGCCTGCGCCTGCTGGACCGCGAGCCGCGGCAGATGCAGTTGCACGAAGCGATCTTCATCGACGAGCCGCAGCAAGCCTTGCGCTTTCGTCAATTGATCGACCTGGGCTGGGACGAGCCGGGCGAGCGTCTGCTGGCCAGCAGCCTAGCGCATGCCATCGTCGACCACGCCGTGCTCGACCAGGTCGGGCTGCGCCAGGGCCTGCGGCTCAAAGGCGGGCTGGCGCCGCACCAGCGCAGGCAACTGACCGACTACATCGAGGCGCATCTCGACCAGCCGCTGGCCCTGGCGGATCTGGCGCAGCGTTGCAACCTGTCCGAATATCACTTCGCGCGGATGTTCCGCGAAAGCTTCGGCCTGCCGCCACACCAGTACCTGCTGGCGCGGCGCCTGGAGCTGGCGTGCCGCCTGCTGCGCCAGGGCGACCTGCCGCTGGGGCAGGTGGCGCTGCTGTGCGGCTTCGCCAGCGCCAGTCACTTCAGCAACCGCTTCCGCCAGGCCCTCGGCGCTACGCCAGGAGCGTATCGCGCCGCGTTCGCCTGAGCCTGCGCGTTCAGCGAGGCGTCAGAACTCCAAGGTGCTCGACAGACTGACCTGGCGTGCATCGCCGATGGCGACGAAGTAACGGTTCACCGCCGAGCTGTAGTAGACCTTGTCGAACAGGTTCTTCACGTTCAGTTGCAGGCGCACCTTGTGCGCGTCCAACTGGGTTTCGTAGCTGGCGAAGGCGTCGGCCACGGTGTAGGCCGGCAGGTCGAAGTCGTTGCTCGGGTTGCCGGCACGCTCGCCCACGTAGCGCGCACCGGCGCCCAGGCGCAGGCGGTCGCCGCCGAACAGGCTGCCGTAGTCGTACACCGCCGACAGCGAGCCGCTGTGGCGCGCCACGTTCTGCAGGCGATTGCCCTTGAGCGCCGGATCCTTGGTGACTTCGGCATCGGTGAAGGCGTAGCTGCCGATCAGGCTCCAGCGCTCGCTGAGCTGGCCACTCAGGTCGAGTTCGACGCCGCGCGAATTGACCTCGCCGGCGTTGCTGTAGAGGGTTTCGCCCGAGCGTGGATCGAGGTTGGCCACCAGCACGTTGCGCTTGGTGATGTCGAACAGCGCCAGGGTGCCGGTGATCTGACCCGGAATATCGAGCTTGGCGCCCAGCTCCCAGGCCTTGCCCTCCTCCGGCGCGATGGAGGCATCGAGCACGCGCCCACCGGTCAACGGCGCAATGCTGGAGTTGGGCTTGAACGACTCGCTGTAGCTGCCATAGAACGACAACTGCTCGTCGACCTTGTAGACCAGCCCGGCATGCGGGGTCCAGGCGTGGTCGCGGGTATCGGTGTTGGTGCTGAAGGGGCGTCCGCGTCCGGCGAGTTGGTCGTACTGCTGCAGGCGCACGCCAGCCACGGCGATCCAGTGATCGTCCAGGTGCACGGCGTCCTGGGCGAACAGCGAGTCGGTGCGCAGCTTGTCAGTCTGGTCGCTGTCACTGGCGCGCACGGTCGTGCCTTCCGGCTCACGACCATAGATCGGGTTCAGGTAGCTGAACCTCGAACGGCTGGCCTGGCGGATCAGGTCGGCGCGGTAGACCTTGCGGTCTTCGTGGTCCATGCCCAGCAGCAGGTCGTGCTGCATGCCGGCCAGTTGCACGTTGCCGGTCAGGCTCAAGGTGGCGAACTGGTCGCGACTCATGGCGCCTTGGGTGCCGTCGATACTGCGGTTCAAGGTGCCAAGGGCATCGTTGACGCCGGTCACCCGCACCTGGCTGGCATCGTAGGTTTCGCGGTTGAAGCTGTAACCCATGTGCACTTTCCAGTCGTCGGCCAACTGATGGTCGACTTCCAGGCGATACAGGTCCGAGCGCCCTTCCATGTCGTTGAACTTCTCGTCCAGGCGACGCGTGGCCGGGATGTCCAGCGGGTGGTTGGTGCGGTTGCTGATCGCCGTGCCACGGTCGAATGGCGAGAGGAACTCGCGGTGCTCGTAGGCGAAAGTCACCTGGGTGTCTTCGCCGTACCAGGCCAGCGACGGCGCCACCAGCGACTCGCGGTGCACGCCGAAATTGCGCCAGTAGTCTTCGTCCTCGTGGTCGACGATCAGGCGATAGGCCAGGTTGCTGTCGCCCAGCGCGCCGGTACTGTCGAAGCTGCCGCCACAGCCGTTCTTGCCACTGCCGTAGCTGGAGCCGCGCACGGTCAAGGCGTTGTACTGCTGCATCTGTGGGCGCTTGCTGACCACGTTGATCACCCCACCCGGATCCTGGATGCCGTAGAGCAGCGAGGCCGGGCCTTTGAGCACTTCGACCCGCTCGGTGGTGGCGTTGAGGCTGCGGCCCTGCACCAGCGGCATGCCGTCGCGCATGATCGAGCCGTCGCGGTTGTCGCCGAAGCCGCGCTTCATCACCGTGTCGGCGGTGCCGCCGAAGTTGTTGCCCTGCGTGATGCCGCTGACGTTGGCCAACGCGTCGTCGAGGTTGCGCGGGGCCTGGTCGCGCAGCACCTGGGCAGACACCACGTTGATCGCGTGGGGGATCTCCAGGTTCGGGCCCTGGCCGCGCATGATCGAGGCGCTGGCCGGCGGCTGGTAACTGAAGTTGTCCAACTGCGAGGTGACGTTGGTGGCTTGCAGGCTGACGGCGCCAGCGGTATCCATCGCCTCCAGGGTGAAGGTGCGGGCGTCGAGACGACGCCAGATCAAACCCGACTGGCCGAGCAACTGCTGCAAGGCCTGTTCGGCGCTCAATGCGCCGTTCAGCGCCGGTGCCTGCTGGCCGGACAGCGCCAGGGTGTACACCACGCTCTGCCCGGTGGTCTGGCTGAACGCCGCCAGTGCCTGGGCCAGAGGCTGGGCGGGCTGGGCGAAGGTGAACAGCTGGACCTGCTCGGCCGCACGGGCCAGTGGCGCCTGCGTCAGCAGGGACGAGGCGCAAAGACCGAACCAGAGAGGGACGCAACGCGGGGTGAACTTCATGTACGCAGACCTGTGAGGGAACGGGTTGATTGCGAATGAATCGCACTTTCACTCACTACACGGATGCGAGCCCGTTTCACCTCACCCGCTTTTGAAAATATTTTTCGACGGCGCCCCGGGCCTGCTGCACTCAGCGAATGATCGTCACCCGGCCCAAGAAGGTCTGCGGCGTGAAACCCAGCACCTTGCCCAGCGACGCCAGGGCCTGCAACGGCTCCTGTACCGGGAAACTGCCGCTGACCGGGCGCTGCGCCAACGCGTCGTCGAGCAGCAGCAGGCGTCCTGGGTAATAGCGCTGCAGGTCGTCGACCACCTGCGCCAACGGCACTTGGTAGTAGTTCAGCCAGCCCTGACGCCACGCCAGCCGGCTGTCGCTGTCCACCGTCTGCATTTCTCCGGCGTGACCATCGGCATAACGCAGCTGCTGATTGGCGACCAGTTCGCGCGGTGTCGCGCCCGGCGCCGGCGTCACCGCCACGCGTCCGCTGCGCACGGTGACCTCGGCGCTGTCGCCGCGCTCGCGCACCTCGAACTGCGTGCCCAGCACCCGGACTTCGCCGCCAGCGGCCTGCACCAGGAATGGCGCGCCGGTGTGGGTCACCTCGAAGAACGCCGCACCGCGCAACAGGCGCACACGGCGCTGGCCGGCGGCGAAGTCCAGGGCGACGGCGCTGCCGGCATCCAAGGTCAGGCGCGAACCGTCGCTGAGCGTGACCTGCCGCACCTGCGCCGCGCTGCGGTAATCGGCGCGCAGATCCTGCAGCCAGAACTGCGGCTGCCAGCCGGCCAGGCTGCCCAGCGCCAGCACCAGGCAGGCCGCCGTCGCCAGCGCGGCTCCCCGCCAGCGCCGACGCGTCGATGACGGGCGCATGGCCTGGAGATACTGCTGCAGTTGCGCCTGCTCCTCTTCGGCCAGGCGCAGCGCCGGGCCCTCGCTCTGGTGCCACAGTGCCTGGGCCTCGGCGTAGGCGTCACGGTGCGCCGGGTGCGCCAGCAACCAGCGTTTGAACGCCGCGCCGTCGGCGGCGGCTGGCTGCTCGTTGATACGACTCAGCCAGCCCAGGGCCATGCGCGACTGCTCGGCGGTGATCGGCTCGGACGGACTCATCGGCGCTCGCTCCCTGGCCTGCGCGTTGCGGTGGCGGGCTCGGCGACACTCGCCTTGCACGCTTCTAGGGCGCGCATCATATGCTTTTCCACCGCACTCTGGGACAGCTGCATGGCCTTGGCGATCTCGCCGTACTTGCAGCCGTGAATACGGTTGAGCAGGAAAATCTGCCGGGTGCGCTCGGGCAGATCGCGCAGGGCCTGTTCGATTCGGCGCAGGTCGTGATCGACCTCCAGCGCCTGCTCGGGCGCCTGGGCCGACGGCTCTTCATCGTCCAGATAAAGCCCCTCGGCCACCCGCCCGCGACTGCCTTCGCTGCGCAAGTGGTCGATGGCCAGGTTACCCGCGCAGCGCAGCAGGTAGGTGTCCAACGCTTCGACCTTGACCGTAGGTCGGCGCCAGAAGCGCAGGAACAGTTCCTGGACCAGGTCCGAAGCCGTGGCGCGACAGCCCACGCGCCGACTGACCAAGGCCTCCATGCGTCCACGCTGGGCCAGGAACACCTGAACGAAGCGCGCCCGACCACCGGCCTCGTCGAGTTCCGGCTCGCTCACGCGGCGAACACCGCCAGCAGCGGCGCCAGCACCAGGCTGGCGCCCGCCAGGCCCAGCAGCACGCGCGGCAGGTAGGGCAGGCCGAACACCCACAGGGTCAGACCGGCCATGAGCAGCGCCGTCCACTCCACCAGCCCCAACGCCAGCCCGCGCACGTGCACGGCCAGCAGCAGCGCCAGCAGCAACAGCGTCGCGCCGCCCACGCGCAAGACCCGCAATTCCACTGCGCGTGGCTTGCGTGCGAGCAACTCGGTGAAGTGCTTGTCCATGGCCAGGCACAGGGCGACCAGCGCCGCGAAGTTGAACAGGGCAACGCTCAGCATCAGTTCGCTTCCAGAGTGGGACCGGCAGCCTTGTCACGGCCCGCGCGCTTGGCCACGGGCTTGGGCGCGCGCAACATCTTCGCCCCCGCCCAGGCCATGAACAGCCCAGTGCCCAGGGCGGTGAGGTCGAAGCCGGCCATGGCCCAATCGCCCACGGCGATCGAATGGTTCAGGCCCTGGCCGGTGGTGAGGCCGTTGAGCAGCGGCAGCAGGCCGAACGCCGCCGCGCCCAGGGCCAACTGCTCGCCCCAGGCACGCCGGCCGGGACGCAGCGTGGCATGCACCAGCGACAGTCCCCAAGCCACGAAGAAGGCCCTGATCTCCCACTCGGCGCGGCCTTCCAGCGCCACCGGCACCAGCCGATTGGCCCAGAAGAACGCGGCCACGCCGAGCAGCAGCCCGGCCATGCTGGCGATGTTAAGCACCTCGACCAGGCGCAGTTCGGGCGGCTGACGCTCGCGCTTGGCGTGTTTGAGCTGGCGCTTGCCCAGCCACATCACCAAGCCCGTGCCGATCACCGCCGTGCCGGCGACGCCGAACACGAAATACAGCCAGCGCAGCCAGGCGCCAGCGAAATTGCCCATGTGCAGACCGACGAAGGTGAAGGAAGTCATCATCGCCGCACTTTCCGCCGCGCCCTGCGACAGCAGCGCGCCGTCGGCGCCGTTGAAGGTCCAGTTGGCGCTGCGCCTGTAGGCGACGCTGTCGGCCGAGGCGCGGCTGAGGGTGACCCGCGCGCTGGCATCGCCCGGATTCTCCACACGAATCAGATTGATCTGTGCGCCCGGCGCTTGCTCCAGCACCTTGTGATACAGGGTCGAGAGCGGCACCTGCGGGGCAACGCCGACGCGTTCGATGCTTTCGTCGCGCCCGAACAAGTCGTTGAAGTAACTGTTGGTGTCGCCATAACTGGCGAGAATCCCGGCAGGCATCACCATGTACATGAAGATCACCAGGCTGCTGTAGCTGATCATCAGGTGAAACGGCAGCACCAGCACGCCGATGGCGTTGTGGCCGTCCAACCACGAGCGCTGGCCCTTGCCGGGTCGGAAGGTGAAGAATTCCTTGAAGATTTTCTTGTGGGTGATGATGCCGGTCACCAGCCCCAGCAGCATGATGAAGGCGCAGAACGTCGACAACCAACGGCCCCAGGGGTGTGGCATCTCCAACTGGAAATGGAAGCGATAGAAGAATTCGCCTCCCCGGCTGTCGCGACCTTCGACCGGCTGGCCGCTCGCAGCATCCAGTTCCTGGCCGTTGAAGCCGCGCCGCCCCGAATGCTCGGGCTCGCGATAGCCAACGCTCAAGGCCGCCTCGCGCTCGCTGGGCAGGCGAATGAACCAGGTGCTGGACTGGGCGGCATGGGCTTGCAGGTAGCGCTGGGCCAGATCGAGGCTCGCGGCCCGGTTCAACGGATGGCTCTGGATCTCCGGCTTGGTCCAGTGGGTGATCTCTTCCTTGAAGTACGACAGCGTGCCGGTGAGGAAGATGGCGAACAGCAGCCAACCGAAGATCAACCCGGTCCAGGTGTGCAACCAGGCCATGGCCTGACGGAAGCCTTCCTTCATGGCTGCTTCACCCACCAGGCCAAGACACCGACCGCGCCCAGCACCAATGCCGGCAGCAGCACGCCCAGCCAGGCGCGCAGCGCGCTACGGCAAGCGAAGCACCAGAGGAAGGCGAGCACGTAGAACACGAACGACAGCATCATCCCGGTCAGCGCCGCATCGACCTGGGCGCCGGGCATCAGCAGGCTGGTGCAGACACTCACCGCCGAAGCCAGCAGATAACCGCCGAACAAGGCGGCGAGACTGCGCGAGGTGACGGCCAGGCGATAGCGCAAAGGCAGGCCGGCGGCTTGGCTTTTCATGGTGCGGCGGTCCGAAGCGAAGATGAAGACGTGCAATAGTAATGATTTCAATTCTCATAAGCAAAGCTTCGAGACGGTCCGCCTTCAGAGACTCGCCCGTCGCAGCACGGGCGCGAATGCAACAGAACATTTATTTTCAGCCAGGGGTTGAAATCCCTTGGCGCTTGCCTGACTTTAGAGTCAAGAGGCGAAGCATTTCCAGGGGCCTCAAGGGCCTGAGCACGCCTCCACGCGAGCAAGCTGAATAAGGATTGAATCATGCAAATCCAGGTCAACAGCAGCAACCATATCGACAGCAGCAGCCGTCTGAACGAATGGGTCCGCAGCACGCTGGAAAGCACGCTGCAGCGCTACGAGGATGACCTCACCCGCATCGAGGTCCACTTGCGTGACGAGAACGGCGACAAGGCCGGTCCGCAAGACAAACGCTGCCAAATGGAGGCGCGGCCCAAAGGCCATCAACCGATTTCCGTCAGCCACACCGCCGATTCGCTGGACCATGCGATCGAAGGCGCGGCGAACAAGCTGAACAATGCCCTGGAACATCTGTTCGGCAAGCTGCGCAGCAAGCGCAGCGTGTTGCAGCCCGTCGAAGAAGAATGATGGTTCACTGAAAACGCCCGGTGCACTGCACCGGGCGTTTTCGTGTGCGGCCTTCAGAGCCTGCAGGGAGCCCTGACGCGGGTCACCTCAGCGACGACGCTGAACCATCTGCCCTGTCCTTCGGTCAATGCTTGCACACCTTTGCGAAGATGCAGGCCCATGACCAATCCCTTCGACCTGATCAGCGACGCCTTTGCCCCGCACTACCGGGTCAACCTCAGTATCGAACGCCTGGACGGCAGCATCATGCTGACCCTGTCCAAGGACACCGGCGTGGTCGCCAAACGCCTGATCAGCGCCGCGCAGCGCAACGACCCGGTGCGCCTGCGCCGTGTGGTCGACAGCATCCGCCTGGGACTGGCCATCGAGCAGGGCGAAGACGCGCTGGAACTGCTGGCCGCCATGACCGACCGCGGTGCCCATGAGCGGGTACTGCAGATGGCGGGCATCGCGCGCTAAGCGTCAGACCTTGCCGTCGTCCATGTCCTTGCCGCTGGCGTCGATCACCCGGGTCGACGGATAGCGGTACGAAGCGTAGCGCACCACCAGGATCGCGAACGCCAGCAGCAGAATCCCTCCGCAGACGTACAGCAGCCCCACGTCCGGCGCCTTGTGGTGCGACACATCGCCGATCAGCAGGCGGGTGAGCGCGGTAATCGCCACGTAAAGCAGGAAGCGGATGGGCATGTGGTTGGTCTTGAAATAGATCCCCACCATCGCCCCGAGCTCCAGGTAGATGAACAACAGCAGGATGTCATCGACGCTGATGCCGCCCTTGGACAGCATGTCGATGAAAGTCAGCACCGCAGCGTAGGCGGTGATCGCCCCGATGCCGAACAACGCCAGGTAGTGGAAGGACTCGACGCACAGGTTGCCCAGTGAGTCGGCGGAGCCGTGCAGGCCCTTGCGCAGCTTTTCAGCCCATTTGATGTTCACGATCGTTCGATTCCCCATGACGACAGGCAGCATGATGCGTCAGCCTTGTGACGCTTGTGGCATGCAGTTAAAGGGCCAGGCCCCGTGCTTGGAAGGCGGCCGAGTGCCGCACGACACCTGTGGTCATCAGTTGCCGACACTGCGCCCGCTAAAATCAAATGGCCACTCGCCAGGTCGATGGCGATAGACTAGGCTCGACACTGTATAAAAATACAGTTATCGTGCACCCCATATTTCCAACCCACATACGCAAAAGGCACAGAGGTGATGAATGGCCGTCGAAGTGGTGTACCGCAGCAGCCGCGACCCGGAGCGCTTGTTCATGGATAAAGCCGAAGCCGATCGTCATGACAAGATGCTCGAATTGGCCGAGCGCCTGGCCGAAGTCCTGCAAAAAGCCGTGCCGTCGCTGAACGAGCAGCAGGTGGAGGAAGCGGGTATCTACATGGCCAAGAACCGCGACGTGTTCGCCCGCGCGTTCAAGAGCCAGCCCGACGCATTGGCCGAGTTGCTCGAAGACACGCCTGCCGAAGCCGAATAGGCCGTAACGCTACCGGCGCCTCAGCCGTACAACAGCCGCTCGGCAAGCCAGTGCGCCACGCGCGCAGGCGAGCGTTTTTCGGCTTGGGCGTGGGCGAACACTTCGGTCAGCCGCTCGGGAATGCGGGCCAGATGC
The DNA here is from genome assembly GCF_030580795.1 of Pseudomonas boreofloridensis. Lineage (NCBI taxonomy): Bacteria > Pseudomonadati > Pseudomonadota > Gammaproteobacteria > Pseudomonadales > Pseudomonadaceae > Pseudomonas > Pseudomonas boreofloridensis. The sequence continues at coordinate 70,207 of NZ_JAUQOQ010000010.1, read as the reverse complement.
GCGGTGATGGTGCGTGGGTCGGCGCCACGGTGGGTCAGGGCCACGTGAATCAGGCCACCGGCGTTGATCACATACTCCGGCGCATAGAGAATCCCGCGCGTCTCCAGTCGGTCGGCCACCTGCAAGTCGGCCAGTTGCTGGTTGGCGGCACCGGCCACCGCTGCGCAGCGCAAGGTCATCACATTCTGTGCATTGAGCACCGGTCCGACACCACAGGGTGCGAACAGGTCGCAGGGCGTGCTGATCAGCGCGTCGTGCGCCACGGGATGCGCATCGAGCTGCTCCACCGCCAGCCTCACCCGCCCGGGGTCCAGGTCGCTGACCAGCAGTTCGGCGCCGGCCGCATGCAGTTGCTCGGCCAGTGCATAGCCCACGTTGCCCAGGCCCTGCACAGCAACCCGCAGCCCTTCGAAGTTGTCGCTGCCCAGGCGCGCCATGGCCGTGGCGCGAATCCCCGCGAACACCCCCAACGCTGCGTGCGGCGAAGGATCGCCACAGGCTGTCGTGCTGCTGACATGGGGCGTGGCTCGGGCGATGCAGTCCATGTCCTGGACGGACGTGCCACTGTCCACCGCCGTGATGAAACGCCCTTGCAGGGTGTCGACGAAGCGCCCGAATGCCTCGAACAACGCCGCCCGATTCTCGACATGGACATTGCGCAGGATCACCGCCTTGCCCCCGCCGAACGGCAACCCCGCCAGCGCCGCCTTGTAGCTCATCACCTGCGCCAGTTGCACCGCCTCGCTCAGTGCACGCTGCTCATCGGCGTAGGGCAGGTAGCGACAGCCGCCCAATGCCGGTCCCAGGTGCTGGCTGTGGATGGCCACCACGGCCTTCAGGCCCGTGTCCGGATCGGTCCAAAGGTGCAGGGACTGGGTGCGGGTGCTTTGCATGAGCGCGAACATCGACGGGCTCCCCTTCGCGGTGCTCATCCAGTATAGGCAGTTCGCCATCGCCCGGGCGTTGGCCAGACCACTGGACGAACGCGCCTACCGAGGCTACACCTCAAGTGTCCTGTCTCGAACATGTGCTGCTCAGGTTTGCCAGTGACCGCTTCCCCCAAGCCACTCGGCCCAACTGAAACCGCGGATTTTCGAGACAGGGCATTCGTGTGTGCGGAGAAGTCCCATGAACCCACGTCACGCCTGCCTGGCCTGCCTCGACCGCTCACCGGTCGCCCTGTTGGAAGCCACCTTGTGGATCGCCGCGGAGCACCACCGCGACGTGGATGTGCCTGCCTGCATCAGCCAATTCAACGGCCTGTATCAGGACATCAATGCCCGCCTGCCGATGCTGCCAGTGGTCGAGCTGGCGCAGCCGCTGTTGCGCCAACTCAGTGCCCTGGGTTTCCAGCAGGACGAGTTCCATCCGCTGCGGCCTCAGGCTGCGCTGATGGACAACGTGCTGCAGCGCCGACGCGGCCAGCCGTTGCTGCTGGCGATTCTTACGCTGGAGCTGGCACGACGCTTGTCGATTCCGCTGGAAGGAGTGAACTTCCCCGGCCACTTCCTGCTGCGGGTGCCGGGGGCGGATCATCTGCTCGACCCCTGCGGTGGCCGACGCCTGTACCCCAACGACTGCCGCGAACTGCTGGCCCGCCAGTACGGTCCGCAGACGACCCTGAGCGCCGAGCACCTGCGCGGCGCCACGCCAGCGCTGATGTTGCAGCGCCTGTCACGCAACCTGCGCCAGTTGCACATCAGCAACGACAAGCCCCTGGCCGCGCTGATCGATGCCGAGCGGGTGATGCAGTTGGGGCCGGTACAGGTCACCGACTACCTGACCCGCGCCGCGCTTTACCAGCAACTGGATTGTCCCCAGGCCGAGCGCTTCGACCTGGAGCACGCGCTGCTGTTGACCGATGATCCGATGCAGCGCCTGAAACTCAGCGATCGCCTCGGACAACTGCCCACGGCCACGCGCTCGATCCACTGATTCAAGGGGTATCGGCTTGATTCGCCGGATGCGCGGCGATGAATGCCGGATGCTGCCCAGCCAGTGTGGTGACGCGACGAATGCGCGCAAACGGCGCCAAGTCGACCTCGAATCGCTCAGCCGCGTACACCTGTGGCAGCAGGTACACATCCGCCAGCCCCGGCGCCGTGCCGAAGCAGAAGCCCTCATCGCCGATCAGCCGTTCCACCGCCGCCAACCCCTGGCTGATCCAGTGGCTGATCCACTGCTTGACCTGCACCTCGTCGTGGCCGAGCTGACGCAGGTGGTTGAGCACGCTGACGTTGTGCAGCGGATGTACGTCGCAGCCGATGAGCGCGGCCACCGCGCGTACCCTGGCGCGTGCCTCGGCGCCCTGGGGCAATAGCGGAGGGTCGGCAAAGCACTCTTCCAGGTACTCGATGATCGCCGACGACTGCACCAGCAGCGCGCCGCTGTCGCAGCACAGCGCCGGCACCCGGCCCTGCGGGTTGAGTGCCAGGTAGTCGGCGCCGCGCTGCTCGCCTTGTAGCAGATTGACCGGCAGCGCCTGATAGCCAAGGCCTTTGAGCGCCAGGGCGATGCGCACCCGATACGACGATGTGGAGCGGTAGTAGGTGAACAGTTGCATCGCCCTGCCCTCCTCAGTTGGCTGCGACGATCCTGCCGCGGCACTCCCCGAATCCGATGCTGGCAGCGCCTTCACGGCTGCAACGGGCACGCAGGATGATCTCGTCGCCGTCCTCGAGGAATGTGCGCACCTCGCCGCTGGCCAGTTGCACCGGCTGCTTGCCGCCCTCGGCGATCTCCAGCAGGCTGCCGAACGAGCCGGGCTCGGCGCCCGACAAGGTGCCGGAACCGAACAGGTCGCCCGGCTGCAACTGACAGCCATTGACACTATGGTGAGTGACCATCTGCGCCACGGTGAAGTACATGCTGCGGCTGTTGCTCAAGGTCAGGCGATGGGCCGACAGGCCTTCGTCGCGCATGCGCTCGGTGAGCAACAGCACTTCCAGCTCGATGTCCAGGGCACCTTGGGCCTGGTCGCGTTCGTCGTACAGGTACGGCAGCGGCTGCGGATCACCTTCCGGACGCGGTGCCTGGGCGCTGCGGAACGGCGCCAGGGCCTCGGCCGTCACTACCCAGGGCGACAGCGTGGTGATGAAACTCTTGGACAGAAACGGACCGAGCGGCTGGTACTCCCAGGCCTGGATGTCGCGCGCCGACCAGTCGTTGAGCAGGCAGTAGCCCGCCACGTGCTCGGCGGCATCGCCAATGGCGATGGCCTGGCCCATCTCGTTGCCCTGGCCGATCCAGATACCCAGTTCCAGCTCATAGTCCAGCCGTGCACAGGGACCGAAGGCCGGTTCGCTGTGCCCGGCCGGCAAGGTCTGACCCTTGGGACGGCGCACTGGAGTACCGGACGGGCGCAGGGTGGACGCACGGCCATGGTAGGCAATCGGCACATGCTTGTAGTTAGGCAGCAGCGGGTTGTCTGGGCGGAACAGCTTGCCGACGTTGCGGGCGTGCTCGATGCCCACGTAGAAATCGGTGTAGTCACCCACCTTGGCCGGCAGGTGCATCTGGCACGCGTGCGCCGCATGCAACGCGCTGGTCAGCGCCTGCTGATGCGCACTGTGTTCGCCCAGCAATGCCTGCAAACGCTCGCGCAAGGCCACGCGCGGCCCTCGACCGAGGGCGAAGAAGGCATTCAGCGCACCGCCTCGGGTGGCCTCGACGGCCGCCTTGGCCTCCCCCTCCAGAAGGTCCAGGGCCAGCACCGCCTCCAGATCGAGAATCGCATCACCGATGGCCACGCCGCAGCGTGGCGTCTGGCCCGCTGGGCTGAAAATGCCCAACGGCAGGTTCTGCAGGGGGAAATCGCGATGCCCGTTGGCGTGTTCGACCCAACTACGGGCCATGGCGGTTTGGTTCATCGGTCATCTCCGGTTCGGGTTGAAGGTGCTCGGCAGGCTCGCCCAGCAGCGGTCGTAGTCGGTTTGCAGCTGCGCGCTGTCGAGGGCCTGCTGGCTGGGTCGCAGCACCTGGCTGGTCTCGAACATGAAGGCCATGGTCTGTTCGATCTTGTGCGGCGCCAGTTGGGCAGCGATGGCCTTGTCACAGGTTTCGGCATCCGGACCGTGGGCGCTCATCACCCCGTGCAACGAAGCCCCGCCGGGCAGGAAGCCTTCGGCCTTGGCGTCGTAGGCGCCGTCGATCAGGCCCATGAACTCGTTCATCAGGTTGCGGTGGAACCACGGCGGGCGGAAGGTATTCTCGGCCACCATCCAGCGCGGCGGGAAAATCACGAAGTCCAGGTTGGCCAGGCCCTGCACGCTGCTGGGCGAGGTCAGCACGGTGAAGATCGACGGGTCCGGATGGTCGAAGCTGACGGTGCCCAGGGTGTTGAAACGCCTCAGGTCATACAGATACGGCACGTTGCTGCCGTGCCAGGCGACCACGTCCAGCGGCGAGTGCTGCAACTCGCACGCCCAGTGCTCGCCGAGGAATTTCTGCACCAGTTGCACCGGCGCCTGGCGGTCTTCGTAATGCGCCACCGGCGTGAGGAAATCACGCGGGTTGGCCAGACCGTTACTGCCGATCGGCCCCAGGTCGGGCAGGCGCAACGGCGCGCCATGGTTTTCGGCGATGTAGCCGCGGGCCTGGCCGTCGAGCAGTTCGACACGAAACTTCATGCCGCGCGGGATCACCGCGATCTGCTGCGGTTCGACCTGCAACACGCCCAGCTCGGTGGCGATGCGCAGTCGGCCCTGTTGCGGCACCAGCAGCAACTCGCCGTCGGCGTCGAAGAACACGCGGTCCATGCAGCGGTTGGCCGTATACAGGTAGATGCTCACGCCAGCTGGGCTGCTGGCCTCGGCATTGGCCACCATGGGTCGCCAGCCTTCGATGAAGTCGGTGGGCGCGTCGGGAATCGGCTGAGGATTCCAGCGCAGGCGATTGGGGTTGCCAGGTGCGAGCGGGCCAGCCAGGGGTTGGCGCTCAAGGCGCTCGAAGCGTGGGTGCAGCGCCGAAGGTCGGATGCGATACAGCCAGGTGCGACGCAGTTCGCTGCGCGGCATGGTGAACGCGGTGCCGGACAAGAGTTCGGCGTACAGGCCGTAGGGCGCTTTCTGCGGCGAGTTCTGTCCGACCGGCAGGGCACCGGGCAGCGCTTCACTGGCGAACTCGTTGCCGAAGCCGCTCAGGTAGGTGAGATCGGCAGAGGTGTCGCGGGTCATCAGGGCCTCCGGGCTCGGGGAGCCGTCGTTGGCGGGCGGTGTCGCTTCGGCTCGGCACAGCCCGAGCACTGTTGGCGCAACCCACACCCTGGAAAATTGTTTTTATCGTAATTCAATTACGAATAACGTAATTTGCCGCTACGCCCGCGTCAAGCTATAAAGGCGCCACGACGACTCCCGGACCCGCCCGACAATGGACAAAGACACGCCCGCTCCCGACAACCCCAAGCAGAAAGTGCGTTCGGCCGAAGTCGGCACCGACATCCTCAAGGCCCTGGCCGAGCTGTCGCCCTCCACTGCGCTGTCGCGCCTGGCCGAGCATGTGCAGATGCCGGCGAGCAAGGTCCACCGTTACCTCCAGGCGCTGATCGCCAGCGGCTTCGCCGAACAGGACCCGGTCACCAACCACTACGGCCTGGGCCGCGAAGCCCTGCGCGTGGGGCTGGCGGCGCTGGGCAGCATCGACGTGCTCAAGGTGGCCGCGCGGCCCTTGTCCGACCTGCGCGATGCACTGAACGAAAGCTGCTTCATCGCCGTGTGGGGCAACCAGGGCGCGACGGTGGTCAACATCGAGCCGGCGGTACGTGCGGTCACCGTGGTCACCCAGATCGGCTCGGTGCTGCCGCTGCTCAGTTCGTCCACCGGCCTGGTGTTCGCCGCGCACTTGCCGGAACGCGAGACCGTCGAGTTGCGCGACCGGGAGTTGGCCCTACTGGGGCAACGCGTCGAAGACTACGTCGAGCCGTTGGCGCAGATCCGTGAACGAGGCCTGCACCACGTCCACGGTTTGCTGATGCCGGGGGTCGATGCCCTGTCGGCCCCGGTGTTCAACGCCCTCGGCCAGATCGCCGCGGTGATGACCGTGGTCGGCCCCACCTCCATGTTCCATGCCGATGCCGCAGGGCCAGCCGCGGTGCAATTGCTCCAGGCTACTCAGGCAGTGAGTCGGCGCATGGGCTTCGAGCCTCGCTGACTCAAGCGTTCCAGGTCTTGAGCTCCACCAGCTTGAGCAATTCGTCGTCGAAGCCGTCGTACAGGGCGGGCAGCACTTCCGAGGCAGCATCCGCGCCGAAGTCGTCCGCCAATTGCACGATCCATTTGCCGTACGGCACCTTTTTCACCACGATGCTCGGCGCCTGCGGTTGCTGGCCCAACAGGCCGCGCAAGGACTGCGACACGCGGCCGAGCACCCGCCCCAAGGCGCCGCTGGAAGCGAACAGCCCCAGCGCGCCCACGCCCAGTCGGGTGTAGAACGCGGCACGGTCGCCATCTTTCCAGGCTTGCCCCGCACTGAAGAACGACCTCACCGCGCACCCGATGCCCACCAGCATGTTCGCTGGCGGAATAGGGATGGTCAGCAGCCCCGCCGCGACGATCACCCACTCGACCACCAGCGACGAGACCCGCTCCGCCACGCTGGTGCTATGGCGATCGGCATCGGCGATCAGACGCCGCACACGGGGCGCCAGATCGTCGGCCAGGTCGCGCAACGGCTCATCCCGGTAGGCCTGAATGGCGCGCATCACCACCTCGTGGCCCCCATCACCGTCGCGCATGAACCGTTGATGCAGGCTGCCGATCCTGGGCTGATTGCGCCAGGAGGCACGGGCGTAGAAATAATCGCCCAGCCGATCTTCGCGCCAGCGTTGGGCCAAGTGCGTTCGGGAACGATAGGCCGGACCCTGGGCGACGTCTGGCAGGTAGAGCGCTTCCCCGGCCTCGGGTTTGGAGGCGCGGTACAACCGGTAGGCGCCTTCGATCCGACAGCCGTCCAGCCTCAAGTCGACCACCGCGAAGTCGTCGGCGATCTGCGGCGTGGCCAGACTCTCGACGCCCTCGAGCAGCCAACCGGCGACCTGTTCCGGGATCTGCCCCTGCATCCGTTGACACAGCAGGTCGCGGCGCATCTTCAGCGACACCAGCAACCGGTGCAACTCACGCTGGCGCGTGTAGTCCGGCGCCGCAGGGTCGAGGTAGCGATCTTTGAGCAACTCGATGTAGCGCTCACCGAGCCTGGCGCTGCGAACATAACTGGCCAACACGACACGATCCAGATGCGAAACATCCTGGCCGAGCCGGGTGGTGGAATCGATCCGTGCAAACTGAGCGAAGTTGTAACTGGTGTCATGGCCTTTTATGACCAGTTCGGTGAGGCTCAGGCTTCGATCCTCGTCCAAATGCACGGTCACCTGGTCCGGATCGATGTGCCCTGCCCGATTGCCGGGCAAGCTATTGACGTACTGGCTCACCTCGTGCCGAGCATAGTCCTGAAAACTGACCAAGGGCGTCCCGAGGCGGTATACCGCCAACACCTGTTCCAGCTCTTGATCGGTATCGCCAAGCGCTCGGCGCAGCTCGACGCTCGCCTCGAGGTACCACGGTGGCGTTGACGCCAGCAGATCCTCGGGCATGGCCTGGCAGCGTCGCGCGCACACGGCGTGCAGCACCTGCGACCATGCCTGTGAATCGATCCAATGCACGTCGACGGTCTGCGGCGTCCACAGCGTCGGCTTGCGAACGACCTCGGCAAGCTGGCGCGACAGCGCCTCGCGGTCAGCCAGCGCCGATTGCTCCACCAGGTACTCCACCCCCGATGCCTGGGCCGTCCAGCCTCCCACGGCCAAGGACAGCGCGGTGAACGATGGGTAGACGAGAAAATCGCCATCGGGCGAACCCGGCGCGTAGAGCAGATGCGCGCTGCCATCGGTCAGGTACAGCAGGTGCTTGAGTGGGGACGTCGCCTGATCGATGCGCAACAGCCCGGCCTTGATGCCCCGCTGCGCCATCTGGTCGGCGATGGCGGCCTCGATCAGGTCGCAGGCGGGGGCAGCCGCACCTTGGAATCGCGCCGCGCAACTGGCCAGCGCCAGACGTGCAGCAATGGCCGCCTGCACGTCGAGCTGGGTCTGTTCGTGCTGATACAACTGCTTGATCGCCTCGATGTAACGCACGCGCAAATCGAGGGTGTCGATCATGCGCTGTATGCTGGCGGCGTCCAATGCCGGTGCCAACAGGGGATCGAGCACCTTGACCGCCAGACGCCCGCCCCGGTAGCCACCGCGCAACGCCCAGCGCAGCAGCGTCGTGCGGCCACTGTCGGCGACCGGGTCGGTCGTGGCGAACCGGCGTTCGATTTCGAGCTGAACCGTCGAGGGGTCCAGGGTCAGCTCCAGGTTCTTCTGCAGGTAATCGGACACGGCCTGCTGCGCGTAGGCATCGACACTGGCCAGCGTCCCCAGATGCGCGACGCACTGCTGCTCGGCCTGCAGCATCTGCTGTTCGAGCTGGACATAGCGCTCCAGGTCATCGCCGCGCAGGTTGCGCTGCCATTGCGGCAGCAGGCTGTGGCGATAGGCGGCCATCTGTGCGGCGGCATACTGCTGCGCCTGGGCGACGAACGCATCCAGGCGCGCGGCGGCATCCCACTGGGCGACCGTCTGGACGGTGTCGGCATGCCGTTGCAACGCCCTGCTCGACAGCATCGCCTGCACCTGACCCAGATCCTCCACCACCGTCTTGTACAGCGACCGCTCCAGCGGTTCGAATTCCAGGTCGCAATCCTGTGCGTCAAGCAGGTGTTGCCGATTGGCCTCGCTCAGCAGTTCGAACCAAACGCCGCCCTCCAACAACGCGGCCCGCAGGTGCCGGGCCACGCGCTTGGGCTGAGCGTCGAACCACACGCCGGTAGCCACGCAGTGCACCAGCAGATCGGTCGGCGCCACGTCGTCCTCCGGGTCATGGATACCGGCGTAGGTTCCTGGGAGTGCAATGCGCTGCTGGCCCACCACCAACCACACCCGTTGCAGTTCGCAGGCCTCCCCCCGCGTCAACAGCAACGCCCCGATAGCCTCCCTTTCGCTCTGGCGGGTGTGCACGAAGGCCAACTCTTCGAGATCGACCAGGCGCAGCAGCAGCGACGCCAATGAGGCCGTGTTCAGCTTGATCACCGAGTGGGTTGCCCACCACTGCGCCAGCGCGGCGCTGCGACCTGACCGCGCCGCGTCCAGGCCCTCGACTTCGTCAAGCGCGGGAGCAATCGTGTGCAAATGAGGGGCGGTGCGCAAACAGCGCTGCACCTGCGAGCAGCACCTGGCCAGCTCCAGCAGCAGGTCCTCACGCGGCGTCTGCGTATCGACCGCCGCCTGACCATCAGGCCCTTGGGGAAAAAGCTCGAAACCGAGTGAATCAATCATCGCCGACGCTCCGCTGTGGAAAGTCGCGATGGTGAGCACGGCGCCGTCAGGAGTCAGTCGGGAAGCGCTGCCGACTTTTACCCCAGAGGTAAAGGTGAATGTCGCAAGACGCTATTTTTCCCGATGGATCAGAGGCTTATCCTGCGCATCGTTGGGTCGCGCGAACGGCACCATCCCCCTCCGTCGTTCGCCTGTCCCAGGTTCACCGACGTTGATTTTGAAGCTCCTTGATCTGACGTCTCGATTGGCCGCTGCCCGTGCAGCGGCTTTTTTTCGTCTTCGCGGCGCTACTGATCGGCGGGATAGCGCTCAAGATTGGCCATCATCTGCTGCAACGCCTGCAAGCTGTCTTCAGGGTGCACGGCGCCGTCGAAATCGCCGATCTGCGCCCAATGCTCGGCCACCTGTTCCGGGGTGAAGCCAGCGTTCGGGTCGAAACCCACCCCCAGGCTACGCTCCCAGCGCACCTTGCCCACCCATCCACCGCCCACTTCGTACAACTGGCCGCTGTCCTGGCACTGTTCGCTGCCCAAATACACCACCAGCGGGCTGACCAGCTCGGGCCGCAGCCGCTCGAACACCTGCGGCGCAATCAGACCCTCGGTCATGCGCGTCCCCCCAGTAGGGGCTATGGCATTGACCAGAATGCCGTGCTTGCGGCCTTCCAGGGCCAGGGTGCGGGTCAGGCCGTACAGGCCGAGCTTGGCCATGGCGTAATTGGCCTGACCGAAGTTGCCGTAGATGCCAGAGGTAGACGCGGTGAAGATCACCCGACCCCAGTTCTGCCCGCGCAGGTGCGGCCAGGCGGCATGGGTCACTCGATAGGCACCTTCGACATGGACGCGGTACACCGGGTCCCAGTCGGCCGCGTCCATCTTGTGGAAGGTCTTGTCGCGCAGGATGCCGGCGTTGTTCACCAGCACGTCGAGGCGCCCGAAGCTGTCCAGGGCCTGCTCGACGATGCGCGCGCCGTCGGTCACCGAGTCGTGGTTGGCCACCGCCTGACCGCCCGCAGCGCGAATGTCCTCGACCACACGGTCGGCTGCCGAGGCGCTGGCGCCTTCGCCGTGGGTGGAGCCGCCCAGGTCGTTGACCACCACCCGTGCCCCGCGCGCAGCGAACAGCCGCGCGTGCGCCCGGCCCAGGCCGCCGCCGGCCCCCGTGACGATGACCACACGGTCTTGCAGGCTGATCGGCTCGCTCATGCTCATGGCTCCAGGCAGGACAGGAAAGCCTGGAGTGTCGGTCAGCACCGGGCGACGGACAATCAAGCGCACTCGCCCTGAATGACCGTCGATAACACCCAGCGATGATCGCCGCGCTCAGGACCAGGCCACCCGCTGCGGCAGCCACTTCAACGGCTGCTCGCGAAACGCCAGGTAATGACGCAGCACCTGCGCCGGCGCCTCGGTATGCGGGAAGTGGCCGATGCCCGGCAGCAACACGGCGTCGGCCTCGGGCAGCAATTGCCGGTAGCGCTCCACCACGCGCGCGCCGTGCAACGGATCGACCGCGCCCTGGATCAGCCGCAGCGGCACGCCTGGCGCTTGCAACGCGTCCACCCAGCGCTGCCGGTATCGATGACGCTCCGGCACCCAAGCCATCAGCTTGTGCAGAATGCGTGTGCCCCGGTTGGACAGCAGCAGGCTCCAGCAGTCGTCCAGCGCACTTTCGCTGGGGTGCGTGCACGGTCCGTACAACTGGCTGACCGTGTCGACCAGGTCGTCACGCCCGAACGAGCGCGCCACCAGCCAGCCCAGCGGACTGAGCAGCAGCTTGTGGATCAGCGGCGAAGGACACAGTTCAGGGAACAACGGGCTGTTGAGCAAGGCGCAACTGGCGATGTTCGCCCGGCCTTCGTGGTGACGCGCCAGCAGTTCCTGGGCGACGCTGCCGCCATAGTCGTGGGCCAGCAGGTGCACCGGCTGGACGATGCGCAGGTGCTCGAGCAGTGCCTGTTGCAGGTCGGCCTGCTCGATCAGGCTGTAGCGGTGATCGAGCGGCTTGGCCGAATCGCCGAAGCCCAGCATGTCGCACGCCACCACGCGAAAGCGCTGCGCCAAGGGTGCCCACAGGTAGTGCCAGTCCCAACTGGCGGTAGGAAATCCGTGCAGCAGCAGCAAGGGCGCGCCCTGCCCTGCTGTCCAATAACGAATGCTCTGGCCCCGAAAGATGAAACTGCGCCCACGGGTACGCCAGACGCACAATGGAATCTCGGCCAAAGGCATCGGAATAGTCCCGCTGGTCAGGTAATGACGGTGTCGATGAAGATGTACGACAAGGCTGCGTTCATTGCATTGCACCTCGGCACTTGCATGTGCTCTCTGTGTCGAGGCCAGTCTAGTCAGGCCCTCACGCGGCGAAACTTGCCTTGGCAGCCAGCTTGATGACCGTGCGGGACAGTCGCACGAACGGTCACAGCAGGTGCAACAGCAAGGGCGCGGCGAACAAGTTGAGCAGACCGGTGAGCACCATCACCAGCCCCGCCACCGAGCCCTCTTCGCCGCCCACCTCATGGGCGCGGCTGACCCCGGCGCCGTGGGCGCCAACGCCATAGAGGGCGCCTCGCGCCAAGGGCGTGCGCAGCGGCAGCACCTTGAGCAACACGCCGCCGAACAGCGCCCCCAGCACGCCGGTGAACAGCACGAACACAGCCGTCAGTTCCGGCACACCGCCCAGGTCGTGGGCCATCGGCATGGCGAAGGGCGTGGTGATCGAACGCGGCAGCAACGAACGACTGACCGCATCGTCCAGCGCCAGCAGGTGCGCCAGGCCCCAGGAACTGCCGATCGAGGCCAGGCTACCGGCGAGCATCCCCAGCAACAGCGCCGGCCAGTGCCGGGCCAGCATCGCCCGCTGCTGCCAGATCGGCACAGCGAAGGCCACCGTCACTGGGCCGAGCACGCCGACCAGCCACTGGGTGTCGCGCGCATAGTCGGCATACGCGGTGTGCAGCGGCACCGCCACCGCCAACAGCAGGACCGGCACCAGCACCAGCGGCGACAGCAGGTAGCGCCCGGTGCGCCCGTACAGCCAGCGGCTGAACAGGTAGGCCAGCAAGGTCAGCGCCAGCCAGAACAGCGACATCGGCTCAAGATTCATGGCGCAGGCTCCAGCGGCACACCACTTCCACCGTGGCAGCGGTGACCACCATCACCAGCAGGGTGCTCAAGGCGATCACCAGTAGAATCCGCCACCCCTCGCTGCGTACCAGACTGCCGTAATCGAGCAGGCTCATCAGCGCAGGGATGAAGAACAGCAGCATCTGCGCCATCAGCCAGCCGGCGCCACGCTGCAAGGTGCCGGGCTGCACGGCGCCGATGGCGAACAGCACCAGCAGCAGCGCCATGCCCATGACACCGGCCGGAATCGGCCAGCCGGACCAGGCTGCCAACCGGCCGCCGATCAGGTACAGCACGAACAGCACGGCGAGTTCGCCGAGCAGGCGCAACAACGGGGTGGAGCGGGAAAGATTCATAGTGGGGATCCTCGACATGCGCGCATTGTAGAAAGCCGCTGCCCAGGCCAGAAGCGAATTGTTAGACTGCCTACCATTCCAAAATGGAATTCAAAAGATGGACTTCAAACAGCTCCGCAGCTTCATCGAGGTGGTCAACCGAGGCGGCTTCACCCAGGCCGCGCTGACGCTGCATATCAGTCAGTCGGCGGTGAGCAAGCAGGTGGCACAGCTTGAGGCCGACCTCGGCCAGCCCCTGCTGGAACGCCAGGGCTCGCAACTTCACCTCACGGCCGCCGGGCGCATCGTGCTCGAGCGTGGCGAAGCCCTGTGGCGTGGGCGCCAGGCCTTACTCACCGAACTCGACGACCTCAGCCAACTGGCCCGCGGCGAACTGCGCCTGGGCTTGCCGGTGATCGGCGGGGAAGCGCTGTTCGCCAGCCTGTTCGCCGAGTACCGGCGGCGCTACCCGAACATCGGCGTGCAATTGATCGAAGGTGGCAGCCGTATCGTCGAACAGGCCGTGCGCAGTGGCGAACTGGAGTTGGGCGGCAGCGTCACGCCGAGCGACCCGGCATTCGCCCGCCAGCCGTTCTGCAACGAACCGCTTGACGCGCTACTGCCGGCCGGGCATGCCCTGGCCGGGCGCGATGGGGTAACGCTGAGCGAGCTGGCAGACACACCGTTCCTGCTCTACGACCGCAGCTTCATGCTCAATGACAAGCTGCTCAGCGCCTGCCAGCAGGCCGGTTTCACCCCCAAGGAAGGGGGGCGCAGCGGCCAGGCCGACTTCCTCGCCGCCTTGGTCGCCGCTGGCCAGGGCGTGGTACTGCTGCCCAGCGTGGTCGCCCGCCGCCTGCAGCGCGATGGCGTGGTACGCCTGCCGCTGCTGGCACCGGATCACCTGCGTTGGGACATCGCCTTCATCTGGCGCCAAGGCGCTTACCTGTCGCACGCCGCGCAGGCCTGGCTGGACCTGGTGCGCGAGCGTGGGCCGCTGGCGGACCGCTGAAGATCAACCTTTGAGCAACGCCGCCAGTTGCGCCAGCCACGGCTCGGCATCCGCTTCCGGGGTTACTGTCTCGCTGGCGTCCATGCGCAGCATGGGCTGCACTTCGTGCACGCCCAGTTCGGCGAACAGTTCGCGCATTTGCTCGCCGCCGCCGCAGTAGGTGTCGCCGTAGCTGGAGTCGCCCAGGGCGATGACCGCGCCCGGCAGCCCGCGCCATTCGCCGGGCAGCACATCGCGCAGGGTGGCATACAGCGGCATGAGGTTGTCTGGCAACTCACCCATGCCGGTGGTCGAGGTCACGGCCAGCAAGGCTTCGGGCGCGAAGCCGCGAAGGTCGTCGAGGCTGGCGCGGGCGGCATGCCAGGCCTCAAGACCGGCGGCCTTGAGCAGCGATTCAGCGTGGCGGGCAACTTCTTCGGCGGTGCCGTACACCGAGCCGGAAATAATGGCGACTTTCATCAACAGAGGATTCCGAAACCGAGTAAAAGCGTAGGATACTAGCACTCGACGCCGGGAAAATGCCTAATGCTGCCGGTCGTTCAGGCCGGGTAGGAGGGTCGAGCGCGATGACCGCCTGTCCAGCGGCCTGAACCTTTGCCTGCATTTTCAGTCCATGGCTGCGTAAAACTCCGTGAAAACGCCCGATTCGAGCCCGATCATGCCAGCAGACGCCCTCCTCACCCAGGATGAGCTGGATTTCATCCAGGACATGCAGCATGTGCCGCAGTTGAACCAGCCAGCGCCTAGCGCGAGCCTGCTGGTCAACGGCGACCCGCGCCTGCAGCAATTGCTCACTCGCCTGGTGGCCAGCGAGCAGGTCACGTTGCAGGCGCAGTTGGACAACCAGCAAATCAGCATTCCCCTGCAATTGGTCGAGGACGAATTCCACGCGGTGCACCTGCAACTGGGCTCCCCGGAAATCTACGAAGAAGGCCCCAGGCTGCGGCCCTGGCGCCTGTCGCTGGCCCCGCCCACGGCCCTGCTCGATGCACAGGGCAAGTCCAGCACGCTGTGGGTACGCGACATCTCGTTCAAAGGGGTGCTGCTGGAAGTGCGCGGCAAGCGCCCGCCACCGGCTCGCTTCGAGCTGTTCTTCGCCCCGTGCGGGCTGCAACCGATCGCCTTGATCGGCACGCTGCGCCGGTGCATCGACGCCGACCTGGCGGCCTACGACCTGGCCCACAGTGCGCCTGATGAAATCGACCGACTGCGCGAATACATCCTGCAGGCGCATCCCGAATTGAACGCCCGCACCTCGGCCTGACCGATCACCTCGACGGCTGTCATACTCCGCGCCCGATTCTTGCATACCAGCCTGCGTCGCCCACCACCCCGGGCACAGGCCAGGGGCCGGCTACCCGCCAGCCCCGTCGTCAGGAGATACACGATGTCTACCGCACCCGTCACCCTCATGGTGTCGCGCCGCGCCGCCGATGGCCGCTACCAGGACCTGCTGGCCTGGCTGCACGAAGGCGAGCAATTGGCCACCGACTTTCCCGGCTACCTCGGCTCCGGCATCCTCGCCCCACCCGCCGAGGACGACGCCTTCCAGATCATCTTTCGCTTCAGCGACGAGCCCACCCTGCACGCCTGGGAGCACTCGGCCTCGCGGCGAGCCTGGCTACAACGCGGCGACGGGCTGTTCGAGCGCCCCGAAGAGCGGCGCGTGAGCGGCATCGAGGGCTGGTTCGGCACCGAAACAGTGCGCACGCCGCCGCGCTGGAAGCAGGCCACGGCCATCTGGTTGGCATTCTTCCCAGTGTCGCTGCTGTTCAACCTGCTGTTCGGCCACTGGTTGGCGCCGCTGCCCTTGCTGCCGCGCGTGCTGGTCAGCACCTTGGCCCTGACGCCCTTGATGGTGTACCTGTTCATCCCCCTGTCCACTCGGCTGCTAGCCGCGTGGCTGCATGCGCCGCGCCGCACGCCGCAGGCACCGCGCGACGGCCTGCGCAGCCGCTGAGCGGGCGACTCGCAAGCCTGCACAGTTCGGGTATGCTGGGGCCCGAACGAACGGACGAACAGACTGCCCCGCACATGAACAGCCCAATCCTCATCACCGGAGCCAGCCAGCGCGTCGGGCTGGCCCTGGCGCTGGCGCTGGCCGAGGCCGGCCATCAGGTGGTCAGCGCCAGCCGCCGCCTGCAGCCACAGGCGGCTCACCCGAACATCCGGCAATTCCAGGCCGATCTCACCCGCGAAGCCGACCGCCTGGCGTTGATCGAGCACCTGCAGCAGCACTACGACGGCCTGCGCGCGATCATCCACAATGCGTCGCTGTGGCTGGACGACGACCTGCAGAGCCTGGACACCATGTTCCGACTGCACGTCGAAGCGCCCTACCACCTGAACCTGGCCCTTGGCGAGCACCTGGCCAAACTGGACAAGGCCGACATCATCCACATTTGCGACGAGACGTCTTCGCGCGGCAGCAAGAGCCACATCGGCTATGCCGCCACCAAGGCTGCGTTGCAGAACATGGTGCTGTCGTTCGCCGAAAAGTACGCGCCCAAGGTGCGCGTCAACGGTATCCTGCCCGGCCTGCTGATCCTCAAGGAGGGCGGCGACGAACAGTATCGCCAGCAGACCCTGAAAAAGGCCCTGCTGGAATTCGAACCCGGTGCCCAGCCGCTGATCGAGGCGGTGATGTTCCTGCTCGACAGCCAGTACAGCACCGGCAGCCAGGTGGTCATCAACGGTGGCCGCCATCTGAAGAACCGCATGACCTGAGGCAAGACCATGACCGAGCAACAGAAACTCGAACTCGAAGCCGCCGCCTTCCGGCGCCTGGTCGATCACCTGCAACAGCGCACCGACGTGCAGAACATCGACCTGATGAACCTCTCCGGCTTCTGCCGCAACTGCCTGTCCAAGTGGTACAAGGCTGCCGCCGACGAGCGCCAGGTCGAGCTGAGCCTGGACGACGCCCGCGAGGCGGTCTACGGCGTGCCCTACGCCGAGTGGAAAGCCCTCCACCAGAAAGAAGCCAGCGCCGAGCAGAAAGCGGCGTTCGAACAAGGAAAACCCCGTGACTGACCTGAACACCCTGCGTAGCCGTCTGGCCAGCGGCGAACATGCCTTCGCCGACACCCTGGCCTTCGTCGCCGCGAACTACCAGTACCAGCCCCAGGCCTTCGATAACGGCGGCGTGAAAAGTGCCGCTGGGCAGAATGAAGGCTCGTGCAAAACCCTCGGCCTGGCCCTGCTCGAAGGTCTGAGCGACCAGGAAGCGCTGCTGGCGTTCGGCGAGCACTACCGCAGCGTGCTGGCCACGCCCGAAGGCAGCGACCACGCCAACATTCGCGCACTGATGATCCACGGCCTGGCCGGGGTGACCTTCGAAGCGCCGCCGCTCACGCGCAACGCCTGAGGCGGCAAGCGCGGCGGCTGTCCCCTCAACCGGACGACAGCGGCCGCGTCACCCCGGGCGTGCGCAACGCCTCCAGGCGCGCCCCGCGATAGCGCGTCTGCCGGGAGAACTTCCAACGCCCGAACAGCCCGTAGATATGGGTCACCCGGCCCTGCTCGCGGTAGCCCATGCGCAGGTGCATCTTCATCGCCGGCACATTGTGCGTCTCCACCACATCCACCAGTTTGCGGTAGCCCCTGTCGTGCATGAGCTGCCACATATCGGCTTGGGCGGTCACCGACAGCTCGCTGCCGAAGTAGCGCCGGGTCATCTCGCCGCCGAATTGGAAGTACTCGCCCGGCTCGATGGCGAAGGTACAGCCGTAGTAATGGCGGTCGTGGTAGTCGCCGGTACTGGCCCAGATGAACGCGACCGCCTGCCCTTGCTCGTCCACGTACATCAGACCCGTATGCCCTTCCCGGGCCAGCTCGGCCATGGTCTGCACGCGATCGGCGAAGTTGCCGGCGAATGCCTCGACGTTGTCCGGTGTGATTTCCAGTCGGGTGACCGGGGGATGGGCGCGTAGCCGGTGTTCGGGCGCCGGCGTGGTCAGGTCACGTTCGGTCCAGAGCAATTCCCAGTGAAAGAAGACGTAGCGCTCGAAGAGAGTCTTGCACACACGCTTGAAGCCTTTCTGACGGATGCGCTGTTGTAGTTTTTCTAATACGCCCATGCATGCTCCTGTGGCCCGCGCAAAATGAGCGGCCAGTAGCTGCTGTATAGAACAGGGAGGTCAAGGGAAGCGGCAGGGATTGCCAAGGAAGTTGTTACAAGGTATTTCAAAAATAAGGGCCACCGCACCGCCATCATGTGACGGCGCGGCGGTGGTCTGGCTTACAGCTCGACGCAGTCGAAACGCACGTCGGTGGCCACGTCCTGGTCGTAGTCGACATCGGCGCGCTCGAAGCCGAACAAGTTGAGGAACTGCTTCTTGTAACCGGCGTAGTCGGTCAGCTCGAACAGGTTCTCGGTGGTCACCTGTGGCCACATGGCCTTGCAGGCGTCCTGCACGTCATCGCGCAGTTCCCAGTCGTCCAGACGCAGGCGCGCCTTTTCGTCGACTTCGGCCGGGGCGCCATCGGCGCGGTACAGGCGATCGCGGAACATGCGGTCGAGCTGGTCCTGGGTGCCTTCGTGGACGCCCTTCTCCTGCATGATCTTGAACACCATCGACAGGTACAGCGGCATCACCGGAATGGCCGAGCTGGCTTGGGTGACCACCGACTTGAGCACAGCCACGTTGGCCCCGCCCTTCACGTCGGCGGCCAGCTTCTTGTCCAGGCGCAGTGCGGTCTCGTCCAGGTCCTGCTTGGCCTGGCCCAGGGCGCCATGCCAGTAGATCGGCCAGGTGATCTCGGTGCCGATGTAGCTGAAGGCCACGGTGCGCGCGCCTTCAGCCAGCACGTCGGCGCCGCTCAGGGCGTCGATCCACAGCTGCCAGTCCTGGCCACCCATGACGGTGACGGTGTCGGCGATTTCCTGCTCGGTGGCCGGCTCGATGCTGGCCTCGATAATGCTGTCCTTGTTGGTGTCGATGGCGGTCGACTTGTACGGCTGGCCAATCGGCTTGAGCGCCGAGCGCACCAGTTCGCCGGTCTGCGGCAGTTTGCGCACAGGCGAGGCCAGGGAGTAGATGACCAGGTCGACCTTGCCGCCCATCTCGTTCTTGATCAGCTCGATGACCTTGGCCCGCGCCTCGTCGGAGAACGCGTCACCGTTGATCGACTTGCTGTACAAGCCGTCGGCCTTGGCGAATTTATCGAACGCGGCGGCGTTGTACCAGCCAGCGGTCCCGGCCTTGGTCTCGGTGCCTGGTTTTTCGAAGAACACGCCCAGGGTGTCGGCCTTGAAGCCGAAGGCTGCGGTGATGCGCGCGGCCAGGCCATAGCCACTGGAGGCGCCGATCACCAGGACTTTCTTCGGACCATCCTCGCGCACGCCCAGTTTGCGGGTGGCTTCGATCTGGTCACGGACGTTGAGCTCGCAGCCCTTGGGGTGAGTCGTGGTGCAGATGAAACCGCGTACCTTGGGATGAATGATGGCCAATGTCTGTACCTCGTCAGGTTTATGCTGGGGAAGCGCCGTCGAGGGCGATTCCGTTCGATCAGGGGGTGAGACTACCCCCACAGGTCATCCGACACATATTACGGAGTGCCTGGGCGAGATTCCATGCCCGATGCCCTGCTCACGACCCACAGCCCTGCAGCCGCGCCTTGCCCAGCCATTGACTCAATTGCATCGGCGGCAGGTGCACCAGCCCCGCCGGGGTTTCGCACACCGGCTGGATGAAGTTGTCGCTGAACAGCAGCTTGCCGTGCACGAAGTGCTCGTTGGCGCGCAGGTTGGGGTTGTCGATGCGCGTACCGAGCCGAGCCGCCAACCACTTGCCGATCTCGTAGTGGCTGATCCAGCGTTCGCGCTTCAGCGCCTCCAGCGCCTGCTGCGGCGCGTCGCGGCTGATGACGATCATCGGCACGTCGCTGACTTCCGGCACCAGGTCGTTGTGCCCCCACTGGCCGTTCTCGCCCAGGCGCTGGCCGTGGTCGCCGGTGATCACCAGGTAGCGCTCGCCGTCGAGCTGGTCGAAGCGGGCGATCAGCTCATCGAGCAGCCCGTCCAGGTAATGGATCGAGTTGTCGTAGGCGTTGCCCTGGGCCTGCGCGCCCTGGTCCGGCCACGGTGCCTTGCCGCCTTGATGCACGTAGTTCTGGGCATAAGGCAGATGCGCGGTGCGCAGGTTGAGCACGACGAAATTGCGTTCGGCGAAGCGCTGGCGGTCGAGAATCTCCAGCAGCGCATGGTCCTGACGTTCGAGAAAGCGCAGCGGGTGGTCCTCGCGGGTGATCGACACGTCCAGGTAGCGGCTGCCCAGGTGCGCCAGCAGCCGCGACTCCTGCGAGGAAATCCAGTGCGTGCGCAGGCCGGCCTGGCGGGCGAGGCGGAACAGATTGACCTGGCCCTCGCGCAGCAAGTGGTCCTGGCCGGGCTCGCGGATCGGGTTGAGCAGATAAGGCAAGCTCACATCGGTCGCCACGCCCGCCGACACCCCGGGGCGCAACACGGCACTGGGATGCTCGCGCAAGTAGGCCTGAAGCTTGGGCGTGGTTTGCCGTGAGTAGCCGTACACGCCCATGCGCTCGCTGCGCAGCGAATCGGCCACCACCAGCCACACATGCTTGGCCGTGCTGGGGATCGCGCTCAACCGGTACGGCGCGAACGGCGCCGGGGGCAGGCTCGGCTCGCTGCGCAGCGCCAGGCGCACGGCCCAGGCGGAATAGGCATTGAGGCTGTTGTGCAGCCCACTGCGGGTCGGCCCCGGAGTGAACGAATCGAGGTTGCGGTAGGTGGCCCGGTACGGCTTGGCCAGCAGTACCAGGGCGATCAGCACCAGCGCCCAGCGGCTGGCGGGCAGGGTCACCTGCGAAGGCACCTGCCAGTGCAGCGCAATCAGCAGGCTGTAGGGCAACAGCACGCTGAACGCCGCATGCCAGTGCGCGCCCAGGCTGTGCCAGGCGGTCTGCCCGACTTCGCCAGGCTCGCGTAGCAGGCTGCGGATGTCGATGGCGCTCAGCGGCTCGCCGAAAAAGCTGATGTTGGCCAGTTGCAGCAGTTGCATGCTGGCGAACACTGCCAGGATCGCCACCACCAGCCCGCGCAGGTTGCACAGCCACAGGGCCAGGCAGAACACCCACAGCCCGGCCACCCAGCCGGCCTCGAGTTCGGCGCGGTTGTTGGGGCTGAACCGTTGCTGGATGAAATCGTCGGCCAGCAGCAGCACGCAGCTCAGGCTGGCCAGGACGAGCAGGCGCAGCCAAGCGGCGGCGCTGTCATTGCGTCGAATGAAGGTGAAGAACATCGACATGAAGGCTCTCGCGGTCAGTGATCGTCAGGCACGCGGCGACGGCCGGTGAGCATCGACAGCGGCAGGTTCTCGCGCAAACGCAGGCTCTCCACCAGCGCCGCCAGCAGGTGCACGCACACCAGCACCAACAGTCCGTCGGCCAGCCAGGCATGCAGGTTGGCCGGCCAGTCCGCGCCCCACAGCGCGTCCACTTCGCGCATCAGAAAGCCGCTCAGGCCCAGACCGCCGATGCAGCCGAGCATCGCCAGCATCACCAACGCGCCAATCGGCGAATGGCCCAGGCGGTGGAACGGTTGCCCGCGCAGCAAGGCCCTGGCATGGGCCGCCAGGCGCGCCGGCGTGGGCCAGAAATCGGCCCAGCGGGCGCTGCGTGGACCGACGAAGCCCCAGAGCACACGCAGCGCCAGACAGCCCGCCGCGTAGTAGCCCAGCCATTGGTGCCAGCGCTCGCCCTCCTCGTTGAGGAAGTAGTTGGCGACGAACACCGCGGCGAACGACCCGTGACACAGTCGCAGCAGCGGGTCCCACAGCCGCACGCTGGCCGCGCACATCAGTCTTCGATCTCGGTCTTCACCGCTTTGCCGGAGACCGGGTCGTGATAGATCTCGACCTTGCGCCCGTCCTTGTCGAAGCCATAGATCTCGTAGCAGTTGCCTTGGGTGACCTTGAACTTGTTGATGGTGTAGCCCTGGTCCTTGAGTGTGGCCTGGAACGCCGCCGGGTCCTGCCAGGTGGCCTTGTCGGCGGTGGTGCATTGAGTGGCGGCGAAGCTGGCGCTGCTGCCCAGCAGCAGGGCGAGGGCAAGGAAGGTACGCATGGCATCGAACTCATGTGGTGAAGGTGCCAGGCACGATGGGCCGCCAAGCTTAATGCCAGCTTAGTCAGTCATCACTGGTTACATTTCACTGGACGAGGGCCTGGCCGCAAGGCCCATCATGGCGGCTTTCACGGGAAAGAGACCCCTGGCATGCGCGTCCTGCTGGTTGAAGATGATCAGTCCCTGGCGCAGGGTATCCGCAGCGCCCTGCGCGACGAAGGCTATACCCTCGACTGGCTGGCCGACGGGCTGAGCGCTGCGGCGGCGCTGCGTGCCGAGCATTTCGACCTGGTGCTGCTCGACCTGGGGCTGCCGCGCTGCGATGGCCTGAGCCTGCTGCGCGACCTGCGCGCCCAGCCCGACGGCGATGTGCCGGTGCTGATCCTCACCGCCCGCGACACCACCCGCGACCGCATTCTCGGCCTGGACGCCGGCGCCGACGACTACCTGGTCAAGCCCATCGAGGTGGACGAGCTCAAGGCGCGCATCCGCGCCCTGCTGCGCCGCAGCCAGGGTCGTGCGCAGCCTTTGATCGAGCACGCCGGGGTCAGCCTGGACCCGGCCCGTCACGCCGTGAGCTACCAGGGCACACCGGTCACCCTCACCGCCATGGAGTTCCAGTTGCTGCACCAACTGCTGGCCCGCCCCGGCCATGTGCTGACCCGCGAACGCCTGGCCGACGGGCTCTACGGCTGGCAGGAGAACGGACCGGGCAACACCCTCGAAGTGCTGATCCACAACCTGCGGCGCAAGCTCGACAGCCGGCTGATCCGCACCGTGCGCGGCGTCGGCTACCTGATCGAGGGCACGCCATGATCGCCATGCGCACGCGCATCCTGCTGCCCACCCTGTTGTTGGTGGTCATCGGCAGCCTCGGGCTGGTGCTCAGCGTGCTGCGCGACCACCACCGGGAAATCGAGAACGTCTACGACGCCCAACTGGTGCAGGCCGCGCGAGTGCTCCAGGGCCTGCTGCGACAGATGCCCGCCGACGCCGACTGGCAAGCGATCCGCCAGGCACTGGACCAGGCCATGGACCAGTCCAGCGCCTCGATCCTCAGTCATCCCTACGAAATCAACCTGGCCTTCCAGATCTGGCGCAGCGACGGCGAACTGCTGATGCGCTCGGCCGACGCCCCACCGCTGGAAACGCCGCCTGCCCCCGGCATCCACGACGTGCTGTACCTGGGCCAGGACTGGTGCGGCGTGCTCCTTCAGGACAGCCAGCGCGGGCTGCTGATCTGGGTCGGCGAGCGCGACGACCTGCGCCAGGACCTGATCCAGCGCATCGCCGACCAGGCGCTGGCCCCGGCGCTGATCGGCATTCCGAGCCTGGCGCTGTTGATCTGGCTGCTGCTGGGCTGGGGCCTGCGCCCGCTGCGCCGTCTCACCCGCCACTTGCGCGCGCGGCCCATCGACAGCCTCGAACCGCTGTCGAGCGCCGCGCTGCCCGTAGAGCTGGCGCCCATGGCCGATGCCCTGAACCATCAACTGCTGCAACTCACGCGCCTGCTGGAGCGCGAACGACGCTTCATCGCCGACGCCGCCCACGAACTGCGCACGCCCTTGGCGGTCTTGGCGATCCACGCCAGCAACGCCCGCCGGGCAGCGGACCCGGCGGCCCGCGACGAAGCGCTGGCCTTGCTCGAACAGGGTGTGACCCGCGCCACGCGCCTGGCCAGCCAACTGCTCACCATGGCCCGCCTCGAACCGCTGATCCAGGCCCGTCAACGCATCGAGCTGGACGCTTTGGCCCGCGAGGAGCTGGCCGAACTGACCCCGCTGGCGCTGCGCCGCGACGTGGAACTGGTGCTGGACGAAGACGGCCCCAGCCCGGTACACGCCGACCCGACGGCCATGACCGTGATGCTGCAGAACCTGGTGGGCAACGCGCTGCAATTCAGCCCGCCCGGCAGCGAAATCACCGTGACCTTGCGCCGCCAACCGGGCTGGACCGAGTTGCAGGTGCTCGATCAAGGCCCCGGCGTCGCCAGCGAAGCGCTCACCCGCCTGAGCGACCGTTTCTACAGCGCCAACAACCCGGCCGGCGCCGGCCTGGGGCTGGCGATCGTGGCGCTGGTGATCGACCAGCTCGATGGCGCACTGGAGTTCTTCAACCGCGAGGGCGGCGGCTTCGGCGTGCGCGTGCGGGTGCCGAGCTGATTCATTTGCAAAGCCGATCAATGGCAAAGAAAAACAAACTTCTCAAATCAGCGCCCGCCAGGGATGCTGTGCCATCCTTCACCGTCTGCGGAGAACAACAATGAAAGAAGTCGCCATCGTCGCCGCCACCCGCACTGCCATCGGCAGCTTCCAAGGGGCCTTGGCCAACGTCTCGGCCGTCGACCTGGGCGCTGCGGTGATCCAGCGCCTGCTGGCCCAGACCGGCCTGGACCCGGCGCAGGTCGACGAGGTGATCCTCGGCCAGGTACTCACCGCAGGCGCCGGGCAGAACCCCGCGCGCCAGGCGGCGGTCAAGGCTGGCCTGCCCCACGCGGTGCCGGCACTGACCTTGAACAAGGTCTGCGGCTCGGGCCTGAAGGCCGTGCACCTGGCGGCCCAGGCGATTCGCTGCGGCGATGCCGAGGTGGTGATCGCCGGCGGTCAGGAGAACATGAGCCTGGCGCCGTACGTGCTGCCCTCGGCACGCACCGGCCAGCGCATGGGTCACGGTCAACTGGTCGACAGCATGATCAGCGACGGCCTGTGGGACGCCTTCAACGACTACCACATGGGCATCACCGCCGAGAACCTGGTGAGCCAATACGGCATCAGCCGCGAGGCCCAGGACACCTTTGCCGCCGAGTCCCAGCGCAAAGCACTGGCGGCCATCGAGGCCGGGCGCTTCGAGGACGAGATCACGCCCATTCACATTCCCCAGCGCAAAGGCGAACCGCGGGTGTTCGACACCGACGAGCAACCGCGCCCCGGCACCACGGCCGAGTCGCTGGGCAAACTGCGGGCGGCGTTCAAAGCCGATGGCAGCGTCACGGCGGGCAACGCGTCGAGCCTGAACGATGGCGCCGCTGCGGTGCTGCTGATGAGCGTGGAAAAAGCCCAGGCGCTGGGCCTGCCGGTGCTGGCCACCATCAGTGGCTACGCCAGCGCCGGGGTGGATCCGGCGATCATGGGCATCGGCCCGGTGTCGGCGACCCGTCGCTGCCTGGACAAAGCCGGTTGGCAGTTGGCGGACCTTGACCTGATCGAAGCCAACGAAGCCTTCGCCGCCCAGGCCCTGGCGGTGGGTCAGGAACTGGGCTGGGACGCCGCGAAGGTCAACGTCAACGGCGGCGCCATCGCCCTGGGCCATCCCATTGGCGCCTCGGGCTGCCGGGTGCTGGTGACCCTGCTGCACGAGATGATCAAGCGTGACGCGAAGAAAGGTCTGGCCACCCTGTGCATCGGCGGTGGCCAAGGCGTGGCGCTGACGCTGCGGCGCTAGGCCGCCGTCTTCTGCAGGACCGCCAGCTCCGGGGCGCTGGCGGCCTTGGCCAGTTGCACCACTTCCCGGCATTTCTGCACGGCGAAAGCCAGCGCGCTTTTCGAATCGACGCAGTGGTCACCGCCCTGCTCCACTGCACCGTGCAGCAGCGGGCACGACGGCGCCACCCACAGTCGGTCGCCCAGGCGCTCGGCGGCATGGCGCAGCACCTCGAAGGCGTTGTCCAGGTCGCTGGCGCCGACGTTGCCGCCGTTGACCACCCCCAGCGACAGCACCTTGTAAGCCGGCAGACGGTCGAGGACGATCGGGTACTGCTCAGGGGCGCGCACCAGATCGATGTGCAGGCCATCGACCGGCAGGTTGGCGGCCAGCCCCAGGTTGCCTGCAAGCCCGTCGAAGTAAGTGGCCACCAGCTTTTTTAGCGGTGCGCGTTGCAGGATGTTGTAAACGCGCTCGTAGGCATTCTTCCAGTCCTGAGGCAGGTCCAGTCCCAGGATCGGCTCGTCGATCTGTACCCATTCCACGCCTTGGGCAGCCAGGCGATTGAAGATGTCGTCGTACAGCGGCAGCAGGCGATCAACCAGTTCGAGCGTGTCGAACCCGGCGTCCTTGGCCTTGCCCAGCCACAGGTAGGTCAACGGACCGAGCACCACGGGTTTCACCGCATGACCCAGGGCCTTGGCTTCGTCGACCTCCTCGAACAACGGCTCCCAGCTCAGGGTGAAACGCTGGTCAGCGCTCAATTGCGGGACCACGAAGTGGTGAGGGGTATCGAACCACTGGGTGGTTTCCTGGCCATGGGCAGCGCCACGGGCCAGGTCGGACAAGGTGTGCACGGTCGAGGCAGCGCCTGGCGCCTGACCGAAGCGCTCGGGGATCACACCGAAGGCCAGCGAATGGGTCAGCACGGGGTCATACCAGGCGAAGTCGCCGACCGGCAGCAACTCGATACCGGCGTCTTTCTGCGCCTGCCAATGGCTGGCGCGCAACGTGCGACCGACGGCACGCAGGCCGGCCTCATCCAATTCACCCGCGCAGAAGGCGTCCAGGGCTTTTTGCAACGCATGATCATGTGCGATGCGTGGAAAACCCAGGTTATGTGCCAGTGCCATTGTCCTACCCCTGCCGTGGAAAATTCGATGAAGCGAATTCTGGCGGTACGCAGAACGTGAGACAAACTCACAAAATTTGAGATCAAGTTCATTTTTCCTCATGTTTGACCTAACCTCTGCGTCGCGCCCTGGCGCCTGTGTCTGTTCCAGAGCGGTCGCGTACGCGTGCAGACAAGCCGCCGCGTTGCGCCCAGGCAACACTGTGATCCTGCCCGTCCTTCGGTATTTTTCATGAGCCTGCTCAGACAAGCCCTGCACGACCACTCCTTCGTCTGTGTCATGGAGTTCGTGCCCAAGCCTTCGGCCAAGCGCTTCGCCGAGCTGGCCAGCATCATGGCCCGCGAGCACCTGTGCGGCTGGCCGCTGGCGGTGTCGGTCGGCGATCGCGTCGGCAGCGCGCTGGATCTGTCGCCGCTCGACGCCTGCCAGAGTTTCGAGACGCCGGTGCCGACGCTGCTGCACTTTTCCGGCAAGGACCGTGAGCGCCAGGAGCTGCTGGCGCAGTTGCCGCGCATGGATGCCGCCGGCCTGGACCAGTTGCTGGTGCTGACCGGCGACCGCCTGCCCGGTCACACGCCGGGGCAGCGTCCGGTGCGTTACCTGGAGTCGGTGGCGGCGCTGCAGATCGTGCGTCAGGCGCGCCCCGACTGGCTGCTGGGCGCGGCGCTGAATCCGTTCAAGTACCGCGAAGAGGAAGGCGGTGCGCAGTATTTCAAGGCCGAAAAGAAGCTCGCGGCCGGGGCCGACTTCTTCATCCTGCAACTGGGCTTCGACTTCCAGAAATACCGCGAGGCCCAGCGCTGGATGCAGCGCCAGCCCACGCCCCGGCCCATGCTGGCCTGCATCATGGCGCTCACTGAAGGTCGTGCGGCGATGCTCGAGCATGTCGCTGGCGTCACCGTCAGCCCGGCCATGCGCCGGGTGCTGACCGCCGAGGCCGCCGTGTCCAAGGCTTTCGCCAGCCAGCGCGGCATCGAGCGCCTGGCCTTGCAAATCATCGGCCTGCGTTTGTTGGGCTATGCCGGGATCAACCTCTCCGGGGTGCATTCGCTGGAGCAGTTCGTGGCGCTGGAGCAGGCGCTCGACACCCGCCTGGCGCAGGTGCAGACGCTCGATGACTGGCAGACAGCCTGGGACCAGGCCTGGCAGATGGCGGGCGTGGAAACGGTGAGCTTCCACCCGCCTGGCCACCCTTGGCAGGAAGGCCAGCGCGGGGTGCGTGCATCGGCGCTCGAACAGACCCGCTACCACCTGCTGTCGGCCCTGCACCATCAACTGTTCGACCGCCAGACGCTGCTCAGCAGGGCATTCGGCTGGGGCGTGCGCCAGCCCCTGTGGTCCGCGCCCAAGGCGGCGCGCCTGCTGCACCGGCTGGAGCGCAGCCTCAAGCGGCCGCTGGTGGGGTGCGATACTTGCGGGCAGTGCCGGTTGCAGGACACCCTGTACATCTGCCCGGAAACCTGCCCCAAAGGCCTGGCCAACGGGCCGTGTGGCGGGACGCAACTGAACCGCTGCGAGTTCGGCGACCGCGAATGCATCCATAGCCGCAAGTACCGCACGGCGGTGTCGGTGGGGCAGACCGAGGTGCTCGCGCAGCGCCTGATTCCGTGCGTGGAGGTGGGCGGGCGGCAGCGCAGTTCGTGGCCTCGGTGGTTTGCCGAATCCGCGACGAGCGTGGGCAACGAGGCTCAGCAGGAATTGACGCAGGGCTAGCCTGGCGCGGGCCGGAACCTCATTGTCCGCCATCCCTGGCATCATG
The DNA here is from genome assembly GCF_030580795.1 of Pseudomonas boreofloridensis. Classification (NCBI taxonomy): domain Bacteria; kingdom Pseudomonadati; phylum Pseudomonadota; class Gammaproteobacteria; order Pseudomonadales; family Pseudomonadaceae; genus Pseudomonas; species Pseudomonas boreofloridensis. Next base: position 41,974 of record NZ_JAUQOQ010000010.1, on the reverse strand, counting down.
AGCCGCCCAGTCCACCCGCCGATCAGGATGCCCGCGTGACCCGCGACCAACTCGAAACCCAGCAGATTCCCGTCTATCTCGGCACCGTCTGCATCGCCCTCGCCATCGGCCTGCTCGCGCCGGGCGTGGGCAGCACCCTGCAGGCGCTGATCACGCCCGCCATCGCCGTGCTGATGTACGCCATGTTCCTGCAGATTCCATTTCTGGACCTGCGCCAGAGCCTGTCCAACCGGCGCTTCATCGCCGCACTGCTGCTGGCCAACTTCGTCCTCGTTCCGCTGCTGGTGTGGGCCGCCACCCGTTCCCTGCTGGACCACCCCGCCCTGCTGATCGGCGCCCTGCTGGTGCTGCTCACTCCGTGCATCGACTACGTGGTGGTGTTCACCCACCTGGGCCGGGGCGACGCACGCCTGACGCTGGCGGCCACGCCGCTGCTGCTGGTGCTGCAACTGCTCCTGCTGCCGCTGTACCTGGCCGTCATGCTCGACGGCTCGCCACCTGTGGCACTTTCCGTCGCGCCGTTCGTCGAAGCCTTCATGCTGCTGATCGTCCTGCCGCTGACCCTGGCCGTGCTGAGCGGCGCCGGGGCTCGTCGCTCGGTCGTGTTGGCGCGCTGGAACGCGGCCTGGGCCTGGCTGCCCGTACCGGCCATGGCGCTGGTGCTGCTGGCCGTGATCGGCTCGCAGATCGCCGCGCTGGCTGAGGATGTCACCCGCCTGTTGCCGCTGATTCCGCTGTACATCGGCTTCATGGTGCTGGCGCCTGTGCTCGGTTGGGCCTGCGCCCGGTGCCTGCGCCTACCGGCAGAACAGGCGCGTGCCGTGAGCTTCAGCGCCGCCACGCGCAACTCGCTGGTGGTGTTGCCGCTGGCCCTGGCCCTGCCGGAGCCGTTGAGGGCGCTGGCCGCCGCCGCGGTGATCACCCAGACGCTGATCGAATTGATCGGCGAACTGGTCTATGTACGGCTGATTCCGCGGCTGGTGCGCTAAACACCGGGCCGTCGGCAAGCAAGGCAAAATGCTATCATCGAGAAGCCTTTCGTGAGTGCTTCAAGTGGAAACGACCGTGAACGACCTGACCCGCGAACAACTTGAAGCCGAGGTGGCGCGCCTGCGCGAAGCCCTGACCACGGCCGGCCTGGACGTCGAGCACCTGGACGAAACCAAGGAACGCTATCGCCTGGCGGCCAAGGCCACCAACGACGCGATCTGGGACTGGGACCTGGTGTGCAACCATGTGCAGTGGAACCCTGCCCTGGAACAGGCCTACGGCCATTCGCCCGCGCAGATATTGGCGACCGGCGAATGGTGGTTCGAGCACATCCACCCCGAAGACCGCGCCCGCGTGCACACCTCGATCCATGCCGTGATCGATGGCGAAGGCAGTGCCTGGACCGACGAGTACCGCTTCCGCCGCAGCGACGGCGGCTATGCCGATGTGCTCGACCGAGGCCACGTCATCCGCAACGCCCAGGGCCAGGCCGTGCGCATGATCGGCGCCATGCTCGACCTGACCCACACCCGCTCGGCCGCCACCGCCCTGCGCAAGAGCGAGGAGCGCTTTCGCACCATCGTCGAGACCATCGAAACCGCGTTCGCCATCGTCGAGGTCAAGTTCGACGAACGCGACGAACCGGTCGACTACCGCTTCATCGAGGTCAACCCGGCCTTCGAGCGCGAGTCGGGGGTCAACCTGCGCGGCAAGTGGGTCACCGAATACGCGCCAGACCTGGAAAGCTTCTGGTTCCAGACCTACGGCCATGTCGCCAAGACCCGCGAGCCCGCCAATTTCGAGAACTACGCCGAGGCCTTCGGCCGCTGGTTCGACGTGCGCGCCGTGCCGGTGGGCGACCCCAGCGAGCGGCAGATCGGCATCTTCTTCAACGACGTCACCGCCCGCCGCAACGCCCAGGAACGGCTGCGTGAAAGCGAGGAACTGGCGCGCTCGAACATCGAGCGGGTGCAACTGGCCCTGGCCGCCGGGGCCATCATCGGCACTTGGCACTGGGACTTGCCCACCAACTGCTTCACCGTCGACCCGGCCTTCGCCCAGGCCTTCGGCCTCGACCCGGCACTGGGCCGCACGGGGCTGAGCCTGGAACAGGTGATCGCCACCGTGCACCCGGACGACCGCGCCGGGTTGATCGCCGCCATCGACGACGCCATCGGCCGTGGCGGCGCCTACGCCCACCAGTACCGCGTGCGCCGCGCCGACGGCTGCTACTACTGGCTGGAAGCCAACGGCCGGGTCGATTACGCCGATGGCAAGCCCAAGGATTTCCCCGGCGTGCTCATCGATGTCGAGGACCGGCGCACCCTGGAGGCCGAGCGCGACCGCGCCACCGCCGCCCTGCGCGCCCTCAACGACACCCTCGAACAGCGGGTGGCCGAGCGTACCGCCGAGCTGATGCAGGCCGAGGAAAAACTGCGGCAGTCGCAGAAGATGGAAGCGGTCGGGCAGCTCACGGGCGGCCTGGCCCACGACTTCAACAACCTGCTCACCGGCATCTCCGGCTCGCTGGAACTGATGAATGCGCGCCTGGCCCAGGGTCGCTTGACCGACCTGGACAAGTACATCGCCGCCGCCCAGGGCGCCGCCCGCCGCGCCGCTGCCCTCACCCACCGGCTGCTGGCGTTCTCCCGGCGCCAGACCCTCGACCCGCAGCCGACCGACGTCAACGCGCTGATCATGGGCATGACCGACCTGATCCAGCGCACGGTCGGCCCGGCCATCAGCATCGAGACACTCGGCGCCAGCCATCCGTGGCCGGCGCGGGTGGACCCCAGCCAACTGGAAAACGCCCTGCTCAACCTGTGCATCAATGCCCGCGACGCCATGCCCGACGGCGGTCGCGTGCGCATCGAGACCGCCAACCGCTGGATCGACCACGAGGTGGCACGCAGCCTGGACCTGGTCCAGGGCCAATACCTGTCGCTGAGCGTAAGCGACACCGGGACCGGCATGAGCCCCGACGTGGTGGCCAAGGCCTTCGACCCGTTCTTCACCACCAAGCCCCTCGGCCAGGGCACCGGCTTGGGGCTGTCGATGATCTACGGCTTCGCCAAGCAGTCCGGGGGCCAGGTGCGTATGCAGTCGGAGGTGGGCGTCGGCACCGAAGTGAGCATTTACCTGCCGCGCTACGTGGGCGATGTCGAGCGCGAACAGAACCTGGAAGAACAGTCGCACGATGCCGCGTCGCGCGCGGGGCAGACCATCCTCATCGTCGACGACGAGCCGACCATTCGCATGCTGCTCACCGATGTGCTCCGCGACCAGGGCTACGCGGTGATGGAGGCCGCCGACAGCGTCGCCGGGCTCAAGGTGCTGCGCTCGGACGTGCACATCGACCTGCTGATCAGCGACGTCGGCCTGCCCGGCGGCATGAACGGCCGGCAGATGGCCGACGCCGGCCGCGAACTGCGTCCGGGCCTGGGCATCCTGTTCATCACCGGCTACGCCGAGACCGCCGCCGTGGGCGATGGTCAGTTGGAGGCAGGGATGCAGGTGCTGACCAAACCCTTCGCCGTGGAAGAGTTGGCGGCGCGGGTGCGGGCGGCGATGGGCGAGGTGTGAGGCGCGCCTGCCGCACCTGAACATACTCACCGGCTGATCGCCGCCATCGCGCTGGCGCGAAACATTTTTGGGGTGGACCGGGACACCCAGAGCAACGCCGTATACTCGCATCTGGCCAAATGATGGCAATGATTGTCACTTCTGTCGGGTACGCGGGGAATCGATGAAGCGAGCCGAATTGATGGGTCGATTGCAACACGGGATCGACGAATGCTACCGAGGCGACATCGATGAAGCGGTCACTCGCCACTTGGAGCTGATGCTCGGCCACTACCGGCGCAAACCCTTCTTCTACAAAAGCCTGATGAAGTACGACCGGCTGATGGTGGTGATGGCGCTGCTGTGCTTCCACTTCCGCGACCCGCTGACACCGCTGTCACGGGTCAAGGAGTTCTGCGAGCAGCGCGGCTACCTGTCGCGCAACAGCCTCGAATCGTACTTCTCGTTCTTCATGATCACCGGTTACATGCATGTCTGGACGCACCCGGAGGACGCCCGGCTGCGCCTGTACCGACCGACACGCACGGCGCTGGAAGAAGCCGTCAATGTCACCCGCGCCTATCTGCTGCCCGCCCAGTTGCTGCGCCCAGGCGCCCTGACGCTGGACCTGGAGAACCCGCAGCCCTGGCTGCGCGACTATTTCGTCAGGCTGGGCCAGTTGCTCGAGGCCGATCTGATGCTCGACAGCCTGCTGCCGGGCGCCAAATGGATCATGAACAAGGACGGCGGTCACCTGCCGATGCTGGCGCTGCACCTCGACGCCCTGGCCCATCGCTCGGTGGGCGGCGGCTACAAGGTCTCGACCTACGCCGAGCTGTCGGCGCGCCTGTGCGTGTCCAAGACCCACCTGATGCGGCTGGTACGCGAAGGCGAGCAAAAGGGCTACTTCCGTTGTGTGGGCACGCTGGTGGAAATGCGACCGGCCTTCGCCGAGCTGGTCAGGCACACCATGGCAATCAATTTCGCCGTCGCGCAGGTCAGCATGGAGTTGTGTGTGGATGCCCAGGAATCTCGAATCGCTCAGCCCGATGCCCAGTGTCTCGGCTAGCCATGAACAGCGTATCCGGCTGCTGCTGCGCCAGGGCATCATTGCCGTCCAGTTGCTGGTGATCGTCACCTGGGGCCTGGTGCATGTGATGCTGGCCGAACGCCTCAGCCGGCCCGGCGCCTGGGTCACCCTGGCGACGTTGTCAGGGCTGTTTCTGATCCAGACCTTCACCGTTTCCCACCGCGTCTGGCGGTTTTCCGGGCTGCTGTTCGTCCTGGCAGCGGTCAGCGGCTTTCGCCTGATCTTCGAGGAATACCCGCTGCTGTACGAACACTACGCCCTGCCCCTGACGGTGCTGGCGGTGGTCGGTGCCTCGCTGCTGATTCGCGGACCGATGGATTACCTGGTGGTCGCCTCGCTCACCTGGCTGCTGGTCTGGCCCTTCGCCGGCTCCGCGCACGACAGCGCGCGCTGGAGCTATCTGGCGCTGTTCGTGACCTTTTCCATTGGTCTGGGCTGGATCAACAGCCGCACTTACCTGCGCGCGCTGCAGGTCACCCTGGACGTGGAGCAGCACTACCGCACGCTGTCGGAGACCGATCACCTGACCGGCCTGCTCAACCGCCGCGCGCTCATGGAGCGCTTCGAGCGTTTCGTCGCCAGCCACCCGGCGGGCTACTTCATGATGATCGACATCGACGACTTCAAGCGGGTCAACGACAGTCTCGGCCATGCGGCGGGCGACCAGGTGCTGTGCCTGCTGGCCCGGCGCCTGAAAGCCAAGGCCGGGGCCGACTATGTCGGCCGTCTGGGCGGCGAGGAGTTCGGCATCATTCTCAATACCCAGGACGCTTCGCGGGCCGTGGCCTGGGCAGAAAGCCTGCTACAGGAGGTACGTCAGTCGCGCGACGCCCCCGCGCCTTTCACCTTCAGCGCGGGCTTGGTGCCCTTCGTCCACGGCCAGGCGCTGTCGGACATCCTCATCCATGCGGACCGCAACCTGTACCGGGCCAAGCGCGCCGGCAAGGACCGCGTGCAACTGGGCAGCCCCACCGGCCTGCCGGTGTGACACGCGCGCCGGTGAGTCGTTGCCGGGGCGGATGAAATAGGCCCCGGTCGGCGAGTCGATGGTTTCCAACGCCCCTTCCTGCCGTTACTCTCGGCACTCCTCATTGCCCGAGCCTCCCCGATGCGCCGCTTCCTCATTCCCCTCGTGCTGGCCTGCACCAGCGCGCTCGCCCAGGCGCAGACCAGCGCGCCGGCGGCCTGGACCCTCAAGGACCAGTTCGACACCGCCTACACCCTGGACCCAACCACACGCGTGGTACTGATCGCCCGCAGCCACGCCACCGCCAACCTGGTCAACAGCGCCGTGGAGCACACCCAGCCCGGCTATCTGGATGCCCGCAAGGTGGTCTTCGTCGCCGACATCGCCCGCGTGCCGGGGCTGGTACTCAAATTCCTGGTGCCGAACATGCGCTCGGCCAACTACCGCATCCTGCTCGACCGCGACGGCCAGGTGGCCGAACTTTACGCGGGTGATCGCGAAACCGTGCAGTGGCTGGACATGGACCAGGGCAAGGTGGTGCGCGAGCGTCATTTCGAGGATCTCGCCAGCCTGCGCCAGGCCCTGGCCTCGCTGGTGCCGCCGCAGGGTGACGGGCAAGCGGCGCAGACGCGTCCGTAAGCGGCTTTGTTCAGCGTCGTTCGGCACGTCTGCGACAGGCGGTGGTCCAAGCTCTGACCGAGATCGAATAAGCCGAGGGCTTGCGTCATCAGAACGCCAACCCACAGCCGACTTCACTGCCTTAGCCCGGAGCCGCCATGAGCCAGCCCATCTTTCCCCAGCCCTTCGAAGCCATTGGCTGTGCCCAGTGCCGCAACCTGGAAAGCCTGGGTTTCGACATCACCATGGCGTTCCAGCCCATCGTCCATGTGCCCACGGGCAAGCCCTTCGCCTACGAGGCGCTGGTGCGCGGGCTGAACGGCGAAGGCGCGGCGGACATCCTGGCCAAGGTCTCGGCCGACAACATGTACCGCTTCGACCAGGCCTGCCGGGTCAAAGCCATCGAGCAAGCGGCGGCACTGGGCCTGAATCACCTGGACCACTGCAAGCTGAGCATCAATTTCCTGCCCAACGCCGTCTACCGCGCCAGCACCTGCATTCGCGCTACCCTGGAAGCCACCCGCACCTTCGACTTCCCGGCCGACAAACTGATCTTCGAAGTGACCGAAGGTGAGCGCGTGGAGGATCCCGAACACCTCAAGTCGATCTTCGCCGAATACAAGAACCAGGGCTTCACCACCGCCATCGACGACTTCGGCTCGGGCTATTCGGGCCTGAACCTGCTGGCCGAGTTCCAGCCGGACATCCTCAAGCTGGACATGGCCCTGACCCGCCGCATCAGCAAAGACCCCGTGCGCCAGGCTATCGTCGCCGGCATCGTGCTGGTGGCGCTGCGCTTGGGCATCACGCTGGTCGCCGAGGGCATCGAGACCCAGGCCGAGTGCGATGCCCTGTCCGGGCTGGGGGTGGAGTTGATGCAGGGGTATCTGTTTGCCAAACCTGAAGTGAATGCATTGCCGCTGGTGGAGCGGCTGCGCGGCTGAGCGCGAGGCGCAGTGGCTCGCCAGCGATGCGATCAAAGCGGCCCGGCAAGGCGCGAGTTGTCATCCACCGAGAATGCGCACACCTGTAGCGATTGGCACAGCCGCGTCAGTTGCTGTTCGACTTCGCTGAACGAAGCATCGGACCAGGCGGCGCCGAACCTGAGCGATAAATGCACTGACGTGACGGGCTGACCGCTGAGGCTGCCTTCGACCGTACAGGTCTCGCCGTGGGCGAAAAAGCCGTCGATGCAGCCGGGGAATACGGCATTGAGTGCGTCGAGTACGAATGACTCGCTGCCGATCTCGTGCACCTCGTCGAGGTCTTGCAGGTCGTCGATATCGAGGTCGTCTGGCTTGAGAAGGATGATGTCGTAGCTCATGGCGGTTGGGGGGCGGGCGGTGTGGTAGGGGCAACGTAGCGTGGGGTTTGGGGGGCGTCAATGGGTTGAGGGACGTCCCCGTTCATCCTTCTACCTCGTGCGCCCGACTCATCGCGGCTCTGTTCAAGACGCGTCCGACATACATCAAAGCGCTGAATTTCTAAGCTCTCGAACTCACCATCACCGGGCACTCGCTGCGCTATTGGGCCGCGCGATGCATCAATCGGCATCTGCGCAGGGGTCGAAGGCAGTTCTGAGCATGTGCCAAGCTAATTTGCGGGATTCGCCATGACGATACTGACATTTCCCATCTTTACGTTTATTAAGCGATTCTACCCAGTCGCGATCCTAGGCCTTTTACTGACATTAACGGTATCGGTCATAGCCACCGATGCCGTCGCGGCATTCTTTTTTAAATCTGACCCCAACTATCACCTGTACTCCATCGGCATGCTGGCGGCGGGCGCGTTCACAGTGGGGCCTGCTCAATACGCGGTCATGCGCGGCACCAGTGAAGCGACATGGGTAATCGTCGTCTTGCTGGTCCTTTACTTGCTGGCCAGCGCGTTGATGTACTTGAAGCCCGGAATGGAGATCTTCTCTGTGATCGGCATGCTGTCATCTTGCGCGGCCCTCGCCTGCTTCAACAGCCGTCGCTACCGCCAATTATGCAAGCGGGTAAAGGTGATTCGTCGAATGCGTGAACGCTTGTCACACACGTTCTGAAATCCACACCATCCGACACTGTCGCGCGCGTCTTATGGGAGCAGCCTCGTGTCGCCACAGATCCGCGCAGAGTTACAGGCCTCAAGGCTGTGTACTTACTGAGCAACGCCTGGAGAACACCCAGTCACTTCACCGCGAGGCAACTCCCCTACCGGCTACTGGCCCTCTCCTCCACAGCCGTCGAACAACGCACCGCATTGCTCTGCCATCAACCGGGTGATGATACGGATCGCCTGATGAATGCCCGCCGTACTGTGCACACTCAACTGCGGATTGTGCTCGCACTCGAGCAAGTCATCCTGCTGGGCCAGCGCCTCGCCCAGTAACTCGAGTGTCCAGGCATAGGATTGAATGGTCGAAAGCCGCTCCCGGTCAGTCATGACGCACCTGCCTGGGCTGTTGCTTGAATTCGGTATGAGCGGGGTATGGAGGGGCGCCACGTGCAGAGCGGCGGAGAACGGATGCGAGGATCCTGCGAGGGATAGCGGTGAGCATGCATGAAACTCCAAGTTAGGTTGGAGCTGCCACGCATCGTCGCCAAACAATTGGGTGGCAGCTGTACGCAGGTTGGCGAACCGGGAACTTGGAACCCGGCAGACCCGCAGGTCTCCCACGCACAGCCGCCATGGCACGAGGCTGCGGACGCAAAAAAAGCGCCTGCAATCGTGTGGGGCGCCGCTGCGCCAAGTTGTCCCGGGTCGCCAAACCCGATCGCGGAGATTGCCGCGACAGACAGAATTCAGGCCTATCGCTGACTCAGTGCAAGCCGCTGAGGGCGTGCGCCGCGCTGCGACGTAAGTTTTGGGAACCGTCCGACGCGCAGCACTGCGTTGCACAAGCGCGCCATCCTTCACCAAGGAAATCGACATGAACATTGCTCATCAAGCGGCTCGCTCTCCAAACGGGCGATAGGCGGCGGCGCTAGGACCGGAACTACATGAAACATTCTTCAGAACGTATTAGTCCCGCTGGGTCCTGGCGGTCGCTAACATGGTGTTTTTACCCAGAGAAATACCGATGACTCGCATACTGTCCCTCGCGGCCCTTATGGTCGCTTCCATGACATGCTCGGCCGCTGATGCAACGTCGGCACAGACCCTCACCGTTCTGAGTTCCGGCGGCATCATGGGTGCGATCCAGGCCGTCGCGCCGACTTATGAAAAGCAGTTCGGCGTGAAACTCGAAGTGCTTGCCGCGCCCTCGATGGGCGACACGCCTCAGGCCGTTCCAAACAGGCTGGCGCGTGGTGAGCACGCTGACGTCGTGCTCATGGTAGGTTCGGCGCTGGACAATTTGGTGAAAGCGGGCCAAGTGGATAAAACCAGCCGGGTCGACCTCGGCGAATCGTTCATTGCCATGGCCGTGCGTAAAGGCGCCCCGAAACCGCAGATCGGCACCATGGAGCAGTTTCGCACAGTGCTCCTGAACAGCAGCTCGGTCGCTTACTCCGACAGCGCGAGCGGTGTCTACCTGTCCAAGACTCTGTTCCCGCGCATGCAACTGGGCGAGCAGTTTCTGGCCAAGGCTCACATGATTCCTGCTGAACCGGTCGGCTCGGTGGTCGCTCGCGGCCAGGCCGAAATCGGCTTCCAACAGCTAAGCGAACTCAAGCCGGTACAGGGTATCGACATCGTCGGTCTGATTCCCGACCAAGCGCAGAAAATGACCCTGTATTCTGGCGCAGTCGTCAGCAAGAGCGAGCATCACGCAGCAGCCCAGGCGCTGCTCGATTACCTGGCATCGACGAAAGCTGATAAAGCGATCCAGGACAGCGGCCTGAAGCCAGTGGCTCATTCAGCACACTGATGCGTGTCAGACCGGGCGCAACGTGGGGCTTGAGCGGGTGACCGACAAGCCCCCGCGCGCGGGTCAGGTCATACAACCGAGCCCGCCCTGGGCCACAGCTCTGGCAACGGCGATGCGCGCCCCCCCGTGACCGTCAACGATTAGGCCATTTGGCCAACAGAATCGATACGAACTTCTCCGCCGCTGGCGACAGAGACGCCCCTCGGCGATACACCAATCCCAGGGTCCGGGTGACTTGGGGATCGATCAGCGGCACACTGACCAACGTGGGATGGTCGGCATTGGGCATCGCCAAGCTGGGCATGGCCGATACGCCCAAGCCGGCCTCGACCATGCCCAGAGACGTCGACAAGTGCTGCACCTCGTAGAACCATTTCGGCCGCAGCGTGAGTCCGGCCAACGCATGGTCGAGCAGCATCCGGTTGCCGCTCAGTCGGCCTACGCCAATCAATCGATAGTCGGCCAGCTCGGTCCAGGTCACGGCATCCTGTTTGGCCAAGGGGTGGTCACGCCGGCAAGCAAGCACGAAATGCTCCTGCACCAAAGGAACGAACTCGATGTCCGGATGCTGGCCGCTCATCATGTTGATGCCGAAGTCAGCCTCACCGCGCAACACCGCCTCCAGGCCATCGTTGGCGCTCAGGTCCAAGAGGCGGATGCGGATTTTCGGGTACTGCTCGTTGTAGTCGCGGATGACCGAGGGCAGAAAGTAGAACGCCGCCGTCGGAATGCACGCCAGTGTGACTTGTCCGCTTTGACGCTCAGCGAGTTCCCGAATACTCAGGATCGAATCCTCGAAGTCATCGAGCAGGCGTCGAGCCTTGGGCAGAAAATCCCGTCCAACGCTGGTCAGGCTGACGCGACGCGTGGTCCTTTCGAGTAAGGGGGTGCCCAGCCCGTCTTCCAATTTTTTTATTCGGCGGCTCAACGCAGGTTGGGAAAGATGCAGGAGCTCGGCTGCCTCATGAAAGCTGCCAACTTCCGCGATCTTCACGAAAGATCGAATATCTTGCAGCTCATATTCCATTTCGGATCACTCTCTGACTGCCAACGAACTATTTCGCCATACGAAATAATCATGACGATTTTTGCATTGGATTGATTGATGAGGCCCTGTCACTCTTGCCCTCACAACATCAATGATGCCCATTGATCAACAAGAGTGCGAAATTATGCAACGAATTCCTTGCGTGCTCATGCGCGGCGGCACCTCCAAGGGGCCTTTTTTCCATGCCTGGGATCTCCCTGCCAACGTGGTCGAACGCGACGAATTGCTAATCAACCTGATGGGCTCGGGGCACGAACTGGAAATCGACGGTATCGGTGGCGGCAGCCCACAGACCAGTAAAGTGGCGATCGTCAGTCCGTCCCTGCATGCCGATGCGGACGTCGACTACCTGTTCGTCCAAGTGATGGTCGCTGATCGGCGAGTCGACACGGCCCCCAACTGCGGAAACATGCTCTGCGCCGTAGGCCCTTTCGCCATCGAGCAAGGACTGGTCAAGGCTGAAGATGGCAAGACGCTGGTGCGCATCCGCAATCTGAATACCGATACCTTGGTCAATTCTCTGGTGGAAACGCCTGGAGGAATCGTGCGCTACGAGGGCCGTACGGCCATCGACGGCGTACCCGGCACGGCGGCCCCTGTGCACTTGACCTTCCTCGACGCGGTGGGCAGCAAAACCGGCAAGCTGTTCCCGACCGGCAAGGCCCAGGAAGTGATCGACGGCGTAGCGGTGACCTGCATCGACATGGCCATGCCGATGATGATCATCGATGCCCATCAGTTGGGCATCACCGGCTCGGAAACCCCAGCGCAACTGGATGCGAACAAGCCCCTGCTGCGGCGCCTGGAAGCACTGCGGCTCAAAGCGGGCAAGGCCATGGGCCTAGGTGACGTCAGCGCCATGGTGGTTCCCAAGCCCGTGTTGGTTTCCAAACCGCGTCATGACGGGACGCTGCAAGTGCGTTACTTCATGCCTCACAACTGCCATCGTGCACTGGCCATCACCGGTGCAATCGGGTTGGCGACCGCCTGCGTCAGCCCTGGCACGGTAATCATGGATATGCTTGGCGGTCAGGCCCAGCACTTGGAAGAGGTACGCTTGGAACACCCCAGTGGGGGCATCGATGTGGCGCTCTCGCGCACGGGCACCGACGGCAAAACGTTGCAGGCTTCCGTCGTCCGGACTGCCCGTCGACTGTTCTCTGGCTTCGTATACGCCCCGACCCTGCGTAGGTTGGCGGGCTAGGCAGGCCTAGCCACACATCGCTTACCAGCACATCCGCACAATTTCAATAATGGGTGATGCAACATGAAACTCGCTAAATCACTGTATTTCCAGATTCTCTGCGCCGTCCTGCTGGGCGTGGTGGTCGGTCATTTCTGGGCGCAGCAGGCCGTTGCGCTCAAGCCACTGGGTGATGCCTTCATCAAGTTGATCAAGATGATGATTGCCCCGGTCGTCTTCTGCACCATCGTCACCGGTATCGCCGGCATGACCGACAAGCGATCGCTGGGTCGGTTGATGAGCAAGACGCTGATGCTGTTCCTGGTGCTCACGATCATCAGCCTGATCATCGGCCTGGCAGCGGTCAATCTGCTGCGCCCCGGCGTCGGCATGAACATCGACCCGGCCACCCTGAGCACCGCGGGGCTCGATCAGTACACGGCCTCGGCGGCCAAGCTGAGCGTGGTCGATTTCTTCCTGCACATCATCCCGGACACCTTCATCGGCGCGTTCAACCATGGCGAAGTGCTGCCGGTGCTGTTCATCGCCGTGCTCAGTGGCTTCGCCTTGTCGTCAATGGGCGACAAGGGCAAGCCTGTATTACAGGTGCTGGAGTCGGCCTCGACCATGGTGTTCCGCATCTTCGGTTATCTGATGCGTTTCGCACCAGTGGGCGCCTTCGGCGCACTCGCCTTCACGGTTGGACAATACGGCGTGTCCTCCCTCGGTTCCCTGGCCAAGCTGATAGGTACGCTCTATATCGCGTGCGCGTTTTTCGTGCTGGTGGTGCTCGGTGGCCTGTGCCGGGCCTACGGCTTCAGCCTGTGGAAGCTGTTGCGCTATTTCCGAGAGGAATTCCTGGTCGTGCTCGGGACCTCCTCCACCGAACCGGTCTTGCCGCGGATGCTGGAAAAGCTGGAAAGGCTGGGCTGCAAGAAAGGCGTGGTCGGACTGGTACTGCCCACCGGCTACTCCTTCAACCTGGACGGTACAGCCATCTATCTGTCGCTGGCCGCGCTGTTCATCGCTCAGGCCTGCAACATCGATCTGACCCTCGGCCAGACCGTCACCATGCTGGCAATCATGTTGCTGTCGTCCAAGGGCGCGGCCGGGGTCACCGGAAGCGGATTCGTGGCACTGGCCTCGACCTTGACTGTCATTCATGACATCCCACTGGCAGGACTGGCGTTGTTGATCGGCATCGATCGTTTCATGTCTGAGGCACGTGCCCTGACCAGCCTGGCCAGCAATGCCGTCGCCACCGTGGTCATGTCCCTGTCGGAAAACGCCTGCGATCGCGAAACCTTGCTGCGCCACTTGAATGAGCGCCCATCGGATTCGCCCAAAACGCAGGTCGCCTGGTCTGCCGAGTCTGGGCATCAAGGCTAAACGCCTCATTCGCCTCCTGTCGCATCGAAATCCCACGGCACCTCGTTGAGAGATGCCATGGGACAGGAGGCCGTCTGCCTTGCAGATGGCCACATGACAATAAAAACAAGAGAGAAAACCATGCTCGCACTACTGGGACTGATCATGGTGGTGACCTTCACCTACCTGATCATGAGTAAACGCCTGTCGCCGATCGTTGCCCTGACCGTCGTCCCCATCGTCTTTGCGGTGATCGGAGGCTTTGCTCCCGAGCTGGGAAAAATGATGCTCGATGGCTTGAAGATGGTCGCCCCCTCAGCGGCGCTGTTGCTGTTCGCCATCCTGTTCTTCGGCCTGATGATCGATGCTGGCCTGTTCGATCCGCTGATCCGGATGATCCTCAAACGCGTCAACGGCGACCCGATCAAGATTGCCATCGGTACTGCGCTGCTGTCGTTGCTCGTGGCGCTCGACGGTGATGGCACCACCACTTACATGATCACCTGCGCAGCCATGCTGCCGCTGTACAAGCGCATCGGCATGAATCCGATGATCCTCGCCACGGTATCGATGCTGTCGCTGAGCATCATGAGTGGCATGAGCCCTTGGGGAGGACCGGCGACCCGCGCTATCGCAGCGCTCGGGCTGGATGCGACCGAATACTTCATCCCGATGCTGCCGACTGTGATCGGCGGAGCCGCCTGGGTGGTCTTCACGGCGTACCTGCTGGGCCGAGCCGAGCGCAAGCGTATCGGCAACATTGCCCTGGAGTCCGGCGGCGGGAATTGCTACATCAAGCAGATTCTCGGGGAGGCGCCGCATAAACGCCCGCGACTGGCTTATGTGAACCTGGTGTTGGTGATCGCCGTCATGACCGCACTGGTGCTGGGGGTGATGCACGCCGCGATCTTGTTCATGATCGGTTTCGTCGCCGCCCTGATGATCAACTACCCGCAACTGGAGTTGCAGAAAGAACGCATTCTGGCCCATTCGGGCAATGCCATGACTGTCGTGCTGCTGGTTTTTGCAGCCGGCATCTTCGCCGGTATCTTCTCCGGCACGAAAATGGTCGATGCGCTGGCCCAAACGCTAGTGGACTGGATTCCGGAAGCCTGGAGCCACTGGTTCCCACTCGTGGTGGCGTTGACCAGCATGCCGCTGACGTTCGTTCTCTCGAACGATGCGTACTACTTCGGCGTGGTGCCCATTCTCGCCAACGCCGCCGCTGCCTATGGCATCGATCCCATCGAAATCGCACGCGCTTCGGTACTGGGCCAACCGGTGCACCTGATGAGCCCGCTGGTGGCCTCGACCCTGCTGCTGGTCGGCATGGTGGATCGTGATATCGGCGACTTCCAGAAAGCGACCGTGAAATGGGCGGTACTGACATCACTGGTCATTACCGCGCTGGCGTTGCTCACCGGGGCACTGTCCTTCTTCGTCTGATCTGTCCAGGGCGCAGCGCGCGCCCGCTTATCCAATAACAACAAGAGAGTACCGCACATGTCCCGAATCCTTTTCCGTGGGGCCGCCTGTGGCGTGCTCTGCGGCTGGTTGCCTGTGGCCGGCGCTGCCGGTTTCATCGAAGACAGCGCGCTCAAGCTGCAATTGCGCAACGTGTATTTCAACGAAAATTTCCGTGACGAACAGGGCATGAGCCCCCGCGCGGCCGCCAACGCCAAAAGCGAGCGGGTGGAATGGGCGCAAGGTGCCCTGCTCGACTACCAGTCAGGCTTCACGCAAGGCACCGTGGGCGTCGGAGTCGATGCCTTGGGGCTCTTTGGCCTACGCCTGGATTCGGGGCGCGGTCGCAGCGGGACCGGTCTGCTACCGGTACACGAGGGTGGCCGCGCCGCCGAGGAATTCGCCAGTGCCGGGGTGACGGCCAAGCTGCGTGCAGGACAGACCGTGGTCAAACATGGCACGTTGCTACCCAAGATTCCGGTGCTGGTCTACAACGACGCACGGTTGCTGCCGCAGACCTACCAAGGCACCCAACTGACCAGCACTGACATCGAAGGGCTCACCTTGAGCGCCGGTTACCTGGATCGTTTCAAGCAGCGTGACTCGTCCAACAGCAACGGCTTGTACCTGGATGGCTATGGCGGCGGGCAATCGGGCGACTTCAAGTTTGCTGGCGCTGACTACGCCCTGAGCAAGCAACTACGCCTCAGCTATTTCCACGGCCGATTGGAAGACTTCTATCGCCAGGACTACCTGGGCCTGGTCCACACACTCCCCGTCGCCGGCGGCGCTCTGACTACCGACCTGCGCTACTTCAAGAGCCGCGACAGTGGCGCCGCTTATGGGGGCGTGATCGATAACGACCTGTTCAGCGGGCAATTGTCCTATACCCACTCCGGCCACACCGTTGGGGCCGGCTACCAGGTTCTCAATGGCGAAGCGGGCTTGCCCTATATCAGCGGGGCGACGGTCTACTCGTTTAGCAACGTCGGCATCGGCAAGTTCATCGAAGAAGACGAGAAGACCTGGATGGCCAGCTACGCCTACAATTTTGCTGCCGCAGGGGTTCCAGGGCTTACCTTCATGGCGCGCTACCTGAGCGGAGATAATGGACGCTCCGACGACGCTGAAGTCAACGAATGGGAGCGGGACATGGAGCTGGCGTATGTCGTGCAGTCCGGCCCCATCAAAGGGCTGGGCGTCAGACTGCGCAACTATGTCTACCGCTCTGACTTCGCCCGCGGACGCGACAGTAACCGGATCTACTTGACCTACGAGGTCGCGCTCTGGTGACAACACCACGAGTAATAGTCCATACAGCCCAGTGGACGCTCACGGACGACGGGATCATCGTCCTGGCCTCGTAATCCACGCTACCGCACAGCGCCCGAGGCTGGCACCCGGGCGCTCGCCCACGCGCTGAGCCGCGTTTGCCCTGACCTGCCTCCCAGCCAATACCCCGCAGCAGCGATCTTGATGATTCTCTGGAATGTCGGACAACTGAGATGATCGCGCTCGGGACACTTCGCCGCATGCCGCAACCCTTTGCTCATGGCCTGCAGACGTTTGATACGTGCATCCAGTTCATCGGCCTTGGCGACCAACTTGCTGCGATCGACCTGCCCCTCGACCAGCATGGCCCCCACCTCTTCCAAGGAAAAACCCGCCGCTTGCCCGAGCGCGATAAGTGCCAGACGGTCTATCACGTCCGCCGCAAACTGCCGCCGTTGCCCGTGACCGGCCAGCGAAGTGAGCAAGCCCTTCTTCTCGTAGTAACGCAATGTCGAAGCGGGCACGCCCGTACGCCGGGCGACGTCTGCAATGTCCATCTTTGCCTCTTGAGTTGAAGTCGACTTCAACTTGTATGCTGCGCGGCGTAAAGATCGACGTCAATCAACGAGAGGGTTTCACATGACGATCACTGCACTGTTTTTCGCAGCACTGGCGATTGGCATAGGCGCCACCGTGGTGATGGATGTGTGGAGTTTGATCTTGAAGCGGCTGGGCGTCGCCACACTCGACTTCGCGATGGTCGGCCGCTGGGCGGGGCACTTGCCGAAGAGGCGTTTCAAGCACACGGCGATTGCCAAAGCGGAGCCGGTGCGGCATGAACGATGGGTGGGCTGGGTGATTCATTACGCCGTTGGCGTGATGTTCGCGGTGGTGTTAGTGGGTGTCATGGGCACGGGTTGGTTGTTGGCACCTACGCTAGGGCCGGCGCTGGTGGTTGGGGTCGTTACAGTCGCTGCACCGCTCTGCATCCTGCAGCCGGCCATGGGGGCGGGGTTCTTCGCGTCTAAAACTCCGACGCCGTTGGTTAATTGCATCAAGAGCTTGGTCACGCACCTGGTGTTCGGGGCCGGACTTTTTCTCAGTGCCGAAGTGTTGGCAGGGTTGATACGGTAGATAAGCGTGGGGCCATAGGCGATCCAGAAGGCGTTGATGCCTGAGACAGCAAATCTGTGCTGGAAAAGGCGCATGAGCATCCTCTCGTCTGAGCGGTGCCTTTGACTGGCTCCCGGAACGCGATCCTCGCCATCGAGTGAGGTGCTAGCCGACACTCAAAAATGACGCCCAAGAGCCCTTCTAATCCTCCTCACACCGCCACCACCTCCGAGGCCCTCGCCCGCCAAGCAAAGCCCAACACCATCAACAAACCCAACCCGGCCATCGCCGCCCCCGCCAGGGAAATCGCCGGAAAACCCAACCCTGCTTTGATCACCGCGCCCCCCAGCGCCGCGCCAATTGCGTTGCCAAGGTTGAACGCGCCGATGTTCACCGCCGAGGCGAGATTAGGCGCGTCCTTGGCGGCTTCCATGACGCGCATTTGCAGCGGTGGCACCAAGGCGAAGCTGGCGATGCCCCAGATCAAAATGGCTGCGGCGGCCGGCAGCGGCCAGCGCATTAATACGGTAAACGCCAGCAGGACCAGGATAAGCACGCTCAGCGAGATGATCAGGGTGCGGTCTATCGAGCGGTCGGCGGCTTTGCCACCCCACATATTGCCCAGTGTCAGCCCTACGCCGAACAACACCAGCATGGCGGTGATGAAGGCAGAGGAGACGTGAGTTTCGCTACTGAGGATCGGTGCGATGTAGGTGAAGACGGTGAACATTGCCCCCGAGCCGACGACGGTCAGGGCCAACGCGCCCAACACCGGGGCTCGACCCATTACCCGGATTTCGGCCATGACACCGACGCTTGGCGATGCCTGGAGGTCGGGCAGGGCGAACCACAATGCGGCCATGGTCACCACGCCGAGGCCGGTGATCCCCCAGAAAGCGGTGCGCCAACCGAACAATTCGCCAAACCAGGCGGCCAGCGGCACACCACCAATGGTTGCGAGGGTGAGCCCCATGAACATGGCTGCTACTGCGCCAGCACGTTTCTCAGGGGCCACCACGCTGGCGGCGACGATGGAACCGACACCAAAGAATGCACCGTGATTCAGTGAGGTCACCACCCTGGCGATCATGAGGCTGTAGTAGTCGGTCGCCAGTGCGGACATGAGGTTGCCCAGGGTGAAAATCGCCATGAGGCCTATCAGCAGATAGCGTCGGGGAATCTTGCCGGTGGTGAGTGTCATCAGCGGCGCGCCCAGCAGCACGCCCAGGGCATAGGCGCTTACCAGCAAGCCCGCAGCCGGAATCGAAACGCCGAGGTCCGCAGCGATGCCCGGCAACATGCCCATGGGGGCGAATTCGGTCACGCCGATGCCAAAGGCACCTACGGCGAGTGCAACAAGAGGTGGATTGATACGCATGGCAGGCTCCTTATCTATGCCCGCAATGCTATTATCCGGCGCTTTATGGCGGTAGATGGCGGTTTTGGTAATCACCTTTGCCTAAGAGGCACAAATGGACTTCAACGGTAGATCAGGTGAAATGTTCGTATTCGCCACCGTGGCACAAGAAGGCAGTCTGTCTGCCGCCGGACGTGCATTGGCGCTCACGCCCTCGGCAGTCAGTCGAATCATCGCGCGTGCCGAAAAACGCCTGGGTACCCGGCTGTTGTTACGCACCACCCGGGCGATCACCTTCACCGCCGAGGGCGAAGCGTTTTTGCGCGGCGCTCGCCGCATCTTGGCCGACATGGATGAGGTGGAAGAGTCCATTGCTGACCAAGGCGTACCCAGGGGGCGATTGCGGGTCAGCGCTGCCCTTGGCCATGGACGCCTGTCCATCGTTCCGCTGGTCGCGGCCTTCAGCGAGCAATACCCGAACATCGTCGTCGATCTCACCTTGGGCGACGAAGTGGTCGACATCCTCGGCGGCCAAGCTGATGTGGCCGTACGATTTGGCCACCTGCCCGACAGCCCGCTTACCGCACGCAGGATCGGCGACACTGGTCAAGTGGTGGTGGCATCGCCCGAATACCTACAGCGCCACGGCACCCCTCAGGAACCTGAAGACCTGTTGCGGCACAACTGCCTGCGCTTCAACTTCCGGCGTGCTGAACCCAACTGGCCGTTTGCGCGCGACGGTAAGGAATTTTCCCTCAAAGTCAGCGGCAACATCGAGTGCAGCAGCGGAGAAGCGCTTGCCCAACTTGCGCGAGTCGGCGCTGGTATTGCACGTATCGGCGAGTTCACCGTCAGCGATGACCTGCGGCGGGGCGACCTTGTAGCGCTGCTGCAAGCTTGGAACCCCGGTGACCGAGAACCGATTCATGCGGTTTTCATTGGCGGCCCGACGATGCCGGCGCGGGTGCGGTTATTCGTGGATTTTCTGCTGGAGCATCATCGAATGTAGGCGAGCGCGTTGGCTGGATCGTTTCGGTGGGGGATGTTGAGGGCCTCGAGTAGCGGGGACTTGCTGACTGGCGCAATCGGGAGTCGTTGCGTGAGGGATGAAGCTTACACATCAGAGGCTGGGATGGGTGGCTACTTTGGGCCTAGAGCAGTCACAAGGATCTTGCGGCTATTCAGCGGCCTATGGCCGGTACGCTCGGCTCTAGGTAGACAATCGAATGCCGTAGCTCAGAAGAAATTGATGCTGCTTACCATCGCACCAGAGGAGTGCCAACGCATCGGAAAGAAGCTAGCATTGAAACTCGACATTACGAATGACCTCCCCGCACAAGACTTCAATGGCATCTTGGCCAAGGCGCTCCTGCATAGTCACCCTCGCATTTGAAGAGAGGTCAGCGCGCAGCCTAATGACCTCATGAATCGGAAAACTAAGCCCGTGAGCTGACCGCCAGTGGGTCGTGGGAGCGAAAAAACCGGCCAGAAGGCCGGTTTAGAAGGTTTCCAAAGCATTCAGCGGAATGCAGTGGAGCTGGATGTGGTGCCGGAGACAGACGGACTGTTGTTGGCTGTGAAGGCCCGGTACTCTAGGGAGTGGAATTTGGTGGATTTTTTGATGTACCTCATAGGGTATCTATAAATAGATCAGCTAGTGTTCTGTCTCCGATAAAACGTTCTCTTTGTTCTCGCGTGCCATGGCCTCTCGGGCACCCTGGATCTTGCGCAAGATGTCTTCACCTTTCGCGCTCCAGACGTACCGGCAGGGCTGAGCGTTGTGCAACGCTAAAAACGTGGTAATGGAGCTGGCCAGTTCACGTGTGGAACTGAAGCTGCCGTCGCGCAGGTAAACGGTGATATCCCGGAAGAAGCGCTCGACCATGTTCATCCAGGAACTTGAGGTCGGGGTGAAATGCAGGTGGAATCGTGGATGCCGCCTGAGCCATTCCTTGACCACGGGATGCTTGTGAGTGGCGTAGTTATCCACGATCAAATGCAATTGCAGACCTTTGGGTGTTTCTCGGTTGATCTTTTTCAGGAAGGCCAGCCACTCCTGATGCCGATGCTGGGTTTCGATGCTGCTGATCAGCCGACCTTGCAGATAGTCCATGGCGGCGAACAACGTTAGCGTGCCGTGGCGGACATAGTCATGGGTTTGCGTGCGAATGTGGCCGATGCCCAATGGCAAGCCTGGTTGCGTGCGTTGCAGGGCTTGAACCTGGCTCTTTTCATCGCAGCAGAGCACCAACGCCTTATCCGGTGGCGCCAGGTACAGGCCGATCACGTCCCAGAATTTTTCTTCGAACTGAGGATCGTTGGACAGCTTGAAGGTGCGGGTGAGGTGCGGCTTGATGCCGTTGGCAGCCCAGATCCGCTGAACGCTGGCGGGAGAAATACCCGCGACACGCGCCATGCTACGGCAGCTCCAGCGTGGCTGACCGATGCGCGGTTGAGTGACCTGCTCAAGTGTTCGCTTCAAGGCCTCGGCAGGCAATGAAGGCTTGCGGCCTCGCCCCGGCAAATCTACCAGACCCTGAAGACGCAGTGCTTGAAACCGCTCGCACCAGCGGGTGAAGGAAACTACGGAGAGGCCTGTCAGCTCAGCGATTTCATTACGTGAATGACCTTGAGAGGCCAGCAAGATTACACGTGCTCGACGACCATCGCGTTAGCTGATGGTGACAGACCGAACTCGTCGGTTTAGCTCAACTTGCTCGTCGACACTTAGCACGATGTCTTGAGAATTCATAGCTCCACCCCGCGTCCCGTCTGACTAAGGAAGCGTAACTCAAATGGGACATTTATTTTTGAGACAGGACGCTATTTATGGCTTTCTGTGGAATCGAACTGGGTATTTAGAGATCCACTCGCCGAATCTCTTATAGATGATGGATTGTGCTGACGACAAGATTTTTTGAGGACGTCTCTTTGAAAAGCGAGACCAGTTAATTTTATTGTCCTACATGGTAAACTGCAGAAATCAGAAAAAGGGGGTAATTTTTATCCTAGAAGGCTTGGGTCAATTGAAACACAATTGCACCACATACATTAGCGCTATGCAAATTGGCGATTATAAGCTTTAGGATCCAATCACCTAGATATAACATTACGATAGCCCCGATTACAGATTCACCTTAATGCTCGCGTCCTTGCCAACTAGTCGTGACTTTTAGCCGTCTTTGGGTCATTTTAGCCGCATCCTAATTTTTAATCTGGCTTATTAACATAAATGATCCAACAGATCGCCATCCCTATCGAACGCTCATCAAAGTACTGGTACACTAGCCACAACGAACAAGGACTGGACGATGAAATCTATATTCCCCGAATTTAAGACACTAACCGAAAAAGAGTATCAAGATGCTTGGAAGCGTGGGCTTTTAGTTTTCGACACTAATGTACTGCTGAATTTCTACAGATATCAGGCGGCCACACGCGACGAGTTAATTAACGTACTAAAATCTCTTTCAAAGCGAATATGGATTCCTCATCACGTAGCTCTTGAATTCTATAGAAACCGCTCCGGAGTAATCTTTGAGCAGTTTTCAAAGTACAAGCAGGTACGTGAAATTGTCAGCACGTCTGTTGAAGACTTGCATAACAGAATTGCAAATCTAAATCTTAGAAAACGTCATTCTTCGATCAAAACGGATGACCTTCAAAGCAAAATAAATGAGGCGATGACAGGGTTTCTTGACGAACTCAAAGCATTAGAGGAAGCAAACCAGCCGCCAACTTCTCTGGACTTCATAAAAGACACAATAGAGCAACTATTCGAAGGACGTGTAGGAGCTAGCCCAACTGAACAAAAAGAAATAGACAGCATATATAAGCTTGCTCAAGCTCGATATGATTTGAAAATCCCTCCGGGGTACAAAGACAAGGAAAAAGACAAGGGGCAGACCGACGAGTATCTTCACAACGGAATATTTTACAAGAGAAAATATGGAGATTACCTGGTATGGAGGCAGATGCTGGAATACGCCAAGTCAGCAGATGCAAACTGGCTGATCTATATTACTGATGATAGAAAAGAGGACTGGTGGTTAAAAGGGGACTCAAACAAAGTTCTCGGCCCTAGACCAGAACTAATAAATGAGGCCATATCTATGGCCGGCGTGCGACATTTTTTAATGTACTCACCCGAACAATTTTTATCCCATGCTAAGCAAATGCTCAAGGCCAGTGTATCCGACGAAACACTTACAGAAGTAAGGGATATATCTGACAACTTCATAAAGCCCTCTAGAGTTGGCATGGATGAGCTACACGCAAGCGCAAAGGCAGCAGTCGAAAACTGGGTTGCCGCTACTTACCCCTATGAAGTTTTAAGCGGCTATCGTGAGCCGGACTTTGTTATATACAAAAATGACAAAAACATAGGCATCATTGTCGAACCGCTACCAAGCAAGAGCTTGGTCGCTCAGATAAACCGTCGCTTACCGCTACTCCAGTCGCAAGCTAATTACCAGCTATCGAAACACAAGCTTGATGCAGCGATTGTTGTTTATACTTGCTTGAACGAGCTAGATATTGAAGAAACCACCAGGCAGATGAGAAAATTTCATTCTATTTCTTCGCATGCATCCACAGGCATTATAGTCGGCCATTTCAACCCTGACTCTCATCAGTTCTTCCCTAAAGAGTGGATTGTATACGACGACTTAATGGATATTGGGGTAAGCTCACCAGATTATGACCTAGCCGACAGCCTCGAATAAAGTATAGCTCTGACCCTCACAACATTACGATCAGGCTCCCCGCTGAAAATACAGGGGGGCCGAATAGATTCGATGCTTTCCTTAACAGTACTCAGTACTTATTAGTCCCCCTAGATTTGAGCAAGTCATTTAGAATGCCGTGATTCTATCACCGCTACAGGCCCAAGAATTAACGTGACTAGAAATCTCATTCCACAACTTGTCAATTTCAGACGGGAGAGATGAAATGCTTCTCGCCACTTCGCGAAACTGCCCATTTGCAATTGTCGAATCCAGATATTCAGCAACAGTTCTTGCCGTTTTATCGGGCATTTTATCTAAAACAATACATCCAGGAGCACAATTACCACCATTCCATGTTAGGCAGCCCTGCTGCTTGGGGGTAAACACCGACTTCCGCTGATACCAGTACGATCCTTTTGCGCCGGAATTCACGAAACCTGTGCAATCCTTCCCTATCTTCAAAGGTATATACGGCCAAAAGTCTTGTTTTTGCAAGATTTCAATCTCTTGCAAATAAACCGACTGATTGAGCTCCTGCTTAGTAGACTTCGTGATTAGGCTCAAAGGAATAAGATTCTCAACTGAATAGCAGTTAAGTATCACTGGATAGCAGTGAGGCATTGGGGAATTTGTATACTGCTGCAGTATTGGCGTAGCGGTATTCGTACCGAGACTTGCTCCCTCATACTCTAGATCACCATCGACTATACATAGACTCAAGCGTTTCTCACTAGAGTTGATACCAAATTGCCTCGGCGTCTGGCTACCGCCCCCTGAAACAAAGTGCGCATTTAGCCTCAAGTTTTGCAAAAATGGAGAGTTGCTATTCTTGATTTTTGCTATATTTTGAAAAATCGCACAGTCAGTAATATTTTCAGCTAAAAGCACGGTCGACTCAAGAAAATCTCCACTCGCGAAATTATCAATAGAAATTTCTATGATGGTTTTCCCATTTGCCACGACCGTTCTTATTGTTCCTGGTGCTGCAACAACATTAACATAAGTTGTCATTGCCTCAAAAATTGATTTCTTGAACCTTTGCAGCGATTTAATTTTTCTAATTGTAAGCTTTGTTGCCCCACTGATATCTGGTAAGGCTTCAATTTTTTCTAGCAGTGACGGTTTACAGTAGATTAAATGCTTCCCAAGCCTACGTGCTCTGAATAATTCATCAATGCAAATAGTAAAATTGGCCGGTAACATTTGCTGATCAATCAGAGACATGATGGTTTCGTCAATTCGAAAGAACATCACAAAGCCTCGCTGTCAAAAAAACCGACAGGCCAGTCGGAAAGATAACCTTCCTTATCGAAGGTTGACTCCCTGACAATCGTAGAACCTTCAAGATTCTCTTGATCGAAAAGATAAATCCCCACATCTTCAGCCGCTAGAGTGCCCTTTTCAATCGACTTACCTAGATGATTAATTATAACTTCACTGTGCGTCTCTATAGCTATCTTGAAATTTGATTCTGGATACTCATTGATCAAGGATGTAAAAAGGTCAGCCAATTTCGCTTGCATTCTTGGGTGAAGATGAAGTTCTGGCTGCTCAATTGCAAAAAACCTAGTATAATGAGCGTAATTCTTCTTCCTAGTCATTGTCCAA
This sequence comes from Pseudomonas boreofloridensis, assembly GCF_030580795.1. Classification (NCBI taxonomy): domain Bacteria; kingdom Pseudomonadati; phylum Pseudomonadota; class Gammaproteobacteria; order Pseudomonadales; family Pseudomonadaceae; genus Pseudomonas; species Pseudomonas boreofloridensis. Next base: position 16,751 of record NZ_JAUQOQ010000010.1, on the reverse strand, counting down.
AGCTGAGCAATAATTGGAAGAACTTGAGAGTAGCCAAACCCTGTGTCTGCAAGATTGACTTTTTCTTTACCCCCTCGCTCGCTTAACACGATGGAAACGTGCCCCTCAGATAACTTTGCTCGGACCTCAAACCCCATGGTTTTACCTGTCCATTTTGCAAAACCTTCAGACTCTTCTGCTGAGAGATTTTTTAAAAACATTGCCAGGTTATTCCCCTGCGGATCAATTTCATCCACCGCAAGCCCTTGAATCCTATAATATCGCTCAGCTGTCGCACGCAATGGTGTAATATATTGTATCCCATGACAGGTGCGAGAAAGGAACTCCGCTATCCCTTCAAAAATCTCACAGAAATGCTTTGCAATTAGTAACTCTGTTATCTTCTGAACATCTTCCGACTCAGCTATCCAGCTAGTTGTCTTATATTTCCAATGCGTACCAAAGTCTAGAAACTTAAGCTGTTCAAGAACCAATTCCGGACTAGCCGGATAAAGTCGAGAAGCTGTGGCACCAATATTTTCGTCTTGCTTATTTTTATGAGTGTGCTTCTTCACAACATCTACAATGTTCTTATGAAGCTGAATCCGGAGTTCCGGGCGATTAGTCTCGATAATATTAGGCAACAGATTAAAGCTTCTAAACAGCAAATAATTGCTTGTTATCGAAGTATAATCTTCGCCATTAATTAGAAAGTTGGTAATCTTTAATTTTTCATTTATTGCAAGAGTTATATCACTATCAAATATTTTAATACTATATTCAGTTGATAGCGGACTGTTTATGCCTGACTTCTCGGGGCGTATCGACACTCCTAGTTCAACATGAGTATTCCCGTCCGCAATTCTGTGACGATACCTACTCTGCCGTAACAACGCTCTATTATTTATGCTTAACTCGAACCAGAACTCAATTGCACGCTTTTCCGCGTTACGTGATATCGCCTCGTCAAAAGATCCAAAATCGACAAGCGGGCCATACCATAGTATCTCAGACAGCGTTTTAACTTGAGCACTTTGCTTCAACAATGGAAGTGTTCTGATGAATGAGCTTTTCCCAGAGCTGTTTTGGCCAAGGAATACATTGATTTTTTTGAACTTTATTTTACCAGTATCATTCAAGCTTCTGAGGTTTTTGATTCTTAGGCTTTCCATGTGCCCTTCCGAACGGCTGTTTTTTGGCAGATGACTAAGCTTATATTCAATGATGCCGAAATGCCATACCCTTGATCAGTTATGGATAGCCGTATGCCATTCGTGCGAGATCCGGCAATCAATGCGAAGTCCGCGGTACCAAAAAACGTAAAGTTACCGTATATCGAGTGTTTTTTTGCCGAACCTTCTGTAATGACGGACATTGCGGCTCCTCCTAGGCACGTGGAAAGGCTATTTCGGTCAGTCGAACGATTCACGCCCGCCCTCCTTCAGCTGTTGAATACCCATGACCTCCCCAAACGACGAGCAAGCAGCCAACCAGTCAGTACGTAGTAATAGCGTCTAGACGATGGTGAACATACAACGCTACATGCTGCTCTGCCAGAGGCGTCTGTCGCTGCCAGCGGTGTGAGATTTCAGTTTGGATGATTGTTGCCTGCCGTAAATGGCGGTGTTGCGTGGCACGCGATCCGGTCAGCACGCCAGCCAAGAACAACTCCATATCGAAGGGCTTGCTCATGTCCGTCCTCCAACGTAGGCAGCAACCACATCGATCCGGCCGTGCCCAAGCTCGTAGCTGATCTGCCTTCGGGCCTCACGATCAAAGCACCAATCCGTCTGGCGACAGGCACCGCCGCTGATAGGCGAGCGACTCTGGGTGATCTGCTCATAACACTCGCACGCGTACACCGCTCGTAGCTCATGGAAATCTTTAAGATTGTGTGCATGGAGGGTGTCCCGCGCAGGACGGATGATTTCTTCCAGAAGATGTAGGTAACTTTCGTGTGGCGCAATCGGGTTGCGGCTACCCTCAGGTGACACCTTCTGTGCAAATTCAAGTGCATCACAAAAATGGTCATCCACCGTAATCCAACGCGGGGCAGAGGCACTGGAGCGACCGTCTTTGGGGCCGTTCTAGATGTTGATCCTGCCTAGGTCGTTAGCCTCACGACTTAGGGATTCTCCGATCAAGTCAGCACAGGCCACATGACCTGTGCTGAAATAGCCCTCCGTCCAACTGCCCTCTACAAGCCCGCCATTCCATGAGTCAGATGAGCTTTTCCGATTTCGAGTACGCCGGTAAGCGCAAGCAAACCCGTCGCGAGCGTTTCCTGGCCGAGATGGAGCAGGTGGTTCCGTGGAGCGGGTTAGTGGCGTTGATCGAGCCTCACTACCCAAAGGCTGGCGGTGGCCGCAAGCCGTATCCACTGGAAACCATGCTGCGCATTCACTTGCTGCAGAACTGGTTCCCGTTGAGCGACCCAGCCATGGAAGAGGCGCTGTACGAGATCACTTCGATGCGCCAGTTTGCTCGTCTGACGCTCAGCGCTCCGATCCCCGAAGACACGACGATCAAGAATTTCCGGCACCTGCTGGAGAAGCACCAACTGGCGGCGGGCATTCTGGAAACCATCAACAATTACCTGCGACCAGGGCACCATTGTCGATGCCACCATCATTCACGCGCCCAGTTCGACCAAGAACAGGGACGGCAAGCGCGATCCCGAGATGCATCAGACGAAGAAAGGCAACCAGTACTTCTTTGGCATGAAGGCGCATATCGGTGCCGATGCTGAATCGGGCCTGGTGCACCACGTCCACGGCACAGCGGCGAATGTGGCTGATGTAACGGAGGTCGCTCACCTGCTGCATGGCGACGAAAATGTAATCTGTGCCGATGCGGGTTATACCGGCGTAGAGAAGCGACCGGAGCATGAAGGGCGGCCGGTGATCTGGCAGGTCGCAGCCCGCCGCAGTACCTACAAGCACTTGAGCAAACGCAGCGTGCTCTACAAAGCCAGACGCAAGATCGAGAAGGTCAAAGCGCAAACGCGAGCGAAAGTCGAACATCCATTTCGTGTGATCAAGCGTCAGTTCGGCTATGTGAAAACCCGCTTCCGTGGCTTGGCCAAGAACACGGCGCAACTGACCACACTGTTTGCCCTGTCGAATCTGTGGATGGTGCGCCGGCAATTATTGCCTGCTGCGGGAGAGATGCGCCCGTGAGGGCAGAAAACCAAGGCTTTGCCTTGGTTATCCAATAATCAGCGACTGAAAATCGGGCTTGTCGGCATCGCTCAGCCGCCCACTTCCGGCTGATGAGCAACTTGTTCGGAGTTTCCTTAGCCGTGGCAGGTCATCCAAGATGGCCTTGCGCAAGCGCATGCCGGTGGCTCGCGCCAACCGAACAATCGCGGCAGCCCGCAGATGATGATGGCGGCAAAGCATCTCGACGATCTGCTTAACTTTAGTGCGGTCTTGGCCCTGAGGCACCAACTGTCGAACCCCGATGCGCTGCATACCCAAAGCCTTGCTCGGACTTGGCAATTTCACAAACTGATCACCGCGAAGCGCCGCCATGGTCCTGTTAACGCTGGATAGGCGGTTTTGTGCGGTGCTGACGGCGAGATCACCGCGCCTAACCATGTCGCGCAGATACGCCGCGTAGTCTGCCAACACCTTTCGATCAATCTGCCGCGCATCATTGATACCGGGCCCCTTTTCGGAGCGGCACCACCTCACGAATGCCTGCCACCGATCACAGTGCGCCTTGACCGTGCCGTAATGGCCTCCGCCACACATATCTTTTAGCGCTTGCGGCCCTGCGTAGCTTAACTGCCTGCCGTAACCGAAATTGCGGCCATCGCGTCTACCCACCAACGCCATGTCGATCACCTCATCTTCTGCTCTCAAATCCTCGCCCCACGTCATCCCGCCAAGAATGCTGAGTGTTATCAGGGATCAAGGCCCCCGCGACCTGTGGGGTTGTCCTCTAACGCGGGACTGGCGGCTCCTTACGACCAGAAGCAAGGGCATCTCATGATCTGGCCTCCTGAACACCGTTACCGGTGGGCGGGTGGAGGCTGCATTGGCTGACGAGACCAGTGCCTGAAGATCCTGAGCCGGGTGAACACAGCGATGCGATGACCGGGGCGTGCCTGACTGTCAGTCAGGGCAGCCCATTCCCTGGTCTGCGGCACCATCATATACAAGGCTGTTGCTGGTGACATCGGCGTTTGTCACGCCGATTGTCACGAGTGGAGTAGCCGCAAAACCAAATGCGATAAGGGCTGCAGCAGTGTTAGAAGCGCCCGTCTCTTTCCAGGAGAAAGAGACGGGCGCAGGTTGGCGCGAGATTCGACCAAGCGGACAGGTTGCTGCAGGGCAGCGAAGTAGAAAGTATTGTCTGGCGCACGAGGGCCATGATCTGAAGTAGGCATCCATCACCGGGGAGGTGACCGGGCGAGCTGCCGGACGCGAATCGCCATTTGGGGGGGAGAACCACCGCAAGAACGGCGTGACCTTGAAGGCTCGGGTCACCTGGGGTGCTGTCAACGACAGCCTTTGCACTATCTTTTCTACGCCCGTAATTCTAGAGGGTCAAGCGATGTGTCCCGCATGGTTTTGCGATTGAAAATGGTATTGGGCGTGAGCGGATTACCGTGGCAACCAGTGGCCGATGTGATGCTTTTGATGTTTTTAGGTGAGGTCCATCCAAACAGGGCGGCTTTGCAGCCCTGTATAGCGGTCTCTGACCACAGCCCGGATTCGACCAAGGCACTGCACGCCATGGACCGAAAGCCATGCCCACAGATTTCGGTCTTGGTGTCGTAGCCCATGTTCCGCAAAGCGCTATTGACCGTGTTCTCGGACATAGGCTTCCACGAGCGAGCGTCACTGGTGAACACCAGATCGAAGTACCCCGTGATCGCGTGAATCTGTTCGAGCAACGCCACCGCTTGCGGTGACAGAGGGACCAGATGGATGTCGCCCGCCATCTTCGTGCCTCTGGCCGAATACGGAACGCCGTCCAACGCGGGCCGCGTGTCAGGTATCTCCCAGATACCGCGCTTCAGGTCGAACTCACTCCAGCGTGCGAAGCGCAGTTCGCTGGACCGAACAAACACATGCAGTGACAGCATGACTGTCAGCCGAGTGAGCGTACGCCCCTTGTAGTTCTCGATGCGGTCCATCAACTCAGGCAGGCGTGACAGCGGGAGTGCAGGCCGATGCGTAACCCGTGGCGCGCTGATGAAGCCCTCAAGGTCATATGCAGGGTTCACCGTGATCAGCCGTAGCCTCTTCGCCTCACGCATGATGCTCTGCAGGTAGTTTTGTACCCTCAAAGCCACATCAATCGTGCCGCGCGTCTTTATCGCCTCAAGTGGCTGCATGAGGTCGAAGGTATCCAGATCAACGACGGCGCGTGCGCCGAGCAGCGGGAAAACGTGAGTCTTCAAACGACTCAGCACGGTCCTCGCATGGCCAGGCGCCCACTTCACGGACATTTCCTTATGCCAGTCCAAGGCAACGCGCTCGAATGTGTGACCTCTGACAACCGCCTCGGCCTTGGCCTGTTGCTTGGACGCAATCGGATCAATGCCTTCAGCCAGCATCCGCTTAGTCTGCAGACGCTTCTGCCGAGCATCTGCGAGCCCGATGACGGGGTAGTTGCCAAACGAGGTCAGCCCCTCTCGACCATCCGGTTTCACATACCGGAAACGCCAGCCTTTGCGGCCGTTGGGGTAGACGAGGAGGTAAAGACCGTCACCGTCAAAAAGCTTGTAGGGGCGGTCAGTGGGTTTGGCCGAACGGCATGCGGTGTCGGTCAGGGGAGCAGTAGTACGAGCCATAAGGGTAAACCGCTTTATCGAATCGACTTTATCCCAAACGTTACCCCTAAATCGGCCGACATCTGTCAAAATCCAACGGAACGCCATAACGAAGAAACCCGCCAAAAGGCGGGTTTTACGGGGGTTCCAGAGATTTTGGTAGCCTTCGCTGAAACCTGAACTGGTGCCGGAGACAGGAATCGAACCTGCGACCTTCGCGTTACGAGTGCGCTGCTCTACCGACTGAGCTACACCGGCGTGTGCGCAACGCTACCACTGCCGTGCGCGTTACGCAAACCTCTGTTTCGCCTCACTTATTCCCCTGCCCTTCGCCCTGCCCCGCCAACCCGGCGCAACCGCTGGGCGCGAGATCGCTTTCCAGGTCCGTACTGCATGCCCAGCCCGTGGCCGAACGGGTCAGCGTCAGCCGTTTGCCCAGCACGTTGGCGGGTGCATCGAGCAGGGTGCAGACGAGGCTGCCGGTGCCCGCCGCCGCCGTGCCGCTGGCGAGGATGGCGCAGTGCGCGGTGCTGGCCTGTCCGCCGAGGCTGGGGGCGTCGGTCACGTCCTTGCCTTCGTTCAAACGCAGATCCATCGGGGTCTTGAGGGCGGAAATTTCCAGCAACCCGGCGGCCGCTTTACCGCGGGCCTGGTGGTTGGTGTACATGGGAATGGCGATGGTGGCGAGGATGCCGATGATCGCTACGACGATCATCAGTTCGATGAGGGTGATGCCGCGTTGCCCTTTCATAACAGGTTCCTTGTCGATTCGGTCTGGCCGCGACCTGGGGTCGGGAGCCGGCTGGCGCGCAGTAGAGCCCAATGGACACCTTTTGTCACCCCTGCGCGGTGGGACGTCATGTCCGCTGACCTACTCTAGTGAGCGTCTGCAATTTCTGCCCTGGGAAGGGCGTGGCGAGCTGTTACCGGGCTTGTCGGTGGCCAAGGAGGCTGTGATGGGGGCGATGCGGTGGTATGCGTGGGAAGGGGCGGATGCGCACGGGGCGCGGCTGACGGGTCGGGTGCAGGGGCGCAGTCCGGCGTATGTGCGGGCGGGGTTGCTGCGCCAGGGTGTTCAGGCGGCGCGGGTGTGGCCGGCGAGCGAGGTGGGCTGGCGGTTGCCGGGGCGGCGCGAGGGGGTGGATGCGCCGGGGTTTTCGCGGCAGTTGGCGACGCTGCTGAAGGCGGGAGTGCCATTGTTGCAGGCGTTCGAGGTGATGGGGCGCAGTGGCGCGGATGCGGCGATGGTGGCGCTGTTGGGGCGGGTGCAGCAGGAGGTGGCGGCGGGGTTGGGTTTGGCGCAGGCGTTGCAGCGTCAGCCGCGCGGCTTCGATGGGTTGTACTGCAACCTGGTGCGGGTGGGTGAGCAGTCGGGGACGCTGGATCGGCAACTGGAACAGTTGGCGGACATGCTCGAACGGCGTCAGGCGCTCAAGCGACGTGTGCGCAAGGCGATGCTGTATCCGTTGATCCTGCTGCTGACCGGGCTGGCGGTGGCGGCCTTGTTGTTGCTGGAGGTGGTGCCGCGCTTCGAGGGCATGTTCACGGGGGTGGGCAAGGAGCTGCCGGTGTTCACGCAGTGGGTGATCGATGTGTCCGACGGGCTGGGTCGGCATCTGCTGATGATACTGACGGTGTTGGGGATAATCGGGGTGGGCTGTGTGCAACTGTACCGTGGGCATCTGCCGACGCGCCTGTGGATGATTCGTCAGGCGCTGCGGCTGCCGGTGTTCGGGCGGCTGCTCAGCCATGCGGCGCTGGCGCGCTTCGCGCGCAGTCTGGCGACGGCCTATGGCGCGGGGGTGGCGTTGCTCGATGCGCTGCACACGGTGGCGCCGGCGTGTGGCGATGCGCTGCACGAGCGGGCGGTCGGGCAGTTGCGTCAGGGCATGGCCAATGGTTTGGGGCTGCACCAGGCGATGGCGCTGGAGCCGCTGTTCGCGCCGTTGCTGGTGCAGTTGACGGCCATTGGCGAGTCCAGCGGCACGCTGGACGCGATGCTGGACAAGGCGGCCTGTCATTACGAGGAACAGGTGGGTCTGGTATTGGAACAGTTGACCAGCCTGCTGGAGCCGGCCATCGTGCTGATCCTCGGCGTGCTGGTGGGTGGCCTGGTGGTGGCCATGTACTTGCCGATCTTCCAGTTGGGTAGCCTGATCTGACATGAACCTGTGGATATTGCTTGTCGACCAGCCAGGACTGTTCCTGGCCGGTGCGGCGCTGCTTGGCCTGTTGGTGGGCAGTTTCCTCAATGTGCTGGTGCTGCGGTTGCCAGTGATGCTGGAGCGCCAATGGCAGAGGGAGGCGCGTGAGGTGCTGGGCCTGGGCCAGGTGTCCTACCCGCGTTTCGACCTGTGCCTGCCTGCGTCGCACTGCCCGGCGTGCCAGCATCGGATTCGGCCGTGGGAAAACATTCCGCTGCTCAGTTACCTGTTGTTGCGCGGGCGCTGCTCGGCGTGCCGGGGGCGGATCAGTCTGCGCTATCCGTTGGTGGAATTGAGTTGCGCGCTGTTGTCGTGGCTGGTGGCGTGGCATTTCGGCGTGAGCGAGCAGGCGCTGCTGGGCCTGCTGCTGACCTGGTGCCTGCTGGCCCTGAGCCTGATCGATGCGGACCATCAGTTGCTGCCGGACGTACTGGTGCTGCCGACCCTGTGGCTGGGCCTGGTGATCAATGCCTTCGGGGTGTTCGTGCCGTTGGCCGATGCGCTGTGGGGGGCGGTGCTCGGTTACCTGAGCCTGTGGTCGGTGTACTGGGTGTTCCGGCTGATCACCGGCAAGGAAGGCTTGGGCTACGGCGACTTCAAACTGCTGGCGCTGCTCGGAGCCTGGGGCGGCTGGCAGGTGCTGCCGCTGACCTTGCTGCTGGCCTCGTTGGTGGGGGCGCTGGTCGGTGTGTGTGTGCTGAAGATCAAGAAGGCCTCGTTGCAGACCACACTGCCGTTTGGACCTTATCTGGCCATCGCGGGGTGGATCGCCTGGCTCTGGGGTGATGAAATACACGCTTCCTACCTGCAACTGTTTGGATACTGATGACCACTGCAGCCTTCACCCCTTGGATTCTCGGCCTCACCGGCGGCATCGGCAGCGGCAAGAGTGCGGCGGCCGAACGCTTCGTCGAGCTCGGCGTGCACTTGGTGGACGCCGACCAGGCCGCGCGCTGGGTGGTGGAACCGGGCCGGCCGGCCCTGGCCAGCATCGTCGAGCGCTTCGGTGCGGGGGTCTTGCTGGAGGACGGTACGCTAAACCGCTCGGCGTTGCGCGAGCGCATCTTCAGCGACCCCACGCAGCGGCGCTGGCTCGAACAGTTGCTGCATCCGCTGATTGGCCAGGAGATCTTCAGCTACCTGGCCAAAGCGCAATCGCCCTACGCGGTGTATGTCTCGCCGCTGCTGATCGAATCCGGCCAGTACCAGAAAACCCAACGCATCCTGGTGATCGACGTGCCGCAAAGCGTGCAGATCGCTCGCACGCTGCAACGCGACGACACCAGCGAAGCCCAGGTGCAGGCGATCCTGGCAGCGCAGCTGTCGCGCGAGGAACGTCTGCGCCATGCCGACGATGTGGTGGTCAACGACCGCGACCTGCCGTGGCTACATCAGCAGATCGATCAGTTGCATGCCTTTTACCTGACTTTACGAGGAGGCCAGCCTTGAGCCAGCCAATGACCGTCGATTGCCCCACCTGTGGCGCCCCCGTGGAATGGAGCGCGAGCAGCCCGAACCGGCCGTTCTGCTCGGACCGCTGCAAGTTGATCGATCTGGGCGCCTGGGCGGCCGAAGAGCACAAGATTCCGGCGGCACCGGAGTCCGAAGACGAACTGTATTCGGGGGATCTTGAACCCCGGCATTGAGCGCGGCGAGCTCAACGCCGTCAGTCTTCCTTCCACGGCGCCTGCAAGTAGCGGGTGCGGTTGAAGGTTTCCAGCCACTCGGGACAGAACACCACCAACGCGCTGATGACGGTGCCGTTGATGAAGGCCTCGGGGAACATCATCAGCCACAGGTAGCCGATGAAGTCGCCGAGCCATTCGGGCATGGCGAACAGGCCATCCAGCCACAGCAGCGCCATGCCTGCCAGCAGGCACACCAGGGTTGCCAGGGCGGCGGCGAAGAAGCCGGAGCAGAAAATGTAGACGAACAGGTTGCGTGGCTGGGCACGTTCGACCCGCGTGGCGCAGGCTTCGGTGACCAGCACGGGCAAGGCCACGATCAGCAGGCCGTTGATGCCCAGGGCGGCGAGGTCCTGGCGCCCCAGGGCGAGCAGGCCGAGCTGCGCCAGGCAGCCGCCGAGCACGGCCAGCGGCCAATCCAACAGCAGCGTCACGGCGGTCATGCCGAGGAAATGGTAGGACACGCCCGAGTCGAAATCGCGCCGCACCATCCACAGCGCGAACAGCGCGAGCACCGTGCCGAACAGCAGGTGCTGGCGGCGCGGGTCGCTGAACAGCTCGACCCAGCGGGTGCGGCTGGCGGCCCACAGCAGCAGCGGTGCGTAGGCCAGCCAACCGAGGGTCAGGCTGGTGCTGGACAGGACCTGGGCGCTGATCATGACGACCTCGCATCGGTGGCGGATGCCGCCGAGTCTACACCCGAAGCCGGTTCGCGAATCTTGCGTGAAGACAAGACCTTATCCTTCACAATTGCAGACTAAGCTTGTTGCCATGGATGACTCAGATTACCTGCGCCTGCTTACCATCCAGGCCGAACAAGCCAATGCCTTCCTGTCCAATGCCCGCAAATGGGAGCGTGAGCGTTGGGTCTGCCAGCGCCTGCTGCAAGGGCTGAACATCCCCTACCGCAGCGAAGACTTCACCCCGGCCGGCCAGGAGCCACCGGACGTGCTGTTTCGCGATGCGGCCTTCGAAGTGTTCTTCGTGCTCGACCAGGGCCGCCGGCTCAACGACGAATGGCGCGAGGAACTGCAGCGTCGGCGCAGCGCCTTTTCGCTGGCGCAACTGGTGCGTCGCGAGGCGCGCCCACGGCGCATCAGCGCTCAGGAGCTGATCGGTCGCCTGGGGCCGACGCTCGGCAAGAAAGCGCGCAATTACCGCGAGCGCGGGCTGGACCTGGGCGAGCTGGACATCATCGCCTTCGCCAGCCTCAAGCGCGAAGTGCTCGACCTCAACAGCCACTTCCCGCCGCCCACCGAGTACTTGCGCCAGGGCTGGCGCTCACTGTCGCTGGTGGGACCGACCTTCGCCCGGGTGCTGTTCGCACACCCGGACGCGCCGGATTTCCTGCGCGCCAACCTGGGCCGCAGCATCGTGTTCGACGTCGGCATCAGCCTTTGATCGTGTGCCGTGTGACGGTGCAATGACGTACACTCGGCGGCGCAGATGAAAGGTATTATCATTCGTTTCAACTTCTTTCCAAGGCTGTAGGAAACGTTGTACCGCGCCTGCACTCCAAGACGTCTACCCCACGACGCGCCGTCCTACCCCGGACGCTGCCCGTCGAGCTGCCCGCCACGTGGACCGGTGCTATGAGCTGCCTTGCGCTCGCCCTCCCCTGTGTCGAAGCGGCCGGACCTGGTGTCCCCGAATTCCGTAAAACTTGTGAGATATCCCCATGACTCATCGCATCGTGATTGTCGGCGGCGGCGCCGGCGGCGTGGAACTGGCAACCCGCCTGGGCAAGAGCCTGGGCAAGGGCAAGCGCGCCGAGATCACCCTGGTCGACGCCAACCTGACGCACATCTGGAAACCGTTGCTGCACGAAGTGGCCGCCGGTTCGCTCAATTCCTCCGAAGACGAGCTCAACTACGTGGCCCAGGCCAAGTGGAATCACTTCAACTTCCAGCTCGGACGCATGAGCGGCCTGGACCGTGAAGGCAAGCGCATCCAACTGGCCGCCACCCTCGACGAAGAAGGCCGCGAGTTGCTGCCGGCGCGCACCCTGGGCTACGACACGCTGGTGATCGCCGTAGGCAGCAACACCAACGACTTCGGCACCCTGGGCGCGGCGCAGCACTGCCTGTTCCTCGACAGCCGCAAGCAGGCCGAGCGCTTCCACCAGCAACTACTCAATCACTACCTGCGCGCCCACGCCGGCGACACCGCCAGCGAGAAGATCAGCGTGGCCATCGTCGGCGCCGGTGCCACCGGCGTGGAGCTGGCGGCCGAGCTGCACAACGCGGCCCACGAGCTGGCGGCCTATGGCCTGGACCGTATCCGTCCGGAAGATATGCACATCACCCTGATCGAGGCCGGCCCGCGCGTACTGCCGGCGCTGCCCGAGCGCATCAGCCAGCCGGTGCACAAGACCCTGGAAAAACTCGGGGTGACGGTGATGACCAACGCGGCCGTCAGCGAGGTGACCGAGGACGGCCTGAAGACCGCCAGCGGCGAGGTGATCCAGGCGAGCCTGAAGGTGTGGGCGGCGGGCATTCGCGCGCCGGGCTTCCTCAAGGACATCGATGGCCTGGAGACCAACCGCATCAACCAGTTGGTGGTGCGTCCGACCCTGCAGACCACCCGCGACGACGACATCTTCGCCTTCGGCGACTGCGCCGCCTGCCCGCAGCCGGGCAGCGACCGCAACGTGCCGCCGCGCGCCCAGGCGGCGCACCAGCAGGCGTCGCTGCTGGCCAAGAGCCTGAAGGCTCGGCTGGAGAACAAGCCGTTGGCCACCTACACCTACAAGGACTACGGCTCGCTGGTCTCGCTGTCGCGGTTCTCGGCGGTGGGCAACCTGATGGGCAACCTCACCGGCAGCGTGATGCTCGAAGGTTGGCTGGCACGGATGTTCTATGTGTCGTTGTACCGCATGCACCAGATGGCGTTGTACGGTGTGTTCCGCACGGCCATGCTGATGCTGGGCAGCAAGATCGGCCGCGGCACCGAGCCGCGCTTGAAGCTGCACTGAGTCGATCGGGGGAGCCGCTTCAAGCGCTCCCCCGAAACCTTGCCCGACTATCGCTGCAGATGGGCGAGCAGCCGCGCCACCGTCTCAGCCAGCGGCCCTGAGTTATCCAGCAGCAACAAACGGGGGTTGGCCTCGCGCGCTTCGCTGGCGAAACGGGCGTTGCGCGCCAGGCGCGCCTCCACTTCCTCCGGGGTTTCCCGACCGCGCGCCAGCAGCCGCTGACGCAACACGTCCTGCGCCACACTGAGCAACACCACCTGCAACTGTGGATAACGCAGCCGGGCCTGGGCCAGGTGCCCGCGTGAGCCGTTCACCAGCACGTCGTGCCCTTGCTCGAGCCATTGGTCGATGATCCGTGGAATCCCGTACTGCAACCCGTTGGCCTGCCAATGCAAGGCAAAGGCGCCCTCCTCGCGCATCTGCTCGAACTGCGCCGCGCTGACCGCCATGGCGGCCTCGCCGGTGGCCTCGGCCGAGCGAGTGATGACGCGCCGGGCGATGCACGCGCCCTTGGCCGTCAACTGTTCGCGAGCCGCGTCCAGCAGGCTGTCCTTGCCTGAACCGGACGGCCCGATGAGGTAGATCAACCTGCCTGCCATCGCCTTCCCCTTTACCTTCGACCCACTGCGCCAGCGTGACAGGGCCTCATGACCGAATTGTCGCAGTGTGCGCGACAGATCGCGACCTGCACCCCGACATCGGGCTGCAGCCCTTGATGTGCGCGGCATCACGTTCTGCAAGACGCTAGCACATGCGTACTATTTTCAGCGCGCCGAGCGCTCCGGATACTCCCCCTGTTGACACGTCGCACCTATGGAACGCCAAGGCCTTGATGGCCGGCAGCCACTAGCGTGGCCTCTAATGGAGTATCTGGAGTCGCTATGAACCCCCTATTCAAACTCTCCCCGCTCGCGTTTGCGATCACGCTCAGCGTGCTCCCGAATGCCCAGGCGGCGGACTACAACATCAACAGTGGGCAGGAAACCTGGAGTAGCGATCGCGGCATCGATGGCGCGATTTCGCTTCGCCCCAGTAACGGCACCCCAGCCGGCCTGACCATCAACAACGGTGCCCAAGTCGTCAGCAAAGGCGGACGAATCGGCGGCTCATCGACCAACAGCGAAGCCAACACGGCCATGGCCACCGTCGTGGTCGAAGGCGCCGGCACCCGCTGGGTCGTGCCACGCACCAACGCGGTGCTGGATAACGCCATCGTCATAGGCGGTGCGGGCCAGGGGACGCTGAACGTGCTCGACGGCGGCCAGGTGTCGGTGCGCGATCTCCAGCTCAGCGACAACGGTAACGCCGGCAACGGTTTGTCCCGGGCGAACCTGTTGGTCAGCGGCCAGAACGCCAAGGTGGATGCGGTCAACGTGACCTCCGGCGGCGTCTTCATCTACGACTCGCGCATCAACCTGCAGAACGGCGGCCAGCTCGCCAGCGAACGCGTCGCCATCGACTCGATCAGCACCCTGACCGGCGCCGGCACGCGTTGGGACAATACCGGCACCTTCAAGAACCGCAACGACCTCAGCCTGAGCGACGGCGCCGTATTGACCAGCGACTCCATGGAACTGGGCGCAGCCAGCATCGGCCGCAACACCGTGGTCAGCGTTTCCGGCGAAGGCACGCGCCTGGCCACCCGTACGCTGACCCTGGGCACCACCACCCGCAGCACCAACATGATGCTGGCCAATGGCGCCGAGCTGAGCAGCACCGACGGCATCGACATCAGCGTGCTGACCAGCATCAACTCCGCGGCCCGTGGCGCCTTGAGCATCGGTGGCGCCGTGGTGCGCGACGACGACCGTACCGACATCGACTCGATCACCGCCAGCGCCGCCCAGGCTGCCGGTCGCCTCGACCCGCAGACGGCGATCCGCTTCGGTGCCGGCAGCGGCGCGCTGGCCTTCAACCATACCGACAGCGACCTGCAACTGAGCAACCGCATCAGCGGCGCGGGCCGGGTCTACTCGTTCAGCGGCAACACCACCCTGAGCGGCGACCTCACCGGGCTGTCCGGCAGCACCGTGGTACGTGGCGGTCGCTTGGTGCTGGCCGGCGACGTCGACCAGACCAACCCGCGCGGCACCTCGCTGCTGAGCGTGGGCAACGGCACCTTGGTGGTCAACGGCACCGTCGGCCACACCGACGCCTCCGGCAACTACAGCAACCGCGCCCAGGTGCTGGACGGCGGTGTACTGGCCGGTCGCGGCCAGGTCGGCAGCACCCAAGTGGCTTCCGGCGGTACCCTGTCGCCAGGTGAAGGCGCACTGGGCAACCTGTCGATCAAAGGCGACCTGGACATGGCGGCGGGCTCGCGTTACGCGGCGGACATCGCCGGCGATGGCGGCTCTGACCAGGTCAACGTCAGCGGCACCGCCACCCTGCGTGGCACCCGCGTGGACGTCACCACGCTCAACGAAGCGCAGAGCTACCAGAACGGCCAGACCTACACCTTGCTCACCGCCCAAGGCGGCGTGGTCGACGGTGCGGCGGCCGGCACGGCTTACGCGCAAGCCTTCAGCAACTCGGCCTTCCTCGACGTCAGCCTGCAGCGCACGGCCAACGCCCTGAACCTGACCATCGCGCAGAAGACCACCACGCCGCCAGTCGAGCCACCTGTGCAGCCGCCGGTCGAGCCGCCCGTAGAGCCACCGGTTCAGCCTCCGGTCGAGCCACCCGTAGAGCCGCCGGTTCAGCCTCCGGTCGAGCCACCCGTAGAGCCGCCGGTTCAGCCCCCGGTCGAGCCACCCGTAGAGCCGCCGGTTCAGCCCCCGGTCGAGCCACCCGTCCAACCGCCTGTGCAGCCTCCGGTCGAGCCACCGGCAACCGGCGGCACGCCAGGCATCTTCCAGACCGTGGCGCTCACCGAGAACCAGTGGAACACCGCCGGAGCCCTGAGCGTGCTGCAGCAGAGCGGTGATCCGCTGCGCCTGTACAACAACTTGCTGGTGCTCGATGCCGCCAGCGCGCGCAACGCCATCGATCAGCTCTCCGGCGACTACCACAGCAGCACCGGTACCGCGCTGATCGCCAACAGCCAGGTGGTGTCCGGCGTACTGGGCTCGCGCCTGCGCACGCTGCTCGACAGCAACACCGTGCGCATGCCGCTCGGCGCCTCGAGCTTCATGCCCGCCGCACCCGATTACCAGGGCGGCGCCTGGGCCCAGACCTTCGGCAACTGGTCGCGCCTGGACGGCAACAACGGCTCCAGCGGCCTGCGCCAGCGCACCGGCGGTGTCCTGATCGGTGCCGACGGCAGCATCACCCAGGACTGGCGCGCGGGCGTCTACGGGGGCTACAGCCGCTCGAAGTTCGATGCTGACGACCGCGACGCCAAGGGCAACAGCGACAACTACCACCTGGGTCTGTACACCGGTGCCCAGCTCGATGCCCTGCGTCTGAGTGCGGATGTCGGCTACACCTGGCACAAGCTCGACAGCGAGCGCAACGTGGGCTTCGCCGGGTTCAACGACCACCTCAAGGGCAAGCGCGACGCCAATACCCTGCAAGCCAGTGGCGAGGCGGCTTACCGCATCGGCCTGGGCGCAGTGGCCTTGGAACCGTTCGTAGGCGTGTCCTACGTGAAGTACGACGCCGACAGCTTCCGCGAAAAAGGCGGTGCCGCGGCGCTGGACGTGTCCAGCGAGAAACAGGACACCTGGTTCTCGACCGTGGGCATGCGCGCCTCCACCCATACCCGCGTGGCCAACCGCGACACCCAGGTGTATGGCTCGCTCGGCTGGCGCCGTGCCTATGGCGACCTGGACCCACGCAACGAGCAGTCCTTCGCGGGCGGTCCTGACTTCGAAGTGCAGGGCATCGCCCAGACACGCAACGTGGCACTGACCGAAGTGGGCGCGAAGATGCGTCTGACCCGCCAGACCGACCTGGACCTGTCGTACCAGGGCCAGTTCGGTTCGGACACCCGCTTCCACTCGGTGAATGCGGGCATCACGGTTCGCTTCTAAACGTACTGCGGTGGCCTGCACCGGCCACCGTTCACCCGCGCGGACCTGGGGGGGGGGGGGGGGGGGCCCCCGGGGGGGGCGGCCTGCACATTAAATTTAATTAAAAAACCAATTTGTCAACCCCCGGGGGGGGGCTCTGGCGGGGGGGGG